>PLUT01000312.1 GCA_003162875.1 Granulicella sp.
TCCGCGCCATCCCCTGGGTCTTCGGCTGGATGCAGTCGCGCCAGCTTGTGCCCGCGTACTTCGGCGTCGGCCACGCCCTGCAGCACTTCATCCAGCACAACGTTCCCGCCAGCCTCGCTGTCATCCTGAGCGAAGGCGCTCGCTCAGCGAGCGCCGTAGTCGAAGGACCTGCGGTTCCCCCCGACTCCCAGTCCGAACGTGAAGCCCTCAACCTCGCCCAGCTCCAGGCCATGGCCCGCGGCTTTCCCCTCTTCATCGACATCATCCGCAACGTCGAGATGGGCCTCGCCAAGGCCGACTTCGCCATCGCCCGGCTCTACGCCGCCCTCGTCGAAGACGAGGGGCTGAGAGCCCGCGTCTTCTCCGTCCTCGAGGCCGAGTTCGAACTCACCCGCCGCATGGTCCTCGCCGTCCTCGGCCAGTCCGCCCTGCTCCAGACCAACACCGTGCTCGAGCACTCCATCCGCTTGCGCAACCCTTACGTCGACCCCATGTCGCTGATCCAGGTCGAACTCCTCCGCCGCAAGCGTGCCGCCACCGCCGCCGGCCAGCCCGCCTCCGCTGAGCTCGACCGCGCCATCACCGCCACCATCAACGGCATCGCCGCCGGCCTCCGCAACACCGGCTGACCCGCCTCCGCACCGCGGCCGCTCCGTCGCCCCCTTGTCCGTGCCGTCGTGCGGTATAATATATGTTACTATCGATCTATGATTCAGGTCCGCGAGTACGTCGACAACGCCGGACGGAATCGCTTCGGGTTATGGCGTGCAAAGCTGGACCCGACGACACGAGCACGGATCGACGTAGCTTTGGATCGTCTTGAACGCGGCAATACATCAGCCGCGAAGGGCATCGGGGCGGGTGTCATGGAACTGCGGTTGAACTTCGGCCCCGGCTATCGCGTGTATTGCGGCATGGATGGGCAGACGCTGGTCATCCTGCTTGTCGGTGGAACCAAGCAGCGGCAACCGGCCGATATCGCCGTGGCAAAGATGCTTTGGAAGCAATACAAGCAAGAGAAACGGAGCTGAGATGGCCACAACCAGGGACTTCAACGAAACCGTACGGGCAGACCTGCAGAATAATGCTGAGTACCGCCGAGCGTTCCTGCGCGAGGCGGTCGGCTGCGTCGTCTCTGGCGACGTGGAGACGGGAAAATCCGTTCTGCGCAAGTACATCAACGGCACAGTCGGCTTTGTGGCGTTGGGCGAGGCCGTCGGACGTTCCCCAAAGACCCTGATGCAGATGCTCGGCCCAAAGGGAAACCCCACCATCACCAACTTCTTCGACATCGTAGCCTACCTGCAAAAGGTAGAAGGCTCGGCCTTGGCAGTGATCGATGCACCCGCGCTACGCCCACGCAAGCCGCGCCTAAATAAGTCGAAACGCCAGACAGGAAAACCACCCGTTGCCCGCATACAAGCTGCGCAGTTGACAAAACGGTCCACGGGCTAATGGAACTGTGGCCTTGCACTGGATGGCGAAGCTGTAAGGACCTTCGCCAGCCAGTCCTCGCGAGCCGCTTAGCCCACCAAGGCGGGTGCGCCTTTGCGCCGGATCACCGCGAACCACATCTTCTTGCCCGCAAAGTGCCCCGGCGACTCCGCCTCGAACGCAGGATTCACCTCGCCGTCTGCCAGTTCGAGCGATTCAATCTCCCAGCCATCGGCGAAGGCCTCGTACAGCGCCTGCCGCGACACTCCGCCGCCGGGCCAATCCGGGTCGTCGTTGAAGCTGAACAGGAACAGCCGCCCGCCCGGCTTCAGAACATGCGCCAGTCCCCGCACGTAGCGTTTCCGTTCGTCTCCGGCGTAGATGTGAAACAGCCCGCTGTCGATCACGCTGGCGAAGCGCTCGTCCCACTCTCCCAGTGTCATCGCGTCCTTGACTTGGAAATCAATTGCAAGGTCGCGTGCGGCGGCCTTGGCGCGTGCCCGGCCAATCGCCTCTTCGACAAAGTCGATCCCGGTCACCGTGTGGCCCAGCGAGGCGAAGTAAAGCGATGTGCCGCCCGTGCCGCAGCCCGAGTCGAGCACCGGACTCACCACCTGGTCGGCGACTGCGACAAACGGCGGCTGCGGCCTGCCAATATCCCACGGTGGATTGGTCTCCGCATAGATCTTGGTAAAGCCCTCGCGGGTCGTCCCGACGTTCTCAATTGATTTTGAACCAAACTTCATAGTTCTCCTTTTCATCCAGTACCGCCGGTCAACTTCGTGAATTGTATTGGGCCTTGCGGGGTGCTCCCGACGGTCGCAAACGAGATTGCGTGCCGACCAACGGGAGGACCATGCGAAGCAGCAAAAAGGCGTGTGAACGCCCTCACATCTCGTCGATCGCCTCCGCCGCCGCGTTGATCGCTTCCGTCATCTTCTGGATCTGCTCCGGCTTCACGTTGCCGCGCGTCACCCGCGCCATCACCGCTCCGCGCAGATTCAGGAAAGCCTTCATCAACTCCGGCGATCGCCCGCGCTCGAATCCCTGTCCCGCCTCTTCCAGCCGCGCGAACAGTTCCTCAACCCGCCGCTTGTTCGCTTCCAGGTATTCCGTTCCTTCAGCGGTCAGCGAATACACCTTCTTGTTGTTTTCGGAAGACGCAACGGCAAGCCCCTCCTCCTCCAGCATCGTCAGCGTCGGATAAATCACTCCCGCGCTTGGCGTGTAACCACCTGAAAGCCGCTCCTCCATGGTCTTGATCAGCTGATACCCATAGCTCGGCTGCTCCGAGAGCAACTTCACAATCACCAGCTTCACATCGCCGGCATCGAACAGCCGTTCCCGTCCTCGGCCGAAGCCCCGGTCGAACCCGCCGCCGTGCTCCCGTCCGCCGAAAAAGTGGCCGAAACCACCCCGTCCCCGGCCGCCAAAACCATGCTCGTGCCGCTGCCCCCACTCAAATCCGCCCCGCCGGTCGCAACGGGACTCTCTCCTGCCTTCATCCATTTCAAAACTTCGTTCTCTCATTGTTTCTTCTCCTCAGCCTTCGATATGTCTTTCGATATATCTTATATACACCATATCTTAAGCTATATCTTTCCGCAAGAGGCAACTCAAGAAACTCATCGCTGCTCCCCCATTCTTTTCAATGAGAAAACTGTCGCGCCTACTGCCTACTGCGGCGGATCGTTGGGCATCACCGCGCCCGCCTTCACCCACTGCTCGATGGTCGCAATGTCCTCATCGCTGATCTTCGGCGACTTCGGCGGCATGGGCTTGGGGTCGTCCGGCGGCCCCTCGTGCCGGATCAGCTTTACCAGCAGGCTATTGGCCGGATCGCCCGGCACAATCACCACGCCGTCTCGTCCGCCTTTCAGCGTCGACGCCTTGGTCATCAGGCTCAGTCCGCCTTTGTGGTTCATGTCGAAGTGGCATTTCCCGCAATTCGTTTGCAGTATCGACCGCACCTTCTCCGTGTAGAACGCGGGCGTATTCGCCCCCTCCTGCGCTGTCACCGGCCGCAACCACGACCCCACCAGCACTGCCGCTGCCACCACGCCAACTCCCGCCAGCACTCGACGCACCCTTCCTCCTTGTAGCTCCGTTTTGGTTTGCCGCACGGGCCTCTCCCGGCCAGGAAACGCCCTGAAGTTATTGATGAATCGCCCGATATCGCGGGCAACCGCATTAACCCATCGGTACACAGAACCTGACTAAACACTTATCGCATGTCTACGTTCCAGATAGGGTAAAAGTTGCTCTGGGCGCCTCCGCGCCTCCAAAAACCTAGGATGCAACGAAAAGCCGCGACCGCTGTCATGTCGGCGCTGATCTGGCTCCTGGTGTGCCCAGGCCTGCACGCCGCAAAGCCAACCCGGACGCTTACGCGCCCACCCGCCCGCCTGGTCGCCACCCCGTCCAGCCATCGGTCGGCCCGCGATTGGAGCATGCGTAGCCTTGCCGCGCGTTCGAGCACCCACCGCGCTGCCCGCGCGATCGAGCCAACCGTCCGCACCTCCGCGCGCAAAGCATCCAGCCGCGACTTCCTCCAGGCTGCCCATCCCACTGCCGTGGCCTTCGATCGTCGCGACCCCGCATGGCAGCGCGCCCAGCGCGACGCGGCCGCTCGCGACGCCATCCTTGCCGCCGCCCGCGCCACCTCTTCGCCGGCCGCCACCCGTCTTCCCGGCGACGGCACCGCGACCGGCGACGAGGATTCCCCCGCCATGGCTTCCGCGCAAGTGTTGCCTCCCATCCAGTCCATCGCCGAAACGTCGCCCGCCCTGCTGCCCCCGCTCGGCATGGCTTCGCTCTACGACGGCCGCGGCCGCCTGGTCGTGCCACCGCCGCTCTACGGCTCGCGCGAAATCCTCCTCCACCAGAACCTCATGGCCGACCGCGAGGGCCTCGATCGCGTTCAGGACGACGACGCCCTGCTCGACCTCCTGCGCGAGAAGAAGCTGGTAGCC
Source organism: Granulicella sp. (assembly GCA_003162875.1). GTDB lineage: Bacteria > Acidobacteriota > Terriglobia > Terriglobales > Acidobacteriaceae > Edaphobacter. The sequence goes on from PLUT01000312.1 coordinate 4,407, forward strand.
CTGCCCACCGGCGAAACCCTCCGCGTCGACGAGCGCCTGCCGGAGAATCGCCGCTACTCGCGTCCCTGGACCTCCGCATTCCTCGTCTCATTCTCCCGCGACTTCTACTCGATCTTCCACTCGCCGCTTCAGGTCAACTCTGCCGTGCGCACGGTCGCCTTCCAGCAGCGCCTGCTCCGCACCAACGGCAACGCCGCGTCCGCTGCCGGCGAAGAAGCTTCGCCCCACCTCACCGGCCAGGCCGTCGACATCGCCAAGCACGGCCTTTCCCTCGCCCAGATCGCCTGGGTGCGCGCCTACCTCAGCCCGCTCGTCGACCAGGGCAAGATCGATGTCGAGGAGGAGTTCCAACAGGCGTGCTTCCACATCAGCGTCTACAAAACCTACGCGGTCCCGCGCGTCACCGCGGCCGCCGCCCGGCAACTCTCAACCGCGACCCTCACAGAAAGGCCAAGCTATTGAGTCCCTGCTTCCAGTTGCGGAAGGAACAAAGACCATCCAGCGCCGTGGCCGAGACCGAATCCAACCGCAAGGGGCCAACGCTCAACCTGCATCTGTCGCCGTTTCTACTCAAGCTTCTGGGCCTGAAGACCCGCGGCTAAGCCTGCTCCCGGTCAACTTTCCCACCCGGCGGATCGCAGCAGGTCTCCCAGCGCGCGCAACCGCTCCTCGGCCCTGGCCGGGCCGGCGGCAACATTACTGCTTTACTGTGGGCCGTCTTCCCCTGCGATGGCATGGAGCAGCGACCCCAGGGCGTGAGTCCGCTCTTCGACCATCTCCACGTACGACTGCACCCTGCCCGGCTCGCCGGAGTCCATCCGGATCAGGTAGGTCAGGTTCGTCAGCGCCTCGCAGATGTCCGCGGCTTGAATCAGAAATTCCTTGTCAACCGTATAGGTAGGGCAAACGTCTTCGCAGACCATTAGGCTCAACTCCCATTGCAGCATTTGTTCAGTCCATCCCAGATCGATCCCAGATCGATCCGACGGCAGTTTCCCGTTTTTGTATTTAAACCTGCCGCGGCCCGGTCGCGATGTGCGCACGGTCACATCGGTCGCCCAGCTTTGCCCGGGCGGGCTACGCCCTTCCGGCTGCCGCCAGGGTCTTCAGCGGGATGGGCCGTTCGATCTGCGTCTCCAGTACGATCGTCGTCTCCGTATTTTCGATTCCCGGGATGTGCCGCAGGCGCTCGCACAACGCCAGCAGCCCCGCGGTATCCCTCAAGCGGGCCTTCAGGATGAACGAGAGCGGCCCGGCCACAGCGTGACATTCTTCAATCGATGGAATCGTTCGCAGCTCTTCGATCAGCATGGAACACGGCTTGCTCGCGCTGATGCCAATCAAGGCCAGAACTCCCAGCCCGACACTCGGAGCGTCGACATGGATCGTCCAGTTCCGAATCACGCCCGCCCGCTCCAGTCTCCGCACACGATCGTGCACGGAGGAGGGCGCCAGATGAACCACCTTGGCCAGGTCCTCAAGCCGTTGCGAGGCGTCTGCCTGCAGCGCTTCCAGCAGGGCGAAATCTTTTCTGTCAAAGTCCATAAGATCCTCTTTGCGATAGGCAATTCCGAATAAAATTCGGAAGAATGAAAGTACTACACATTGTCATTGTGCGCAAATCATAAAGAGACTAATCTCATTCGCGGTTGGAGCAACAGTCCTGCAAGTGGGCTCCAGCCAATAGAGAGGCTTCCCAATGCTGCAAAAAACTCGTTTCCTTGTAAGTTCGATTGCGGTTCTGATTCTCGCCGGGGCCATCGCCCCAACGGCAGCCAACGCCGGGTCCGTCGGCAACCTGATGCACCCATACTTCGCCGCCAGGGCAACCAAGGACGCAACTGTTGCGATCAAGCTCTACAACAAGGGCGTGATCTCGCAGGACGTCAAGGTCAATGACAAGGTCTACACGGTCAAGCCGCACGCTTCCGTCACCATCAAAGCGCCCGCCGGCACCCAGGTGTACGCCGCCACCGCCAGCGCCAACCATCAGCCGGGAGACGTGCTGTTTGCCATCACTCCCCAACTGGACGGTGAAACCCTCTCATTCAACTAAGGCCGCAAACGCTTCAATAAGCCGGGTGCCCCATGATCGGCGCAGCGATCGGGGCCCCCGGCGGGCCGCCTTTGCCCGCTGGGGTGGCAGAGCGCCTATCGTGGGGTCTCTCATTCTCAACAGAACTGTCATCCTGAGCGAGCGCAGCGAGTCGAAGGACCTGCGGCAAACTCCACCCACCGCAACCTCCCGTCCCTTTCTCCCGCCCAACCCCCGCTCTTCATCCGTGCGTCCATCCGTGTTAAGCCTCGCGGTTAAGCCTTCGCGAAATGTTGTCAAGCCCTCAAAACGGTTGAAAACTCGAAATCCCCAACAACCACGCGCCTTTTTAATGCGCCCGTGGATAGCAGATGAGTTACGCCCAATCTGCTATGCTTTAACCAGTAGCATTGATTCAGGAACCCGGCCTTGCGCCGGGTTCTCCATTTTCCGGAGCGCATCGGCGTCTCTGGGGCACAAAAAATGTACCAAGTCCTGGCCTAACCTGTTTCGATACGTCGCTTAGGTGGTATATACCCCCCGGGGGGTACCATTCGCAGCGCGCGCCGAACCGCTTCACACCGGCTTAAGGTTGCGTGACGTATCCTTGCCGATGCTACGATGAACCGCCTTTCGCGCGCGCCGAATCCGGGGTCCCCGGCCAGCTTGCTGGCTGGGGCTAGAATCTGCGTTGGCGCGGAGGTCCGGCACGGCACTGCTTACGAATCACCAGGAGACTCAACCGTTATGTCGCACAAGCCGCTCTTAGTTGCCGCCCTCACCCTCGCGCTTCCACTCGCCGCCCTCGCGCAGGCTGGCCCATACAAAGTGCTGCAGACCGTCAAGGTCGGCGGCGATGGTGGGATGGACTACGTCACGACCGATTCCGCCAACCGAACCCTTTACGTTGCGCGCTCCGGCGCCGCCGGCCACATCGGCGTCTTCAATCTCGACACCTTCGCCCAGGTCGGCGACATCCCCGGAACCAGCGGCCACGGCGCGGTCGTCGACGACGTAACCGGCCACGGTTTTGCCACGTCGCGGGCCATCACCATGTTCGACGCCAAGACCTTCGCCATCATCAAGACCATCCCGGTCCAGGGCAATCCCGACGGCTACCTCAACGATTGGGTGAACCACCGCTTCTACGATCTCTCTCACTCCCAGCCCAACATCACCGTCATCGATGACAAGGATGGCTCCATCCTCACCACCATCGACATCGGCGGCGCGCCCGAGGAGGGCCAGTTCGACGGCAAGGACAAGATCTACGTCGACATCGAAGACAAGGGCGCCATCGCCGTCATCGACGCCAACACCATGAAGCTCGATCACACCATCGACATCAAGTCCAATGGCGACGGTTGCGCCGGCCTCGCGCTCGACGCCAGGAACGGCATCCTCTTCGCCGCCTGCCGCACGCCCCAGGTCATGGTCATCGTCAACGCTGCCTCCGGCAAGGTCCTCACCACGCTGCCCATCGGCCAGGGCTGCGACGGAGCCACCTTCAACCCAGCCACCATGGAAGCCTTCACGTCGCAGGGCGACGGCACTCTCACCGTGGTCAAGGAGAACTCGCCCACCAGCTTCGCCGTCGAGCAGACGGTGACCACCCCAGTCCGCGCCAAGACCATCACCCTCGACACCAAGACCGGCCACCTGCTGCTGATCACCGCTGAGTACGGCCCACCACCTGCGCCGCCAACGCCCGCTGCTGCACCGGCAACACCTGCACCAGCAGCGCCAGCCGCAGCCGGCGGTCCTGGAGGCCCCGGCGGACCCGGTGGACCCGGCGGTTTTGGCGGTCCGGGCGGATTCCGCGGTCGCGGTGGTCCGATGATTCCCGGATCGTTCGAGATCGTCGTTGTCGGGAAGTAAACTATAGGAGACATGCCAGACCTGAGTTTACTCACTACCGAAACACGCAACCTGAAATCCGAACACATCGATGAGCTTTCCACCCTGGAGATGCTCACCTTAATCAACCGGGAGGACGCGACTGTTGCAACCGCAGTCGCGTCCCAGCTCCCCGTCATCGCGCAAGCCGTCGACGTCATCGCCGAACGCTTCGCCCGCGGTGGGCGGCTCTTCTACATCGGCGCCGGAACCAGCGGCCGCCTCGGTGTTCTCGACGCCTCCGAGTGCCCGCCCACGTTCTCCGTGCCGCCCGCGCTCTTTCAGGGCCTCATCGCCGGCGGCGACGAAGCGCTCCGCAACTCCGCCGAGCACGCCGAAGACTCCTCCGACGAAGGCGCGCGCGACTTGGTCCGCGCCGGCTTCGGCATCGCCGATGCAACCGACGCTGCCGCGCTCACGCCCGATACGCTGGTCGGCATTGCCGCCAGCGGCCGCACGCCTTACGTGCTCGGCGCGATCCTCCACGCGCGTGCGCTGCCGGCGTTCACCATCGGCCTCGCCTGCGTCGCGGATTCGCCCGTCACCAAGATCGTCGACCTCGCCATCACTCCGGTCACCGGCCCCGAGGTCATCACCGGTTCCACCCGCATGAAGGCCGGGACCGCGACCAAGCTCGTTCTCAACATGCTTTCCACCGGCGTCATGGTGCGCACCGGAGCGGTCTACGGCAACCTGATGGTGAACGTCAAGCCGACCAACGACAAGCTCATCGACCGCGCCCACCGCATCATCATGGCCGCCACCGGATGCGATCGCTACGCCGCGACTCGGCTGCTGATCGAGGCCGACTCAGTGAAGGTCGCCATCGCCATGCAACTGCTCTCGCTGCCCCGCAGCCAGGCCGAGGAGCGTCTCGCCGCCGCCGGCGGAAGCCTGACCAGGGCCTTGCACCCGGACGCCTGATCGCCGCGCGGCATCCAACTGCACAGGCCTATGGCAATGCTATCCAAGTTCTGGCGTTCAGCGATTCTCATCCTGCTTTTTCTGGTTGCGTCGTCGCGGCCTGCGGGAGCTTACTCCGTCCTCACCCACGAAGAGATCATCGACATCGCCTGGAACGGCTCCATTCAGCCGCTCCTGCTCAGGCGCTTCCCGAACCTCACTCCCGCGCAACTCCGCGAGGCCCGTGCGTACGCGTATGGCGGATGCGTCATCCAGGATCTCGGCTACTATCCCTTCGGCAAGCCGATCTTCTCCGACCTGCTCCACTACGTCCGCACCGGCGACTTCATCCGCGCCCTCTTCCGCGACTCCAAGGACGCCAACGACGTCGCCTTCGCCATCGGCGCGCTGTCGCACTACCTGGGCGACACGCTCGGTCACCCCGAAGCGATCAACCTGGCGGTGGGCAAGGCGTTTCCGGAGCTAGCAGCGAAGTACGGCCCCAACGTCAACTACGCCGAAGGCCCGCACCAGCACGTCCGCGCCGAGTTCGCCTTCGACATCAACGCCATCACCAAGCATCGCCTCGCTCCCGAGCGCTACCTCAACCGCATTGGCTTTGCCGTCCCGGTTCCTCTGCTGGCGCGTGCGTTCTACGACACCTACGGCCTCGATCTGGCGAAGGTCCTCGGCCATAGCAACCCCAAGCTGTTCGGATACCGTTACTCCGTCCGCACGCTGCTGCCGCGCGTCGCCTACGCCGAGACCATTCTCCACCGCAACGGCATGCCGCCTGACGTGCCCAGCCCCGCGCTCGATCGATTCAACCAGGAGATCGCGATCCTCTCCGCTGCGAATGATTGGGACTCCTACCGCCGCCAGGCCGGCATCGGCACCCATCTGCTCGCCGGATTCCTCTTCATCCTCCCCAAGGTCGGCCCGCTCTCCGATATCTCGCTGCGCGGTCCCACTCCTGCCACCGAACAGGACTACGTCAACTCTCTGATGCACACCGTGGACGTCTTTCGCCAGACACTCGCCAGCGCCACCACCTCGGGGAATTTGCCCAACCTCGACCTGGACACGGGCGACGCCGTCTACCCTGGGACCTACTCGCTGGAGGACTATACCTACGCCGATCTGCTCCACCTGATGACGCGCGACCCGGCGAGCCCGGTGCCCGCCGGGATTAAAGGCGACCTGCTCGCCTACTTCGCCGATCCGGCCAAGGCGAAGTATCTCCAGCGCAAAGCCGGCAAACTTGCCCAGGTCAAGGCCGACCTGCCTATCCTTCAGGCCATTTCCACCAGGGCCGCGTATCCCGACACTGCTTTCCTGCCCGAACCCGAGGAAGACAAACCGCCCGACGCCAAGTCGTCGGCTCCCCCCAATGCCGAGCCGCCCAACCCAGAGCCTGGCCCCAAGAAGCCGACTCCTAACGAGTCCACCGATTCCACAGGAGCGGCGCCAGCCAAGGGTCCCGATTCGAAGGATGCTTCGCCGCCCGAGCCGAAATCCACCCAACCGCTCGTACCCGTGCCCGCGCCCGCCCCTTCCGCGCCCAAGCCGCAGCAATAACAATGCGGGATGATTCTCCCGTTGGAGCATGTCAAAAGGAAGATCTTTACCGGCGCGATTGAACAGGCTCATTTCGCATTCACCTGCGGCGCCTTCCGTCCTGCGCTCCAACTCGCCCGCGCGGCGGAAGCGCTGGCGCACCTGACTGCAGGACTCCCCGCCACGCTTCCCGGCGACCGCGAACTTGGCCACCGCCTGGCTTCCTGAGCGGCCCGCAGCAGACGTAGCCTGATCTATAGCACGCGGCTGTGCTTGTATCCCTCAGCTGTCAACGCATCGAGCAGTTCGGCAACCTGTTCCGGGCCTCGCGTCTCCATGGTAATGTCGATGGTCGTGTCGCCGAGGTTTACGCCGTAGTAGGCGCGGTTGTGCAGCGTGTCAACGATATTGGCCCGGTGGCTCGCAATCAGCCGGGTCAGTTCGTGCAGCGCGCCGGGTTTGTCCAGCAGATTGATGCGCAGGCGAATCAGCCGGCCGTCCTGCACCAGGCCGCGCTCGATAATGCGCGCGAGCAGAGTGACGTCGATATTGCCGCCGCCCACCAGCACCGCCGTGTGCGCGCCCGCCAGGCTGGTCCGGCGCTGCAGCAGCGCCGCCAGCGCCGCCGCGCCCGCGCCTTCCGCGAGCGTCTTTTCGCGCTCCAGCAGCATCAGGATGGCTGACGCAATCTCGTCCTCGTCCACGGTGACAATCTCGTCGACGTAGCGCTCGACCAGCGGCAGCGTCAGATCGCCCGCGCGCCGCACCGCAATCCCGTCCGCGATTGTGGTGGCCGGATTGACCGTGACCGGCTGGTGCGCCTCCACCGCGGCTACCATCGACGGAAGCCGCAAGGCCTGCACCCCGACGATACGAATGCCGGGACGTGTTTCCTTGATCGCGCAGGCAATTCCGCCTATCAATCCGCCGCCGCCAACGGGCACTACTACGGCTTCAAGCTCCGGCACCTGTTCCATCAGTTCGAGCCCGATCGTTCCCTGTCCCGCCATCACGTGGGGATCGTCGAAGGGATGAATGAAGGTAAGGTCCTGGGCGGCGCACTGACGCAGCGCCTCCTCGTAGGCGTCGTCGTAACTGGCTCCGTACAGCAGCACCTCCGCGCCGAATTCGCGCGTCGCCGTTACCTTGACCAGCGGTGTCGTCAGCGGCATGACGATCAGCGCCCGAATGCCGCGCTTGGTCGCATGGTAGGCCACGCCCTGCGCATGGTTGCCCGCGCTCGCCGCAATCACGCCGCAGGCTGCCTGTTCCGGCGTCAGAGTGGCAATGCGGTTCAACGCGCCGCGCTCCTTGAAGCTGCCTGTCATTTGCAGGTTCTCAAGCTTGAGATAGACCTGCTGGCCGGTAAGCGCCGACAGCATCTGCGAATGCGGGCACGGCGAATAATAGATGGCGCCGCGCAGCCGCTCGCGCGCCGCCAGCACGTCCTCAAGATGAATGCTCAGGTTGGCACCGGTTCTGGAATCCATTGGACTCTGATGGTATCGCGTCCGGTGGTTGTGCCGAAACGCTGCGGCAATGATGACGCGGTTCTATTCGCGTCGAGAACGGAACTGGTTGGCCAGGCGGAACTCTTCCTTCAGTCCCGGCGCGCGCAGGTTCTCACGCAGGTGCGCCAACCGCTGTTCCAGCGCTTCCAGAGTCGCGGCGATAGGCTCAGTATTGGAGAGCGCAATATCGCGCCACATGCTGTAGGGGCTTGCCCCCAGCCGGGTGGTCTCGCGCAGCGCTCGCCCGCCGATTGCGGCGATCTCATCGCGCCGCGCCGGGTCGCTGCTGAAGGTCTCTTCCAGCAGCGCCGCCAGCGCGGTGGAAAGCATCTGCGGCAAATGACTGACCCAGGCACAGATTTCGTCGTGCCGCGCTGGATCCAGGTCCATGGTGCGCGCGCCGAACTTCGCGACCCACTCGCGCCACTCGGCTTCGAGCGGGTGCGCGGATTCATCCAACGGCGTGAACAGCCACATCGCGTTCTGGAAGAGCGCCGCTTCGGCCAGTGCCGCGCCGCCTGATTCCTTGCCCGCCATTGGATGGCCTGGCAGAAACCGAGCCTTGCCCGGTTGGTTATAGCCGAGCTTCGCCGCCAGTTCAGCGATCTGCACTTTGGTGCTGCCAACGTCGGTGACCAGTTGATGCGGCGCCAGCGCCGGCGCGAGCCGCTGCATCCAGTCGAGAATCGAGAGCACCGGCCCGGCCAGCACAATCACGTCGGCGTCCGCCGCTGCCGCATCGGCCGTGTCGCGCGCGTGCCAGCGATCGATGGCGCCAAGATTCTGCGCGGTCTCCAGCGTCTTCGCGGTCGGGCCGGTGCCGACGATCTCTCCGCTAAAGGCCGCCGCGCGCAGGGCCAGCCCGATCGATCCACCGATCAGCCCTGTCCCGACGATGAGAACGCGGCGGGTCATCGGCTACGCGACCGTTCGTCCAACTACGGGAGCCAGCAGCCGCAGCTGGGCAATCAGTTTCTGCAACTGCTCCGGATACAGGCTCTGCGCGCCATCGCTCATCGCCTTGTCGGGGTTGGGATGCATCTCCATCAGCAGGCCGTCCGCACCCGCTGCCACCGCGGCCAGCGCCAGCGGGGGAACCAGGTCGCGAATGCCGACGCCGTGCGACGGGTCCGCCATCACCGGCAGATGGGTCAGCTTCTGCAGCACCGGAATCGCGGAGATATCCATGGTGTTGCGCGTATAGGTCTCAAACGTGCGGATGCCGCGCTCGCACAGGATCAGGTCGTAGTTGCCGCCTGAAAGCACGTATTCGGCGGAGAGCAGCACTTCTTCAAGGGTCGCCGCCATGCCGCGTTTCAACAACACCGGCGTGCGCGTGTGCCCCAGTTCGCGCAGCAGGTTGAAGTTCTGCATGTTGCGCGCGCCCACCTGGAAGCAGTCGATGAGCGGGACCATCAACTCGATCTGGGAGATCTCCATCACCTCGGTAATGACCAGCAGGCCGGTCTCATCGGCCACCTCGCGCAGCAGCTTCAGGCCGTCGAGCCCCATGCCCTGGAAGCTGTAGGGCGAACTCCGCGGTTTGTAGGCGCCGCCGCGCAGGAACTTGGCTCCCGCCGCTGCCGCCAACTGTGCGCTCAGCCGGATCTGCTCCGCCGACTCGACCGAGCATGGCCCGGCCATCACGATCACCTCCGCGCCGCCTACCACCACGCCGTTCGCAAACGTGACGGTCGTGCCCTCCGGCCGGAAGTTGCGCCCCGCCAGCTTGTAGGGCGACGAGATGCGGTAGGCGTCGTGCACGCCGGGAAGCACCTTGAACTCCAACACATCGAAGTGCGCCGGCGTCCCGACTCCGGCGAGAATCGTCTGGTTGGTCCCGGTGGTCCGGTGAACATTGAATCCGAGCTCTACCATGCGCTCGATTACGTCTTGAATATGCTGCTCGGTAGCCTCGTCCTGCATCGCTACTATCATCGCGTCCGTCCGTATTCCTTCCGAATTCGCACTGCCTTCACTGCTTTCACTCACGCATCGCGCCGCTGCAGCGCCCGCATCACGTCAATCAACCGCTCATAAATATCCAGCAGGTCGGCATCGCTCAGCGGCCCCGGATTCACCGCGCGCACATGGTTGAAGACCGCCTGTTCCCGCCCGGGCTCATATACCGGCAACTGCGTCTCGCGCTTCAACTCGCCGATGGCCTTCGCCGCCTCCGCGCGCTTGCTGATGAGTTGCACGATCTGCTCATCCAGCTCATCGATCTTCTTTCGCCAGTCGGAGATGTCCATGCCGCCTCGTCCTTCACGTTCGGAGTTTCAGGAGCCGTAGAAAGCAAATCCGCAGCAAACAAGTCGATTCCGGTCCGAAGGATCATCATAAATGGCTTGTCACTGAGGAGGATGCCGTAATAGGTCGCGCACAAACTGACCCACGACTTGCGGCGCCTGGGCGGCAGGCGTCCGCTCGATCAGTTCGACAACCGCCGAGCCCACCACCGCTGCGTCAGCGAAGCAGCTCACTGCCCGCACCTGTGCGGCGTTTGAGATCCCGAAGCCTAGCGCGATTGGCATGCTCGTAAACTTTCGCAGACGTTCGACGAGTAAGCACGCATCCGCCGCCAGTTCCGCCTGCTTGCCTGTGATTCCCACGCGCGAGATCGCATAAACAAAACCCTGCGAGTTTTCGGCGATCGCCCGAAGCCGGGCGTCGGGACTGGTGGGCGCGGCAAGAAACACCGGGGCCAGGGCGTTTTTGCGCATCACCTCCAGATACTCGCCGGCTTCCTCGACAATCATGTCCGTCAGCAATACACCGTCGGCTCCGGATTCCTTCGCCGCTTGCGCAAATGCAGGCAATCCCATCCGGATCACGGGATTCAAATAGCTGAATAAGATGATGCCGGCTTCCGGTCGCGCTTCACGAATCTCGCGACAGACCCGCAGCACATCGCTCAAGCGGACTCCGCGGGCCACTGCGCGCTCGCTCGCCCGCTGGATCACCGGGCCATCGGCCAGAGGATCGCTAAAGGGCACGCCCAGCTCAATCACGTCTGCGCCGTTGTCGATGGCGGCCAGCGCAATCTCGCGCGTGGTGGCGAGATCGGGGTCGCCCGTCGTGAGGTAAACCACGAGCCCCGGCTTGTTTGGTTTTGCAAAGGAGATCGGCATCAGCGCTCACGCTCCTGTGGCCCTGCTCCCGCCCCTTTCAGATCCATCTCCCGCGCCAGAATGCCGATGTCTTTATCGCCGCGGCCGGAAAGATTCACCATCAGCACATCGGTCTTCGCCATCTTCGGCGCCATCTTCATCGCTTCAGCGATCGCGTGGGCACTTTCGAGCGCGGGCAGAATTCCCTCCAACCGCGCCAGCGCGGAGGTTGCTGCCAGCGCCTCCGCATCGGACGCCGAGGTATACACCGCGCGGCCCGAATCGTGCAGCATCGCATGCTCCGGTCCCACGCTGGCGTAGTCCAGCCCGGCGCTCACAGAGTGCGTCGTCGCCACCTGGCCCGCATCATTCTGCAAGACATAGCTGTACGTACCCTGCAGCACGCCCGGCAGCCCGCCGCCTGGGCTCTGGAAGCGCGCCGCGTGCTCTCCCAGCGCGGTCCCGCGGCCGCCGGCCTCGACGCCAACCAGGCGCACGTCCTTGTCCCCGAGAAACTCGTAGAACGCGCCGATGGCATTCGACCCGCCACCCACGCAGGCCACAATTGCTGTCGGCAGCTTGCCTTCCTGCTCCAGCATTTGTGCGCGAGCTTCGCGGCCGATCACGCGCTGAAAGTTCCGCACCATGGTGGGGTAGGGATGCGCGCCCAGTGCGCTGCCCAGGATGTAGTAGGTCGAGCGCACATTGGTCACCCAGTCGCGCATCGCCTCGTTGATGGCGTCCTTCAGGGTGGCCGAGCCCGCGCCGACGCCGCGCACCTCCGCGCCCAACAAGCGCATGCGGAAGACGTTCAGCTCCTGCCGGCGCATGTCTTCCTCGCCCATGTAGATCACGCACTCCATGCCAAACAGCGCGCACACGGTTGCGGTGGCAACCCCATGCTGGCCCGCGCCGGTCTCCGCGATGATCCTCTGTTTGCCCATCCTCCGCGCCAGCAGCCCCTGGCCCAGCGCGTTGTTGATCTTGTGCGCGCCGGTGTGCAGCAGGTCCTCGCGCTTCAGGTAGATTCTTGCGCCGCCCAGATGTTCGGTCATGCGGCTGGCGAAGTAGAGCGGCGTCGGCCGCCCGCAATAGTGGTGCAGCAGCCCGTCCAGTTCGGCGTGAAACGCCGGGTCTGCGTCCGCCAGGGCGTAGGCCGCCTCCAGTTCCTCAAGCGCCGCCATCAGTGTCTCTGGCACGTACCGTCCGCCATACACTCCAAACCGCCCCGCCCGCCGCGCGTTCGCCGAGTCGACCGTCGGTGTCGTAGTCGCAGTCGCGTTCATCCTGTTTCCTCCAAGCGGCCGAATCGACAAAGCAAAAGCCGCGACAGTGAGGGTCGCGGCTGGCATGGATGTCGAATCAGCTGAAGTTTCCAGATCGTTGCTGCAGATCGTTCAGATGAAGCTAGTCCGCCGAGCCCGCTATCGTGCGCCAATAGCGGCAGGGAAATGCGAAACGGCTGAAGGTGGCTCTCATCTTGCCTTTTACGATATATCCTCGCGCTGTCGCGGCGCAACCGGCGCCGTCCCAATTACGACCGTCACACGGGTCCCCGGTTACCTTTCTTACGAAATATTTATTTTTTCGAATCTAACCTATTGCCTGCTGCGTCCGATATATGCAGTCTGAAGGGCTTAATAAGATGAAATATCAGTTTCAGGTCGCGATCGCCGTTTTGGTTCTGGCTGTGATGAGCCTGCTGCCAGCGTCCGCCTACGCGATGAGAGGGACGGACGCGCGTACACATGCGCAGACCTACCACAACCGCACTCCGAGAGCGCGTACCCCCGGCACCCACCCCCACCACGGCTAGTCATCTCCGAGTAGAATGTCCTCCCTTAAATCAAGGATTTGCGGCTGCACGCGCATTTTCGATGAAGTGCCTCAGCCGCTCCGGGTCCTTGCGGCCCGGTGCTGCTTCCACGCCGCTGGACACGTCCACTCCCCACGGCCTGAGTTGGCCAATTGCCTGGGAAACGTTGTCCGGTCTCAGGCCACCTGCCAGAATCAGCTGTACGCCATTCGTGGCAGACGGCAACACTTCGCGCGCAGCGGTCCAGTCGAATGCCACCCCGGTTCCACCCCCGGCCGCGCCCACTTTGGAGTCGATCAGCACCCGGCCGGTAATCCCCAGCCCGAGAATACGCTCCACTTGCCCCCCAATCCAGGCCGCCGCCGACTCCTGACCAACCGGCCAGTGCAGCGTTTGGATGATGCGTATGCCGCCTGCAAGCCGCCGGCCCAGGCGTTGCAATAGCTCCTCATCGAATCCACCGTGGAGCTGTACTGCAGTCAGGCCCGCTGCCAGCGCCACTCCCGCAATGCTCTCCGGGTCGTGGTCATCGAACACCCCCACCCGCTCCGCGCCAGCCGGCAAGTGCCGGGTAATTGCAGCGACCTGCTCCAGGGTTACCCGCCGCGGGCTGGCCGCAAACACGAATCCGACCGCGTCCGCGCCAAGCTCAACGGCCAGGGCGGCGTCCTCGAGATTGGTGTTTCCGCAGATTTTCACCCACATGGCATCCGTACCTTCCTGGTCCCGGGCTCAGATCTCCGCCGAGGACTCCCGTTCGAGCAGGCCGGCCAGCGCCGCGGCCGGGTCTGGCTGGCGCATCAGCGATTCGCCGACCAGAAAAGCGTTGTACCCTGCCTCGCGCATCCGGACAATGTCGGACGGATTGCGAATGCCGCTTTCGGCCACGCGCACCGCCGTCGCGGGCAGCCACTGGGCCAGTTCGATCTGGGTCTGCGGCTGAACCTCCATGGTATGAAGATTCCGGCTGTTGACTCCGACCACCGTGAATCCCAGCGCGGCCGCGCGCTCCAATTCCAGGCGATCGTGGACCTCGCACAGCACGTCCAGTTCCATGCTCCGCGCTTCCTGGCTGAGTCGTTTCAAGTCTTCATCCTCCAGCGCCGCGACGATCAGCAGAATTGCATCCGCCCCGGCGGCACGCGCTTCCAGGATCTGAAACGGGTCAACCATGAAGTCCTTGCGCAGGCAGGGAATCCTGGTTACCGCCGACGCACTGGTGAGATGGGCCAGCGTCCCTCCAAAGAACTCCTGGTCGGTCAACACCGACAGCGCAGCCGCGCCGGCTGCCTCCAGCGACTTCGCCAGTGCAGCCGGCTGAAAATCCGCCCGGATCAGCCCGCGCGAAGGAGACGCCTTCTTCAATTCGGCAATGACCGCGGGCCCGGAGCTCGCTGCCCGGCGCAGGGCCGCCTCGAAGCCGCGCGGGCTATGCGCAGCAGCCTTGCGCTCGAGAAGCGGGAGGTCGGCGGTGGCACGCCGATCCCTCACCTCGAGCCGGGTATGCGCGAGAATCCTCTCCAGTTGGGTCGACATTTTATTTATTGGAAAAGCTTTTGGTGCCGAAGGGGGGACTCGAACCCCCACACCCTTGCGAGTACATGGACCTGAACCATGCGCGTCTGCCAATTCCGCCACTACGGCACTGCCTGCATGTCGCAAGCCAGGCGGCTGGACACAGCAGTGATTGAGTCACTAGTCTTACAAAGACGGTGCCCCCTGTCAATTGCGCATCGCTTGTCATACACTGAGACGGCCGGATGACCAAACCCTACGCCGAGATTTGGAAGCCAGACCTGATATGAGCGAGCTAACGCAGACAGCAGCGAACACCGTGGCCGAGGCTGAGGAGATTCCTGAAAACCTCGCCCTGGAGATCCGCAAGCTCGCCCATGACCTGTCCAACGCGCTTGAGGTGATCGTCCAGACCAGCTATCTGCTGGGCACCGTGGAGTTGAAGGAGCCGGGCAGCGATTGGGTCCGCCTGCTGGACAACGGCGTTCGCAAGGCGCTCGATATCAACCTCGCGCTGCGCACCTACATCAAGTCGCACTCGCCCCGCTGAAGACCGCGCAACCCTAGCCCTTCCGGGCTTTCGCTGCTCGCTTTGTCCTGCTCGCCTTGGCGGCTGCCGGCTTCGCTGCGGATTTCCTTGCCGCGGGCCTGGCTGGCCTGGACTTTGCCTTGGCGGTCCTCCTCGCGGCCGCAGGCGGCGCGGGCATGGAGCCAGGGCCGGTCCTTTTGGGCGCCGGCGACGTCCATATCTTCAATTTCTCCTCGTGGGACGCCAGCAGGTTTTCGATCTGCTGCAGCAAGGTCCGTGTGTGCATGGGCTTCACCAGCATTCTGTCCGCGCCGAGCGCCNNTCAGCCCCCGCGGCTTCATTCTCCATCCGCATGTCGGTAATGATCATGTGGTACTCGCCGGCGCGCAACCTGCTCTTGCCCTCGCGCGCCGATGCCGCCGTGTCCACATCGAACCCGTTGATTTCGAGCACAGCCTTCAGCGTCAACAGCACGGCTACTTCGTCGTCTACCAGCAANNGCGGCAAGGCATCCCCTCATATTGCCCGACGCAGCCGTCATCCCGCAAGGATACCCCGGGCCGAGGCGGGGCGGTTTGAACAACCGCACGCCGAGGGAGCACACTCAGGACATGGTGCGTGTTGGCGTCGACGAAAACCTCGCTGCAGAACTGCTGGCCGACTTTCCTCCCGAGGCGGAGATTGTGCGGCTGCCCAGAACGATCGTGTCTCCGGTCGCGGTCGACTTCTGGATCCTTCCGTTTTATCGCAAGGATGCCCAGGTGGCATTCCAGCAGCTTCGCGGGATGAGGGTCGCGCAATCGCTGATGGCGGGCGTGGACTGGATCCTGCCCTGGCTGCCGGCCGGCGTCACGCTGTGCGATGGGCGGGGCATTCACGACATCTCGGCGTCGGAGTGGGTGATGGCGGCGATTATGTCCACGATGAAGCGCATTCCGCTCTATCGCGATCTGCAAAACCAGCAGCAGTGGAAGGGCTTCGCGACGGTCACGGACGACTTCCTGAGCGAGGCGGGCGTGGCCCGCGGGCAGTACAAGGTCCTGGCCGAAGACCTTTCCGGCAAGACCGTGCTGATTGTGGGCTACGGATCGATTGGGGCGGCGATCGAGGCGCGGCTGATGCCGTTTGGCGTCACCGTGCTGCGCGTAGCGCGCAACGCACGCGAGACGCCGCTGGTGCGGGCCATCTCCGAGTTGCACAGCGTGCTTCCGCAAGCCGACGTCGTGGTTCTGATCGTTCCTCTTACCGACGCAACCCGCGGGATGTTCGGCGCGGCCGAGATCGCGTTGATGAAGCACGGCGCGCTGCTGGTGAATGCGGCGCGCGGCCCGGTCGTTGCCACCGATGCCCTGGTCGAGGCGCTTCAACAAAGACGGATTCGCGCCGCGGTCGACGTCACCGATCCCGAACCGCTGCCGCCAGGACATCCGCTGTGGTCTGCGCCCAATTGCCTGATCACGCCGCATATCGGTGGATCGACGCCGGAGTTCATCTACCGCGCGTTTCGCTTCGCGGCGTGCCAGGTGCGACGCTTTATCGCCGGCGAACCGCTGGAGAACGTCGTAACCGAGGCGGGTTACTGACCGTCCTGGAGCACCTCCAGCCGGTCAGGGTCGTCCTCCTCTAAGTCGTCGACCTCTTCGGCCTCATCCTCATCCTCATCTTCGTCCTCATCCTCTTCCTCTTCCTCGTCTTCATCCTCATCGTCGTCTTCGATGACGACGCCATCGTCGACGTCCTCGGGAGTCTCATCCTCTTCGTAGTCGTCTTCGTCGTCCTCTTCATCGTCGTTGATGTGGTCTTCGTCTTCCTCGAACTCATCGTCTTCGTCGGCCGGGGCGGAAAAGATCGCTTCGCCCGGGCAGCGGGCCGGCGGCGGCAAAGCGTCAGTCTCTTGCGGGGCTGGTTGGGGAAGCGGGGCGAACGCCGAAAGTGTGGGCATGACCTTCTGTGAAGTAAGCATGGGACTGTCTCCTGAGGCGGCCGAACCTACCGGCGGTTAGATGCAGGTGCCGCGTGGCGGGTACGGGGATCCCCGGAAAGCGGTGCTCGATCCGGCTGAACGGCTAGGTGACGCGAAGTGCCGATTCGATGCCCGAATTGACCTCAGCCTGGGCGAACTCAGCGGCGACGCGGATGCCGTTCATGATTGCCTTCTCGTTCGACGATCCGTGGCCGACGATGCACACGCCGCGGACGCCGAGCAGGGGCGCGCCGCCATACTCGGAGTAATCGAGGCGCTTCTTGAAGTCGTTGAACGCGCGGCGCGACAGCAGGGCGCCGACCTGCGAGGTGACGGTAGACTTCAGCGCCTCGCGCAGCAGCACGCTGACCAGCTTGGCCGTGCCTTCACAGGTCTTGATGGCGACGTTGCCGACAAAGCCGTCGCAGACAGCCACGTCAACCTGGCCGTCGAATAGGTCCCGGCCTTCCACGTTGCCGACGAAGTTCAGCCGCGAGAGCGCGCGCAGCAGCGGGAAGGTGTCGTGGACGAGCTGGTTGCCCTTGGAGTCTTCTTCGCCGATGGAGAGCAGGCCGACCCGGGGTCGGTGAATCCGCAGCACATTGCGCGCGTACATGTTGCCCATCACGGCGAACTGGACCAGGTTGTCGGGGTCGCAGTCGACGTTTGCGCCCACATCCAGCAGCAGCGACGGGCTGCCGGTAGCGGTGGGCAGGATGGTGGCAAGACCCGGACGGTGGACGCCGGCCAGCATGCCGAGGACCATTTTGGCGGTGGCCATGGCGGCGCCGGTATTGCCGGCGGTGAAGAATCCGGCGGCGGAGCCTTCGCGGACCATGCGCAGGCCGACGCGCATGGAAGAGTCGCGCTTGGAGCGGACGGCCTGGGCGGCCTTGTCCTCCATGCTGATCCACTCCGACGCATTCACAATCTTGATCGCGGGCTTGCGGGCACCGGGCCAGCGCGGCGCGCGCAGGGCGTGGTCGAGCGCCGGACGGAGGATTTCCTCGGGGCCGACCAGGTGGACGCGCACATCGAGGTTACGGCACGCAAGGATAGCCCCGCGAACCTCGGATTCGGGGGCCCTGTCGGATCCCATTCCATCTACAACGATGTCGATCGGCATGTGAGCAATCTCAGGCGGTTACCAGCCCTCCGCAAGAGTGTACAAGGTGGCCTGCCGCTTAGGAAGCGGCCCGCCAGAATCCCTCGGTTGCCCGGCCCCGCCGGGCCAACTCTGAGATTGCTGGGGGAGGGTCGAGCCGAAACGGCAGAGCTAGCTGGCTTCCTTTATGGCGAGGACGTCGCGGCCCTTGTACTGTCCGCACTTGCGGCAGACCTGGTGCGGCAGCTTGCGCTCGTGGCAGTTGGGGCACTCGGAGGTGCTGACCGGGGTCAGGAAGTCGTGGCTGCGGCGCTTGGAGGTGCGCTGCTTGGAATGGCGGCGTTTCGGATTCGGCATTGCGGATTCCTTTCAAATGGCCGAACTCGAACGGTGACAGCGCGCTACGAGGACTGGCCTAAAAGATCTTGTTCTAGTTGGACTTGACTGTGCCGGCCAGGCCCGCGAGCGCACTCCACTTCAGACTTGCGTCGGATGGGCTGCAACTACAGGGTGCGAGGTTCAGGTTCTGGCCACAGCGCGGGCAAAGTCCCTTGCAGTCTTCTTTGCAGAGCGTGCGGCTAGGCAGGGAGAGCAGCACCTGTTCGCGCACGACATCCTCAAGGGAAAGACCGCTCACTTCATAATAGCCGATTTCGGTCTCGTCGAGGGTAATGGATCGCTCGCCAGGGTCGGCGTCGGCGGCCTGCGGGCGGAAGATGAGGTCGAAGCTGCCGGCGAGCGGCGCGCGCACCGGCTCCACGCAGCGGGCGCAGAGGAGTTCGAAGTCGCCGTGATAATCGGCGCGCAGGCGGATGTCCTCCACCTGCTCGCGGTGGCCGCGATGCTCGAGGATCAGGTCGGCGCGCCCGGTGACGGGCAGCGCGCCAATCTGGGTGACGTCGGGAGCGTATTCGAGCGCGCCGGCAGGGATGGACTCGTCGAACAGGAGAGGCTCATTTTCAAGTTGCAGCGGGGTGATTCGCATCGGACTTGCTCCATTATAATCGCGGCCCGGCCGCTCGACGGCGCGGGTATTCACAGCGCAAATAACCGGATGGCGGCGACGCCGGCGGCCCCGGCAGCGAGGCAGGCGGCGGTGTTGGCCGCGGTGACGCCGCCGAGGGCGAGGATCGGCGTGGGCGCGGCGGCGGCGCACGCGGAGCGGAGCAGGTCGAGGCCGCTGCCTGCGGCGATGGGTTGTGCGCCGGTGCGCTTTTCAAAGGCCACTTTTTCAAAGACGGGGCCGAAGAGGATGAGGCTTGCGCCAGCTCCTGGTTCCGGAGAGACGGCGCGGGCAACGTCGTCCAGGGTGTGGCAGGAGACGCTGACGATCGGCTCCGGCAGCCCTGCTGCGGCGTAGAGCCGGCGGACCTGGCCGGGCGTCAGTTCGCCGGGGGCTGCGGTCAAGTGGACTCCGGCGGCTGCGACGGCGATGGCGACGTCGGCGCGGGAGTTGAGGAGCAGCCTGGGCGCGGGGTCGCTCGTGCCGAGGGCTTCAAGCAGCTTGCGGGCGAGTGCGGCGAGCGCTCCGGCGGCAAGGTCTTTCTCGCGGAGTTGGATGAAGTCGAGCCCTTCGGCCGCCCAGCGGATCGCATTGCGGACGAGTGCGGCCTGGCGTTCCTGTTCGTTCCCGGGGAAGCGGGTGCGGTCAGTGATGGCGCAGCGGAGGGGTGGATTTTCAGCGAATTCCGACATCGATTCCGTCCTCTCCTTCTATCCCCCCGGGGGTATACCCCTACTAGACGCTGTTTCTAAAGTGGTTATGCTTGGACTTGGTACATTTTTTGTGCTATCGACGCTTTGCCGCTTGCTGCTCGGTTCAATCTGTCAGGGATGTCCCCGGTCCGAACCCCGGCGGGGGGTACCCCCCGCCCCCCCGGCATTCGATTCTAAGATTTTCTTTCTAAAAGGCTTTGATTCGAACCTGGATACGAGTCAGATACGGTTTTGATATCGGCGATTCGAATGAGTCGAACAAAAGAGCGAAAGCCCGGCACGGAGCCGGGCTTTCGCTCTATTCCTTCCTTACTGCTTCTAGTATACCAAACGGACCTTAACTCAACTGCTATGTCGCGGAGTTTTTGATCTCGTTTGGTTTGAGGGTTGTGGACGGGTTTTGCACAGGTGCGGGGGCTTGACAACATTTTGGGCGGACCGTGTGGTTCGGGGGCTGCAAGCCCACATCTCAAGAGCGAGATGTGGGGCACCCGGCTGTCTGGTCGAGAAAGGCCATCGACCTTCTGAGAGTTGCTGCTGGATTCTTCTCTATCTCGCATTCCCAGACGGTTAGCGATTTCCAGCCTATGCGGGCCAAAGCGAGCCTGGCGCTGCGGTCGCGATCCTGGTTTCGCTTCAGCTTTGGAACCCAGTATTCCCGCCTAGAGGCAGGCACGATTCCCGCTCCGCACCGCGAGTGCTGATGCCAAAAGCAGCCGTGTACAAATACCACCTTGCGTCTGGCGGGGAAGACAATGTCGGGGCTGCCGGGTAGATCGTTCGCATGGATTCGAAAGCGGTAGCCAGCGCGGTGCAGCAGCGAGCGCAGCGCTTTTTCCGGTTTTGTGTCCTTGCTGCGGATGCGCCGCATATTCTCGCTGCGGCGAATTGGGTCGAGAGCACACATGCGCCCCCACCTCCAAGTCCAAATCTTCGAAGTAGCTCATCCACGTTCGGGCCGGAGATGAGGTCCGAGATAGCGGTCGCCATTGAAGTGGATCAGATGGTCGGGTGAGTCTGTAAGCCAGACTTCTGTTTCCCAGCTAATGTCGAAGATCCAGCGTTTGAATTCCTTTCGAGTCGCGAAAACACTTACAAAGACTTTTGGCAATAACACACTTGACACAGGCGACGAATAAGCGTACATTCTCTATATGGAACACCCTAAAACACTTCAGGACGCCATCGTTTATTTTTCCGACAAAGACCGCGCCTTTGCCTACGCGCTCAACTACCGCTGGCCGAATGGTCTGGTTTCTTGCCCGCGCTGCGGATCGGAACGCCACTCGTTTATGAAGTCCCGCCGCGTCTGGGAGTGCTATGGCTGCAAGAAGCAATTCAGCCTCAAGGTGGGCACGATCTTCGAGGACAGCCCCATTACCCTCGACAAGTGGATGATGGTCGCGTGGATGCTCACCAACTGCAAGAACGGGGTATCCAGCTACGAGATTCACCGCAGCATCGGGGTCACACAGAAGACCGCTTGGTTTATGCTCCACCGGATTCGTGAGGCGATGAAGCACGAGCCGACCGCGAAGCTGGGGAGCAATGAAGGCGGCGAAGTTGAAGTAGACGAGGCGTACGTTGGCGCGAAGGTCAAGAACATGCACCACAAGCGCAAACTGAAACTGCAAAAGGAACTGACGGAGATTCCGGCCAAGCGCAACACGACCCGCTACGTAGGCAAGACTGCCATCATGGGCATGTTCGACCGTAGCTCCCGCGAAGTCCGGGCCAAGGTTGTACCCAACACCCGCCGCGAGACTTTGCAGACCGAGATTTTGAACGGCATCAATCATGGCTCACGCATCTACTCCGATGAAGCTGTTGCCTACGACTCACTGAAAGCCCGGTACATCCACGAAACCGTGAATCATGCTGATTGCTACGTGCGCGGCCAAGTCCATACCAATTGCCTTGAAAACTTCTGGTCGCTCACCAAGCGGAACCTCGCTGGCACTTACGTTGCTGTCGAGCCGTTCCACTTAGACCGTTACCTTGACGAACAGATGTTCCGGTTCAACAATCGGGTCAACGTCACAGACCATCAGCGGTTCAACAAAGTCATGTCGCAGGTTGCGGGTCGCCGTCTGACCTATGCAAACCTGATCGGCACTGGCAGCGCCACTTCTCATTGATTGGCGGCAAGGGCGCGGCAAGCACAAACGCTAGCCTTTGCTGGTCGTCTTACGTTTGGCCTTTTTCTTTACCGTCTTTTTCGCGGTCACTGTCTTAGGTGCGCGAAAAAGAGCTACCATTGTCTTTCCAAATCTCTCCAATGCTTCCGGTCCTTCGTGGTATTCGGGTTTCATTTGTTGGGCCTCACTTCGTGCCACTCGTTCCATAATTGTTCAATATTTCTGGTTGCCAATATCGTCCTACCTCGAAAATCGGTAGCTGATACTGTCAACGTGGCGTCCGGGTCTAAATGAAGGTCAGCCAACTGCGCCTGTGAAAGTTTTGGAACGGCGAAAGTTACGTAGCCTTGCATGTCAGCGACGATTCCGACTGGCCTTTGAAACTCAATATCCAGAAATGGTATGTTTAGGCCCCCTTTGAGTGCTGGTTGCCCAACAGTGTGAGCCGCTGGAAACACGCCTTTAGAGGTGTTGATACTCAACGCCCAATCCCGCAAAGTAGTTGACTCTCCTATGTTGTCTACCGCAAGCCAAATCTGAGCTATGGCCTCGTGGCGCTGATTTTGGTTCATAATCATCCCTTTTATCCGTATGGAAGTTGTCGATACGTCTAATCGTTTTCTCAACTCAATATTGTCTGCTACCAGGGATACGTGATCGTTGTAAACCATGAAGCAGCATGACAGTACCCACGCAAAAAGAGTGAGTATAGCAACAGCCCCAGCACTGTATGAGCCTGCGGCAAGGGACTGACTAACCGCCGTGCCAAACGGATGGTGAGTACCTTTTGACCGAAGGGTGCCAGTCTGCTGTATGACCGTTGCAAGCCATGTGACGATAGTTAGGACTACAGTCCAAACGATGAAGCCCAGCGTGTTGGTTCCGGTGGCCTTTACCATAGCCAACCACGATCTAACCAACAGATGTCCAAACGCACTAAGCATAGCTCATTGTCCCCCTCGATTCGAGGCGGGTAAAGACCTGAATAGACAAGTGGTTTCGCCGCGCTCTCGGTAACAGTATCCCGACGCGCTACCTGCGTCAAGTATGTTATTACCCTGAAAGTTGATGATCTGCCGCGAGGTAAGCTTCCAATTGGCACCGTCACCATGGATTGCCGCTTCGCTCCATGGAGTTCCGGGCTTCATGTTCGCGATGGACAGCAATGCGAGGGCGATACGATCCCTGCCGACAGCGGTCAACGATCCCACTGGTATGCCTGCGTTCATTAGCAGTTTCAGCGTCTCATCGACCTTGCGTCCCGCGAGCGATTTTGTTCCGGCCAGAATACGTCGCTTGTGCCGCGGCTTCTTGGTGCCTGCCATCTGTCACCTATGCGTAGAGCATGATTTGCTCGTCGAGTTCATTGAGCCGCTGGATTCGAGCTTCCGTTAGGTCGGGGAGCGACAGGGCGTCTAGAGCCGCTTTGCCGACTGCCTTCGCAAATAGTGGTGCCACCGCATTGCCAATCTGCTCGAATCTCTTGGCTTCCGGGCCGCTGAAGGTAAACCAATCGGGGAAGCTCTGAAGCCTTGCGCCTTCTCTCTCCGTGAGCATGCGCCTCCTGCCGTCGGGCACCTTGATTCGCAGCATATCGGCGGTCGCGGCAGCGAGATTTCTGCATGTGACGGTTCGGCTCGGTCTTTCCATGCTTAGGTCGCGAGGGTGAATGCATTTCGACTTTGCTTCATAGGTGGCTACGTACTTATCCATTGATTCAGTCAGAAATCTGAATGGTTCTCCGTCCTGCATTTTGACGCCCGCGAGGGCTTGGCCAACTGTAACCTGGCCGTGGGCATTGCCAGGGGCCGGGAACATCCATTCTTTGCGATGCGCAACGACGACGAGCCGCTCCCGGTTCTGCGGAACGCGGAAATCGACAGCGTTAAGGAGACGCCAGGATATTGCGTATCCCAAGTCGCGCATTTCTGCGCGGATCAGCTCAAAGTAGTTGCGATTTCGATACAGCATTCCTCTTACGTTCTCGAAAATCGCCAGTTTCGGCTGATATCGCCGCATCGCACTGAGGAACGCGGGAAACCCGTCACGGTCGTCGTGCTTTCCTCGCTGGCTTCCGACCACGCTGAAGGGCTGGCAAGGCGGGCCGCCGATGATGATGTCCACATGACGATCTTGTACAAGCTCCAAATCCGGCTTCAAAAATAGCTGATGACACTTACCGGACAGATTGCCGTTGTAGGTTGAGCAGGCATCCTGATCCATCTCGAAACCGATGGTGTCGAAGCCGGCCGCTTCAAAGCCAAGGGCAAGGCCGCCGCACCCAGCGAAGAGGTCCAAAGCGAGCGGCTGCGGCGAGCGGGCGACGGTTTGATGGGGAAGCTCGGCCTGAAGCAGCAAAGCGTAGTCGAATTCGTTAGAGTCTCTGCTCACTGGACTCCCTTAACATTATCAGCATCAGGTTGAGGTAGTAAGCCAAGTCCAGCGCCCGGATTTTCGGTCGGGGGGTGGGGTTAGGGTTGGGTGGTGAGTTGGGCGGCGAAGGCGTCGAGGGAGAGGGAGCGGAGGAGGTTGCGGCGGAGGCCGGACTGGACCTGGTCGAGGGCGTGGCTGGCGCGTTCGACCCAGCTAAAGGGCAGGGCAGCGGCGAGGCGCTCGAGTTCGGCGCGCAGGTCGATGTTGCGGAGAAGTTCGGGCGCGCCTGAGTCGAGCAGGAGCAGGTCTTCGAGCAGCAGCGCGAGGGCGCGAAGGAGGGCGGAGGTTTTCTGTTGGCCGTCGGCTCCGGCGCGGTAGGTTTCGGTCATCTTGAAGAGGGCGGTGTGGTCGGGTTCGTGAACCCACGTCTCAGACGCGAGACGTGGGGCACCCGACTTATCGCCTGCCTGGGATCCTGCGGCGGCGTTGTGGAGGAAGATGAGGGCGTCGGCGCGGGCGGCGGTGTAGGCTTCCAGGTCGAAGGCTAGGGCGCGACCGGCGGCTCCCTGGGAGAGGCGGGCGATGAGGGCTCGCTGTTTTGGGGGGACCTCAGGACGGCGGTATGCGAGCAGGGATTCGATCTCCTCGACGGGCAGCGCGCCCAGGCGCACGGTGGCGCAGCGGGAGCGGATGGTGGGCAGCAATTCGCCCGGATTTTCCGCGAGGATGATGATGTTTACGGAGTCGGGCGGCTCCTCCAGAATCTTGAGCAGGGAGTTGGCGGCCTCNNGGCGGGTCGGGCGGCAGGATGAGGACGTCGGGATGAGGCTGGATGAGGACGCGGGTGTCCTTCTTGTCGGTTTCGCGAAGCTCATCGCGGGCGGCGACGGCGGCGGCGACCTGGGCTTCTAAATCCGCGGCGGAGGCGATGCGGGTGCAATTGGCACAATGGCCGCAGAAGCCAGCGAGGGTCTGGCCGTTGGACCAGAGATCGCGTGGCTGGCGCTCGCACTCGATCGACATGGTGAGCATGAGGGCGAGCGTGTATTTGCCCGCGCCGGAGGGGCCGGCGAGGATGAGGGAGTGGGGCAGCCGGCCGCCGGCGATGGCGGTACGGAGCGATTCGACGGTGGAGGAGTTGCCGACGAAGTCGTTGAAGTCGGCGGGCAGGGTGGGTGCGGTGGTCATGGCCTGCATTGGATGATACGCGCTCGGGACGGGCGAGTCCCGGGGGCTGTGAGGGGTCGAGGGAGGGTCCCGGCGCGGCCCGCGGAGGAGATCGGTGCACATGCCCGAATGACCTCTTTCCCCAATTAATGGAAGTGGTTATGATTATCGGTAGGGCAGACCAAGAGCGAACGGGCGGCATCCCTTACAATCCGGCCTTCCCCGTTTGGCTACTGATTTGCTTAATGCTTACTCGGTCTCCCGTTGCATGTGCCATGTTTAGTTGAGTAAGCGATTCAAGCTCCGGAACTGGAGTTCGCTCTAGCCAATATGAGAAACGTCTTCCAGACGCGAATTCTCGCGGTTGCGCTTGCTCTGGCAACGCTGGGGGTGTGCGTTCTCGCGGGCTTGAATCTGTCGCAGGAGTTGAACACCGAGTTTCCTACCGATGGCGTGACCTGGGTGGAGGCGCAAGGCGGATTGCGCGCGGACCGGGTCCCGGCGGATTCACCGGGAAGCCGGGCGGGCGTACGCGCCGGGGACATGCTGCAGGCGATTGACGAGGTTCCGACGCCGCGGGTGGCGCCGCTGGAACGCGAGATGAGCCGGAGCGGTGTCTGGTCGCATGCGACCTACTCCGTTCTGCGTCCCATGCCTGGCGCGCAGTCTGCGAGTCAGGGCGCCAAGCTGGATATCCAGGTAATCCTTGAACCAACCGACCGCAGCACGGATCAAGGGTCGCGGCTGATCGCGCTGGTCTATTTGCTGATCGGCCTGTACGTGCTGCTGCGCCGGTGGACTGCGCCCAAGGCGACCCACTTTTATGTCTTCTGCCTGGTGTCGTTTGTGCTGTACGCGTTTCGATCGACGCACGAACCGGGGACGTTCGACCAGTTCATCCTGTGGGGCAACCTGATCGCATTCATGCTGCAGCCGGCGCTGTTCCTGCATTTTGCGGTGAGCTTTTCCGATGCAGCCGGAGCCGGCGAGGGAACGCCGAACAGACTTGGCCGCGGCGTGCTGGCCGCGCTGCTGTATGTGCCGGGAGCGTTTCTTGTCGGGCTGCAGCTGTGGGCGATGCAGATGTGGTCTGCGACCGGGATCCTAAGCCACCGGCTATACCAGATCGGCATTGGCTATATGGCGCTGTATTACGTGGTGGCGGCGGTTGTCTTCCATTCGCGCTATGTGCGCGCGGGGTCGCCGCTGGAGCGGCAGCAACTGAAGTGGCTGACGCGCGGAACCCTGCTGGCGGTGGTGCCTTTCACGCTGCTGTACGCTATTCCCTACCTGCTGGGGTTCGAGGTGCCGACGCTGCTGGAGAAGGTGGTGCTGCTGTCGCTGGTGCTGCTGCCGCTGACCTTCAGCTGGGCGATCGTGCGCTACCGGCTGATGGATGTGGACCTGATCTTCAAGCGCGGCGTGACCTATACGCTGGTGACCGCGGCGCTGGCCGGGCTTTACTTCGGCGGGGTGGGCATCGCGTCCGAGGTGGTTCATGCGCACTACCCGGCGTTCGGCGTATGGGGGCCGATCGTCGCGATCATTGTTGTGGGATTGTCGTTCGATCCGCTGAAGCGGATGATTCAGGGGAGGGTGGACCGGGTTTTCGACCAGAAGAGCTTCGATTATCGCGAGACGCTGATCGACTTCGGCCGCAGGTTGAACTCGCAGACCGATCTGCGCGCGCTGGTGGATTCGATTGTGGAGCGGCTGCCGCAGACGCTTCTGGTTACGCGCGTGGCAGTGTTTCTGGCTACGGAGCCAAGCAGCTCAGGCGAGGCCGGCGTGGCGGCGGATACGAAGCGCCACTTCGAACTGGCGGCTTCGCATGGACTGGCCAACCTGGCAACGGCGGACCTGAGCACGCTGGACGTGCGTTTTCTGGACTTCGACCGCACCGGCTCGAACGATCACATTTTTCTGGAGAACCCACAGCAGGTGCTGCGCCTGCCCAACGCCCAGCAGCGCAGCGCGAGCCTGCTCGACCTGAACTATTACCTGCCCTGCCGAGTGGCGAACCGCGAGGGCGGCGGAACGCGCACGGTCGCGATCCTGGGCCTGGGCCGCACCGATGTCGGCGACTTCCTGTCGAGCGAGGACATGGAGGTGCTGGGATCGCTGGCCGGATACATCGGCATCGCGATTCAGAACGCGCAGCTCTACCGGCGGCTGGAACAGAAGATCGGCGAGTTCGAGCGGCTGAAGGAGTTTCACGAGAACATCGTCGAGTCGGTCCACATCGGCATCTTCGCGGTGGACCTGGAGGACCGGATCGAGAGCTGGAACGCGCAGATGGAGGTGATGTACGCGAAGTCCCGGGCCGAGGCGCTGCGCCAGCCGCTGGCGACGATCTTCCCGCCGGAGTTCATGGGCCACTTCGACAGCGTGCGCGGGGAACAGGGAACGCACACGTTTTACAAGATTCGGCTGGCGCTGCCGACGGGCGAGACGCGAGTGGCGAACATCGCGATTGCGCCGCTGCTGACGCGCAATTTCAACGTGGTCGGACGGATCATTCTGGTGGACGACATCACCGACCGCATCGAGTTGGAGGCGCAGCTTACGCAGGCGGAGAAGCTGTCGTCGATCGGGCTGCTGGCCGCGGGCGTTGCCCACGAGGTGAACACGCCGCTGGCGGTCATCTCCAGCTATACCCAGATGCTGGCCAAGCAGATGCGTCCGCTGATGGAGGAGAACACGCGGCTGGCGCCGGTGCTGGAAAAGATCACCCAGCAGGCGTTTCGCGCGTCGGAGATTGTGAATGGGCTGCTGAACTTCTCGCGCACGGGAGGCACGGAGTTTGCCTCGGTGGACCTGAACCGGCTGCTGCACGATACCCTGACGCTGCTCGACCACCAGTTCAAGACCAATCAGATCCGGATCGAGACCGAGCTGGACCCCGATCTGCCGCACATCCATGGGAACGAGGGCAAGCTGCAGCAGGTGGTGCTGAATGTGCTGCTGAATGCGCGCGACGCGATGCATGGCTTACCCGATGCGCGGATACGGATCGTCACGGAACAGAAGGCGGGACAAGTTACGGTGGTGATCCAGGACTTCGGCGGCGGGATCGAGCCGGAGCATCTGCATCGCATCTTCGACCCGTTCTTTACTACCAAGACCAAGCCGCGCGCGGGCCAGCACAAGGGCACCGGGCTGGGCCTGGCGGTCAGCTACGGCATCATGCAGGAACATGGAGGCAAGCTGCACGTGGAGAGCGAGGTGGGCGCGGGCACTACGTTTCGGCTGGAGTTTCCGCCGGCCGCGGTGCATGGCGCAAGCCGCGCAACAGCGAGCCCGTCGGTAGCGGAAGACGCGGCGCCTCGCAATGCCGGGAGCGAGGTCCATGTCTAGTGAGCTGTTCGTTCGTCGAAGTTATATGTCGGGCCTTCAGCCCTTGGTTCTTCTACCCCGTCCCAACCTAGGCCTTACGGCCTAGGCTGGTATATATCGGGCCTTCGGCCCTTGGAAATTAGAGTGAATCTTAATGACTCAGGAAACTAGATCGATGTTGAGAGGTGCGATGCGGACCGGGAGGAACGGTTGCATGTGCATTTGGAAGAAGGCCTATGCCTGAAGCGACGATTCCCCTGAGTTCCGAAGCGACCGCGCCACAACCGGCCGGAGCGGATGCGCGCGTGGTTGGCGCGGCGAGCATCCTGATCATCGACGACGAGGCGGCGATCCGCGAATCGCTGGAGGCGTTGCTGACCATGGAAGGGTTCCAGGTCTCGCTGGCTGGGGATGGCGCGGCCGGCCTGGAACACCTGGCGCACAGCGCGTTCGACCTGCTGCTGCTCGACCTGGCGTTACCGGGCGAGAGCGGCATCGATCTGCTGCCGCGCATTCTGGACATGCAGCCGGACCTGCCGGTGATCATGATTACCGCGTTCGGCACGGTTTCGAACGTAGTCGATGCCATTCGCGGGGGCGCGGAGAATTTCGTTCAGAAGCCCTGGGACAACGAGAAGCTGCTGGCGGACATTCGCGCCGCCATAGGACGGCACCGCGCCGAAGAAGAAGTGGTGCAACTGAAGCGCGCGCTGAAACAGCGCTACAACTTCGAAAACATTGTGGGCAAGAGCGAGCCGATGCTGCGCTTGTTCGACCTGGTGGCGCAGGTGGCGCCCAGCCGGTCTACGGTTCTGGTTCAAGGGGAGAGTGGAACGGGCAAGGAGCTGATCGCCAAGGCGCTGCACGCCAACTCGCCGCGGCGGGACAAGCCGTTTGTTCCGGTGAACACTGGCGCGGTGCCGTCGGACCTGCTGGAATCGACGCTGTTCGGGCATGTGAAGGGCGCGTTCACCTCGGCCATCGCGGCGAAGAAAGGATTGTTTGAGATCGCCAACGGCGGCACGCTGTTCCTGGACGAGATCGGCACCATGGGCAACGACATGCAGGCCAAGATCCTGCGCGTGCTGCAGGACCGGCGCTTTATGCACCTGGGCGGGACGCAGGAGATCCAGGTGGACGTGCGCATCGTTGCGGCCACCAATGTGGACCTGAACCTGGCGGTGCGCGAAGGCCGCTTCCGCGAAGATCTTTTCTACCGGCTGAACGTGATCTGCCTGGAACTGCCGCCGCTGCGCGCGCGTCGCCAGGACATTCCGCTGCTGGCGGCGCACTTCCTGAAGCTTTATGCGGACGAGAACGACAAACCTGTACCCACGCTTGCGCCAGAGGCCATGCGCATCCTGATGGACTACGAGTTCCCGGGCAACGTGCGCGAACTGGAGAACGCGATGGAGCGCGGCGTGGTGCTGGCCACCTCGCGGACGATTACGCCGGACCTGCTGCCGGCAGCGCTGACGGGCAACACCTACTCGGCGAACCTGCTGGACCACCGGCCGGACGCGAGCCTGTTCGACCTGATGGAAGAGATCGAGCGGCGCATTATTGCGGACCGGCTGGAGCGTTGCCACTGGAACCAGACCGAGGCGGCGGAGTACTTCAAGATTCCGCTGAGCACGCTGAACCAGAAGATCAAGCGGCTGAATGTCGAGGTGAAGAAACGCACGCGGGATTAGGGGCGGGCTTCGAGGAGTGTCGTTCACCGCGAGAAATGCGGGGATTCTTCCCCTTCGACTTCGCTCAGGGTCAGAATGACAATTTCATAATTTGTGTGGCACGTACGCGTTTATCTCGGCTGAAACGCGGGGTTCTTGGCGGCGCTGATGAGGTTGGCAAAGAGGCGGTAAGCGCCAGGGACGCCTTCGGGGAGTTGGCGGTAGAGGGCGAGGCCGAGGTAAATCCAGGCGCCGCGACCGGTGCGGGCGACGAGCAGGCCGCCAAGCTGCGGCTGCTGGCCGGCGTCGTGGGTTTCGAACAAGGGCGTGTAGTGCGGGTCCCAGGTGGCCATGAAGCCGTGGCCGCGCTCTTCCACCCAGCCGTTGAAGTCGGCGGTGGTGATCCGGTTGGGCCAGGTGAGGAGCGGGTTCGAGGGCGCGACGATCTTTACGGGCGAGTCCTCTTCGACGACTTTTTCGCTGCCTCCGAGGTCGAGCGGGTAAGGGCCGGTGCCTTCGGGCAGGCGGCCGGTGTTGTACTGGGCTATCACCACGCCTCCTTCGGAGGCGTATTGGTTCAGGGCGGCGTTGGCGGCGGCGAGTTCGCGGTGCTCGTAGGCGCGGACGCCGAGGACGACGGCGTCGTAGGACTTGAGGGATTCGGCGGTGAGGTTGGCGGCAGTGAGGATGTGCGGGTGGACGCCAAGTTGGTCGAGTGCGGCGGGGACGTCGTCGCCGGTGCCGGGGATGTAGGCGATGTTGAGGTTCGGCGGGGTATGTACGTCGACCGGGATGATGCGAAGGGTCGCGGGGGTGTAGTAGTTGGTGTAGGTGAGGCCTGGGTAGCCGACGGGGCGGTAGCCTTCGGAGTAGTCGTGGCCATTCAGGGTGACTATAGCTGTGAGCGTGGGGGCCTTTCCCCAGACCTTTCTGGTGTCAACGCCCATGGCCAGGTGCTCCGGCTTACCGGTTTCTTTCTGGTATTCCTGTGGAAACGTGGTTTCGAGCAACTCCGGCTTCGTCTTCGGATCCGGCGTCAGCAGAACCTTTAGCCCTCCGAGCTTCTGGATTGCATCGTCCGCACTGATGGTGGCATTCGCGTAGAGAGACTTTTCTCCAGGCCGGAGGATCGCGGTGGACCGGTCGAGGGAAACGGAGACGGGAGGGACGACTGCGATGGGTGCGGGCGGCTCCGTTGGATTTGCAGGCGCTACGACGGCGGAGAGCTGCAGGCGCACACCGGGGTCATTTGGGGACGTTTGTGAGAGCACCGAGACAGTTGCGGTGAGGGGTGCGGGGGTTGCTGGAGCATTGCGCAGAGCGGGGTCGGCGACGTCATAGAAGGGCTGTTCGGAGTCGGGTCGCGAGAAGTAGGGCTTTGTGGCTGCAATGCCGTGGGGAAATGGGATCTTGGCCGCGTAGTCCTGCGAGTCGCCGGGCTTTAGTAGCTTGGCGTCGCCCAACCATTGGATGAGGTCGCCTGCGTTGATCCGCGCCGGAGTTGCTGAGAAGGAGCCTTCGAGTTTGGTGACGCTCGTCGTGCCCGCGTTGTGGAGCGTGGCGGTGACATCGACGGACGGTGCGGTGGTGAACAACGTGTCGCCTTTTGCACTTGCATGCAGCGTGATGCCGAGGGCGAGGACGAGGGCGTTATTGAGTTGGACGCGCTTGATGTGGAGTTCGTGGAGGAGGTTGTAGGTTTCGGCGGGCGGGAGGTCGTTGATGCTTCCGTTCTCGAGCTCGCGGAGGAAGTCGTCGAGGGCGCCAAGCGCGATGCGCAGGGGCGGCGCGGTGAGTTCGGGTGTGGCGGGATCGAAGAGGCGCTGGGCTTCGGCGATTTGCCGATCGATTTTTTCGAGCGCGGGATGGAACGTATCGGAGAGTTCGGGAGCGAGGGTGGCGATGCCTGGGAGGGTGGTGTCGATGCCGTCGAAGAAGCCGGATTCGAGGCCGGAGTCGTCGCCGTCGGGCTGGTTGAGTTTAGAGCCGTAGCGGTGGTAGCTGACGTCGGCGCGGCCACCGCCCCCGAACTGGCCACCACCACCGCCGCCGATCTGGCTCTTCTGCAGTGCGCGGCCCGTGCGGCCGAGCTGCGCGTAGGATTCGCCGCCGAGGAGCGGGTCGGTGTCGCCTTCGGGGACGGTGACGTTGGCTTTGGGTACCGTGTCGGTAACCTTTCCGGTTACATAATTGGTGAAGCGGGCGGGGACGTACTGGCTGGTGGCGTAGTCGTACATGCCCTGGGCGTCGATGCGGCCGAAGGGGGCGCGGGCGTAGACCTTGAGCGGCTGCCAGGGCTCGAGGCCGGCGGCGATCTGGTCGGGGAAGACGCTGGGGTCGCCGGCGGCGTTGAAGGCTTCCTGTGCGATCTCGCCGGCGACCTGGTGCTGGCCGTGGCCGTCGGAGGGTTCGCCGATGAAGACGGAGGCGATGACCAGCGGGCGGTAGAGGCGGATGGCGCGGACGGCGTCGTAGAGGACGCGCTCGTGGGTCCACTTGCTGAAGGCCTCTTCCTTGGTTTTGGAGAAGCCGAAGTCGACCTCGGTGCCAAAGAACTGGTCGACGTCCATGGTGCGGTCCGCGGCGAGGAGTTCCTGGGTGCGGATGAGGCCAAGGGCGTCGTCGAAGTCGGCGGACATGAGATTCTGGCCGCCTTCGCCGCGGTTGAGAGTGAGGGTGGCGACGCGTGCTCCCTGGCCGCGGGAGAGGTAGGTGAGCGCGCCGTTGTCCTCGTCGTCGGGGTGGGCGACGATGAGCATGAAGGAGGCGCGGGTGCGGAGTTTGCGCAGGAGTTGCTGAAGCGCGGGGGCGCCGTGGTTGAGGGGCAGCGTGTCGGCGAGGTCGGGCGCGGAGACGCGCTCGCCAGCGAGGTTGGCGGGATCTTGCTGCGGCGTGAGCTGGGCGGCGAGCGGAAGGGCCGCGGTGAGTGAGAAGGCCAGGGACATGACGATTGCGGGCGCGCGATGGGCGGAGGTTTTCATGTGATGGCTTCTCTTAACGATAGCTTATTTGATGGATTGG
Organism: Granulicella sp.; assembly: GCA_003162875.1. GTDB lineage: Bacteria > Acidobacteriota > Terriglobia > Terriglobales > Acidobacteriaceae > Edaphobacter. Next base: position 37,771 of record PLUT01000312.1, read on the forward strand.
AGTGGGGTGGGGACGCAGGAAGTGGGGGACTCCGAGGTTGCTGACGATGCGTGCGGGGGCATCGCCCGAAAGGAGCGAGAGGCCCTGGTTAGCGAGCAGCACGCAGGTCCTTCGACTCGTTTGGCGCCGGGCGCCAAACTTCGCTCAGGATGACACTTCTTTCGTAAAAGGGAAATTTTTCGTGAGAGGGAGATCTGCTAGTGGGCTGCGGTTCCATTCCAGCGGAAGGCGAGGCCGGCCTGGGCGAGGAAGGGCGAGCCGAGGGTGAGGATGGGAGTTCGCGCGACGTCGGGGCGCTGGTTGAGCAGATTGTTGAGGATGACGGAGGCGGTCCAGCGCGGGCCGAAGTCGTGGCGCGCGAAGAGGTCGAGCTGGAAGAAGCTCGAGAGGAGATAGGTGTTGGCGCTGTCGTCCCAAGCGCGTCCGCTGGCGCGGGCGGCGAGAGTGAGTGAGCCGAGGCTGCGGCGTTCGGCGCGGAGTTGCGCGGTAAAGCTCTGGCGCGGGACCTCGGGAATCCAGTTGCCGATCAGCGAGGGCTGTGCGGAGGGCTGGCCGCTGAATTGGGTGACAACGGCGTGGGCGTACTGGTAGCCGAGCGTGGCCGAGATGGGACGCGTGGGGGCAAGGTCGAGGTGAAGCTCCGTACCCTGGCTGACGATCTGGCCGAGGTTTTCGCGCTTGTCGAGGATGGAGGTTGCGGTGCTGGAGATGAGGACGGCGGAGACGGGGCGGTTGATCTCGATCCAGAAGTAGGTGCCTGAGAGGGCGATGAGATTGGCGGGCGAGGCGTAAGTTGCGCCGATCTCCCAGCCGGTGGCGCGCTCGGATTGAAGCTGCGCATTGGCCTGGGTGGTCTCCTGCCCGACCTGGCCGGTGCGGTACAGCTCGTTCATGGTGGGCGAGCGGAAGGCGCGGAAGACGGAGGCGTGAATGGTTGCGGCGGAGGCGATCTGGCGGGCGATGCCGAGCCGCGGGCTGGCGATGAACTCGCTGCGGTTGGGCTGGACGGTGGGTGCGGCGGCGGGCGGGGGCTGGGCGATGACGCGGGTGTCGAGGTTCCAGACTGAGTCGAGCCGCAAAGAAAGCGCGGCGGACCACAATCCGTGCTGGGCCAGCGCTTCGCCGAAGCCGCCGAGGAAGCGCTGGCGGGCGGAGGTGTCGACGCCGGGCGAGGAGGCGAAGGAGGTCTCGTTGTCGGTGGCGCGGATGTCGCGTGCGTCTATGCCAAACACAAATACTACCGATGCGAGAAGCCCCCTTTGATCAGGCCCATCGCCCGCTCCACAGTGATGCCTTGCGGCGTCAGAATCAAGTGAACATGATCGGGCATGACGACAAACGCGTGAAGTTTGTAGCGGCCGGCGTGACGATAGTGCTGCAAGGCTTCGAGAAAGAGCTCTGCGTTTGCGGGAACCTGGAACAGACGCCGACGGTTGTAGGTCGCGCTAGTGAGGAAAAACGTGCCCAGGCGCGGTGCTCGGGAGGGAATCGCCATGCGGCGATTGTACGGCGCGTACCCCAAGGGCTTTAGCCCCTGAGGG
>PLUT01000186.1 GCA_003162875.1 Granulicella sp.
CTGGTCCAGCGTGACGCCCAGCGCAATCACAATCAGTCCCGTCAATACCAGGCTTGCCCGGGCGAGCGCGTTCGAACTGCGGTCAAAAACTTGCGGCATCGAGTGTGTTCCTGTGTCCTCTGCGGCTGCGGGGAGCTAAAGCCGTAGTTGAAAAGGTCAAGCGGTAGTTGGTGAAGCCGGGCCGTCGGTTAAGGGCAGGCTTCAGCCGTGCCGAAAAATGCTCGAATCGAAGCGATCAAGTCGTACTAGAAGCGATCAAGTCGTGCTAAAGGATGTTCGCCTTGCCGGAGTAGCAGCTCGTACTAAAGGATGTTCGCCTTGGCGGAGTAGCCGCGGGCTTTAGGGAATACTGAAAAACCGGTGCTGCCGCCTTTCGGAGTAGCANNAGCCACGCAGTCGGCTGGAGCGACGGGAATAGGACACCATGAATTCAACTTTGTCAGTGACGGCCATCACGTATTATCGGGTCTTGCAGAAGTTGAGTATAGCAGCGGAAAAACACAATTCGAAAGCCCCGCACGCCGCCTCAACTACTTTTTTTCCAGCAATATCCGATTATCGAACCGCTGCCCATCCCCTTTGCTTGTCATTCCGTAGCGCAGCGAAGGAATCTGCTCTTGAAGCTCTGACTTTTTCGGTTTGGGCTATGGATGCAGCCCGCTTCGCCCAGGATTCTCTCTTTAATATGAGGGGCGTAACCCGTCCAATACCGAGGGGCGTCCCCAGGCCACCATCCACGCTCGCCCTACCTTGAACCTCGAACCTCAACAGCGCAAGGCGTGAGGACGGGCTTATGATGCTCCTACCGGAGAGCCGTGCCATCCTGACGGTCTTGTAAAGCACTCTGGAGAGTTTATGGGAGACGAGCACTCAGAACTGAAAGGCGATTACGTGCCTTGATTGGAGTGTTAGTTGGGATTTCCGTTGGTCTATTCATCTTCAACCGGCATGCATTTCATGACCAAGCGTTCATGGCATTTCGGTGGGGCAATTGTTTGGTGGGGGCTTTCGGGACGATTGCGGCGGTGATTTGTTTCCGGCTTTTGGGGCAGCGCAAGGTGATAACAACCCTCGGCATCGGTGAGGACACAGACAAGAAACTTCGATAGTCGACCGCCGACCGACCTTGAACCGGGCGCCTGGCACCTAGTACCTTATCCCCATGCCGCACCCCATCCACAGCCCCCGCCCGCCGCGCTACGACTCCGCACTCGCCCTCCGCGTGCTCACCGCCGCCGACTCCAAGCTCGGCCGCCTCATCCAGCGCGCTGGTCCGTTCACCCTCCGAGTCGCCAGCGCGCAGTCGCCCTTCGAGGCGCTGGTCGAATCCATCGTCTACCAGCAGCTCCATGGCAACGCCGCCGCCACCATCCACCGCCGCCTGCTGGAATCCTTCGGCCCCACCGTCGATTCGTCCACACTAGGCACGACACTGGGTGCCCCACCCTTGTCGCAACGCGACAGGGTGGGGTACCATCCCACTCCGCAGCAGATTCTCGACTGCCCCAACGCCCAGCTACGCGCCGCCGGCCTCTCCGCCAACAAGGCGCTCGCTCTGCGCGACCTCGCCGCCAAAACCCTCGACGGCACCGTCCCCACGCTCGCCCGCATCCGCCGCATGTCCGACGAAGCCATCGTCGAACACCTGACCCAGGTCCGCGGCATCGGCGTCTGGACCGTCCACATGGTCCTCATCTTCCGTCTCGGCCGTCCCGACGTGCTGCCCACCAGCGACTACGGCGTCCGCAAAGGCTTCGCCCTCACCTTCGGCAAGCTCAAGCCAACCGACAAAGTCACGCCGCTCGATCTCCCCACCCCCGCCGAAATGGAGAAGCGCGCCAAAAAATGGGCACCCTGGCGCAGCGTTGCCTCCTGGTACCTCTGGCGCGCCTGCGACCTAGCCGCCGGCACCCTCATCGCCCGCCCCGGCGACTAACCCCAAGGTTTTTTGTTTGTCATCTCCAGCGTTTTTTGTTTGTCATTCTGAGCCACAGGCGAAGAATCCCCGCGTTTGTCTTTCGGATTAGCCGGGTGCCGGGTGCCCCACATCTCGATTTTGAGATGTGGGTTTATAGACTCACTTCGCCGCCGCGCTTCGCGCCACCCACGCGGTCCATTCCTCTTCCGTAATCTCGCTCGCCGCCGCCCGCAGCACCATCGCCGTCTCCTCCTCAACAGAGCAGATCAGCGAGAAGCCATTTGCCTCAAGAAACACCGCGAGCGCGGCCAGTCCGATTCGCTTGTTTCCATCGAGGAACGCATGGTTCTTGATCAGGCCCCAGCTCAGCGATGCTGCCACAGTCGCGACCGTCGCCTCCAGATCGTAGTTGACCTTGTTCTCAGCCCGGGCAATCGCCGACTACAGGAGTCCGGCGTCGCGCAGACCGTGCGACCCTCCCGACTCCTCAATCAGCGCAGCATGCAGGACGATGACCGCATCGACACTCAGGAAGTTCCAGGTCACTTCGCCAATTCCCGGTAGGCCTCACGGTGCTGCGGCAGGGTCTTCCGGTAGGCTTCCAGCGCCTCTTCGGTGGAGATATAGCGGATGCCGTTTTCCTGCGCGCCCACCGGACGCACCTCCACCTCGGCGCCTTCTGCCAGTCGCAGCGCCTCCAGCGCCTCGCGCGAAAGCACCACGCAATATTCATCGCCTCGCCGCTCGACGCGCATCGCCATGGCTCAGATTCTACCCCAACCGCTCCTCTATCCCTCCCCCTTCCCGCGCGATCCGGTACTCTGAAGGAAGAGCGGACCAAGCGCGTGAAACACAAACAGAACCATCCCCCCAGTCCCCCCAGTTCGGTCGCGTCATCCCCACCCGCGCAACCCGTTCCTCCTTTCGCACCTTCCGCGGACGCGCTGCTGCAGCAGGCTATGGAGCACCATCGCGCCGGCCAACTGCCGCAGGCGGAAGCGCTCTATCGCCAGGTCCTCTCGCTCGCTCCCGATGCTGTGGACGCCTTATATCTGCTGGGCGCCATGGCCTGCCAGTGCGGGCAGTATTCCCAGGCGCTCGAACTCCTCGACCGGGCGATCCTCGACCGGCCGGACCTCGCCGAGCTCCACGCCAAGCGCGGCGACGCCCTCCACGGGCTCGGACAATACCACGCCGCCATCGACAGCCTCGATCTCGCTCTCCGCCTCAAGCCCGACTTCCCCGACGCCTGCAACAGCCGCGGCATTGCGCTCCACGCCCTCGGACAGTTCCAGGCAGCCATCGACGTTCTGGACCTCGCGCTCCGCCTCAAGCCCGACTTCCCTGAGGCTTACGTCAACCGTGGCCTCGCGCTGCAAGCGCTCCGGCAATACCCGGCCGCCCTCGAAAGCTACGACCACGCCATCCGTCTCCAGCCTGGCTTTGCTCATGCCCACAGCGATCGCGGCAACGTGCTCCATATCCTTCGCCGCTTCCAGGAGGCGGTCGCCAGCAACGATCAGGCCATCCTCCTCCAGCCCGGCTTTGCCCAGGCCCACAACAACCGCGGCCTCTCGCTGAACCAACTCCGCCGGTTCCAGGACGCCCTCGCCGCCTTCGACCGCGCGCTCGAACTGCGCCCGGACCTCGCCGAAGCTCATGCCAATCGCGGCACCGCCCTGTTTGAGCTGGGGCGCCATCAGGACGCCCTCGCCTGCTTCGATCAGGCCATCCGCCTGCGGCCGGCATACGCCGAAGCACATTCGAATCGCGGCAGCTACCTCAACTCGCTTAGGCGATACCCCGAGGCGCTGAAAAGCCTGGAAGAAGCCATCCGGCTCCAGCCGGACCTCGCTCCGGCCTGGAGCAACCGCGCCGTCGCGCTGCAGGGCCTCGACCTGGACCAGGCAGCGCTCGAGAGTTACGACCAGGCGTTGCGCATCGACCCCGCCTACCCTGAGGCCTACGCCAACCGGGGCGGCTTATTGCTGGGTCTTGAGCGCTACCCGGAAGCGCTGGCCAGCTTCGACCAGGCCGTCGCCCTCAATCCGGATCTCCCCTTCGTGCTCGGCATGCGCCTGCAAACCTGCCGCTCGCTGTGCCGCTGGGACGGCCTGGAAGCCGCCACCCGCGAGCTTGAAGCGCGCATCGAGCGCGGCGAGAAGGCCACCGTACCCTTCCCCTTGCTCGCTCTCAGCGACTCACCCTCCCTGCAGCGCCGCGCCGCCGAGATCTATGCACGCGACATGTTTCCTCCGCCCGCCGCCTTGCCTGCCTTTCCGCCGCGAATCTCACCGTTATCGCGCCGCCGCATTCGCATCGGCTACTACTCCGCCGATTTTCACACCCACGCCATCTGCAACCTGATGGTCGAGCTGTTCGAGCGCAGCGATCGCACCCGCTTTGAACTCTTCGCCTTCTCCTTCGGCGCCCACCCCCACGACCAGATGACCCAGCGGGTCGCCGCCGCCATGGACAGCTTCCTCGATGTCCGCTCCCTGTCGGATTCTGAAATCGCCGAACGCAGCCGCGAACTCGAAATCGACATCGCCGTCGACCTGATGGGCTTCACGCTGCATTGCCGCACCGGCATCTTCAGCCACCGCGCCGCGCCCATCCAGGTCAGCTACCTCGGCTTACCCGCCACCATGGGCTGCGATGCCATCGACTATCTCATCGCCGACGCGACGCTGATTCCCGAATCCAGCCGGCAATATTATTCGGAGAAGATCGTCTACATGCCCGACAGCTTCCAGGCCACCAACTCCACGGTCGCGCCGGACTCCGTCGCCTGCACCCGCGCCGGCGAAGGCCTGCCCGAGCACGGCTTCGTCTTCTGCTGCTTCAACCTCAATTCGAAGATCGGTCCCGCCACCTTCGACATCTGGATGCGCATCCTGGACCGCGTCCCGGGCAGCGTGCTCTGGCTGCTCCAGGACAACCCCTGGTCGGCGGAGAATCTACGCCAGCAAGCCGTGCTGCGCGGCATCGATCCCGGCCGCCTCATCTTTGCCAAACGCGTTCCCCTGGCCCAGCATCTCTCTCGCCAGCGCCTCGCCGGCCTCTTCCTGGACACCTTCCCCTTCAACGCTGGCGCCACCGCCAGCCCCGCGCTGTGGGCCGGCCTGCCCGTGCTTACCTGCATGGGCCAGACCTTCGCCGGCCGCATGGCCGCCAGCCTGCTCCGTGCCATGTCTCTGCCTGAGTCGACCCTGGCCGAACTGATCGCCACCAGCGAGCAGGAATATGAGGCGCGCGCCATCGAACTCGCGCTCGATCCCGAACGCCTGCGCCAGCTTCGCGAACGGCTCGACCGCAATCGCCGCACCACGCCCTTGTTCGACACCGCCGCCTTCACCC
>PLUT01000241.1 GCA_003162875.1 Granulicella sp.
GCCGGTTCCGACATCGACACCACAAATCCGGAGGCAGCGAAATGGTGGTGGGAGTTGGTGCGCGACAATATCGCCGCGAAGGACTTCGATTACTTCTGGGCTGACGAGACCGAGCCCGACCTTCCTCCGGACGGAGCGTATCTGAGCATTGGCCCGGGTACGCAGTATTTCAACGTGTATCCGTTGTTTCATACGGCGGCGCTCTATGACGGCATTCGCCGGGACAAGCCGCAGCAGCGTGCGCTCACCCTCGCGCGGGATGCCTATCTTGGCGCCCAAAGAAACGGCGCCATCTTCTGGTCGTCGGATATTTCGCCCACTTGGGACACATTGCGCCGCCAGATCCCAACCGGACTCAACACCGCTGCCTCCGGCATTGCATATACCGGCAACGATATCGGCGGCTGGCAGGATCTTCCCTACAGGCACACGCCGAAGCATACACCGCTCCTCAACCCCGCAGACGCGCGCGATAATGTCCACTATTACGAAGATTATCCGGAGCTTTACGTGCGCTGGTTCGAGTATGGAACGTTCCTGCCAACCATGCGCACACACGGGACGCGGTCGCACAACGAGGTCTGGAGCTACGGAGCCGAGGCCGAGCCCATCCTCGAGAAATACCTGAAGCTGCGTTACACGCTAATGCCCTACATTTATTCGCTTGGCTGGTTTACTCACCAGACCGGCGCGCCGTTCATGCGAGCGCTGTTCATGGATTTCCCAAACGATATCAAGGCTGCAACGTTGACCGACGAGTACATGTTCGGCCCTGCGCTGCTGGTCGCGCCGGTAGTCGAGCAGGGAGCGACCACGCGGGAGGTCTATCTTCCCGCCGGAACCGACTGGTACAACTATTGGACCAACGAAAAGCTACACGGCGGCCAGATCGTTACCGTGAAGGCCCCGATCGACACCATTCCACTCTTCGTTCGAGCTGGATCCATCCTGCCGCTGGGTGCTCCAGTCGAGAGCACCCATGCAAAGCAGGCGATCGCCAAGGTGAAGGTGTATCCTGGCGCCGACGGCGAGTTTACGCTGTATAACGATGACGGCGTAACCTACGCCTACGAAAAAGGGGACAGGCAGATCACCACACTCCGGTGGCAGGACGCTACCGGACGGCTTACACAAGAAGGCGCAAAGGCATGGAACCAGGACGACGCTAATTTGCTTGAGGTCGTGCATTAGCGTTCCAAGCCAGATCCAAAGAGGTTCCGGTGTCCTGGCGCTCTTAGCTTTTGCGCAGATTCGAGGTATTTCGTGAAAGATTCATCCAGGCGCGACCTGCTTGTAAATCTGGGCGCTTTGTTGGGAATGTCGTTCCTTGGTTCCAAGGCGTTTGCGGAGGACTTTCATGATGGTTCCAAGGCGTTGGCGGAGGAACTTCATGATCCGCGGGCGATCATTGATATGCCGGTATCGCTTGGAATCAATACAGTCCGGACGCCGGAATTTTCTGTCGAGCGTAAATGCCTATACCATGTACGCCTAAGGTTTGAGCATCGTATTCCATACGACGGCCTCAGGTGTATGACGGGTCTCTCCTTGATCCCCTGCGATAAAGAGTCTCTGCTTCACGTGAACTGGACGGTGCGCAAGGGCGCAGAAATCGTGCGCCAAGGCTCGAGCCAAGGCAATCCGGGGGGAGGGGTGTGGGACGCCGCTGGCGCCTCAGTGGAGCTCGTAGCTATTTTTAACGTAACGCCAGGCACTGATTACACAGTAGAGCTGAGCTTCGTAAAGGACGGCAGCGCACTCAACGTGACCCATCCACGTTTGCTCATCATCCTTGTGAAACCGCATGACTTCATACCTTGAGTTCTTGTGGTAGTAGCGAGGTAGCATGACACCCCTTCTTCCCGCTCGCATCGTACGCAGCATCGCCTTCACCGCGTGCCTTATCCTCTCCGTCGCATTCGCCTCCGCGCAGCAAGCCCGTCCCGCTATCACCGGCATCTCCCACATGTGCGTCTACGCCGGTGACCTCGCCGCCAGCGACCACTTCTATGCGCACATCCTCGGGGCCGCCAAGGGCGCAGACCCGCTCGATCCCGCCGGCACCCGCTACTACTTCAGCCCAACGCAATTCGTCGAAGTTCTTCCCCTGCCCGCCGACCACACCCTCAGCCGCATGGCCTGCGCCGCCTACAATACCGCAGACGCCGCAGCCCTGCGTGCCTACATGCACAGCCGTGGCGTCGAGAGCGCCTCCGAAGTGCAGACTGCAAGCGACGGCAGCCGCTGGTTCAAGGCGAAAGATCCCGAAGGCAACGAGATCCGCTTCATCCAACCCGGAAGACCTCCCCAACTCGCCGCCGCCGACCCCATCGGCACGCACATCATCCACATTGGCTACCAGGTGCACAGCAAGTCCGCCGAAGACACGTTCTACCGCGACATCCTCGGCTTTCGCCCCTACTGGTTCGGCGCCATGCAGCCCGATCGCCTTGACTGGGTCTCGCAGCAGGTGCCCGATGGTCATGACTGGCTGGAGTACATGCTGGTCGGCGACGGCTCCACAACGCCCCTCAGCCATGTCGATGAGCGCGAACTCGGCGTCCTCAACCACTTCTCACTCGGCGTCGCCAACATGGAGCAGGCGGTCACTCGCCTGATCTCGGAAGATCGACTCAGCCCCCGCCACGACGGTCCGCAGATGGGCAAGGACGGCAAATGGCAGGCCAACCTCTACGACCCCGACGGGACTCGCGTCGAGCTGATGGAGTTTCAGCCCGTAATGAAGCCCTGTTGTTCGCCGTTCACCGCGAAGAGTCCCGCCAATTAGCGCAAATTCCCTGTTGCTGCGGAGCGGAAAGCTCTTTGGAGCAGCGTTTTCTTTGATAAACGGACATGAGTCCAAAGCCATTCGATCAGTTTATAAGATGAGGCTCCGAACTAAAGGTCGAGAGCGGCAGTCCCGCGGCATCGTACAGACTGTGCGTCACCACGCTGCTCCAGCCATAGCGCACATACCGTGGCCGCGCCATACTTTTTGACCAGACCACCACCGTATCGCCTTCGATACGTGCCTCCGCCGGGACAAAGTGGTGATCGTCCCCCGCAAGCTCAAAGTCCCCCACTCCCTGCCCGCGCGCGTTGAGTCCCTCTCCATGCTCGAACCACACGCGCAGTGCCTGTGCTCCGTCCGGCAGCAGCTCGCTTGTCGCCTGCTTGTACATCGGCCCAAGATAGTTCACCTTCTCGCCGTACACCATGCCGCGCGCCGCCAGCGCGAGCCGTCCCCCCACCGTCTGTTTGTCCGGCGGATGCACATTGTTCGCAAGTCCCAAATCCAGCGACACCGCCATCGCAGTATTTGCGACCGACAACACTCGCCGCTGCTGCTCCCGCACCAGGCCCCAATCCTCCCCCGGCGAATAGAAGCTGGATATCTGCACATACAGAAAAGGCAGGTTCCCCTGCGCGAAGTGCATGCGCCAATCGCCAATCAAATCCGCAAACAGCGTGTCGTAATATGGCGCACGATCATGTGCCGAGTTGGTCTCGCCCTGGTACCAGATGAATCCCTTCACCGTCATCGGCGTGAACGGCGCAACCATGCCGTTGTATAGTTCGGCGAGACTCCACGACGCCTCGTTCGGGTGCCAGGGATGCTCCGGCGCAGGCTTTCCCGCAGCCCTCGCGGCGTCATCCTCGCGTTTCTCGGCCGCCACAGTTTCCGCGAGGTCCGTCTGTGCCGCGGCGAAGCGCGCTCGGCTCGCAATCGCCGGCAGCAACTCTGGCCGTGTCCCCAGCGTGTCCAGCGAGACCCACGAGTCCGCGGGTGTTCCCCCCCATGTCGCATCCACCAGCCCCACGGGCACATTCTCCTTCGCGGCAATCTCCCGCCCAAAGAAGTACGCCACCGCGGAGAAAGTCGCTGCCGTCGCCGGCGTGCACTCCGTCCACGATGTCGTGATGTCGCTCATTGGCACGTCCGAGGTCTTATGCTCCACCAGCAGCAGCCGCAGCTTCGGATTCTTCGTCGCGGCAATCTCCGCCGCCGCATCCTTCACCGCAGCATTCGGCGGGAATCCATTCAAAGGCATCTCCATGTTGGATTGTCCCGATGCGAACCAGACATCGCCCACCAGCAGATCGCCGATCGTCTTGTCCGGTCCGTCGCCGCTCACCGTCAGGGTGTATGGACCGCCCGCCTGCTCCGGCGCAAGGTACAGGCTCCACTTGCCGCGCTCATCGGCTAAAGCTTCGACTGTCTGTTGGTGAAAGCGCGCCGTCAAATGAGCCTCCGGCGACGACCATCCCCACACGTGGACGGGTGCCCCGCGCTGCAACACCGCATGATCGCTCAACATCATGGGCAGGCGTACCTCAGCGCGCGCCGCACCCGCGACCCATACGACGGCGACAACTATCCCACCGCATAATTTCAATTCACCACCTCTGGCGTAACGTGCCGCAGCTGCGCGAATGGCGGCAACCTCAAGTCCTAATGACATTGTGAACGGTATCACGGCTTTGTTTTGTATGCACATTTCCTGTTAGGCTGTGCGCCGGCCCCATGCGGCCACACTCCTCTTGACGCTGAACTCGAGGCCCGCGTTCGGGGAGTGGAGACAGACCCAGAACAGACCTCTACGCGTATACCGAACTATCTTTTGGTAGGAGTGGCTATTGACGAGTTTGCGTGCCGCGCTCGATAATACTCCCGCCAGAGAGCTAGTCAGGTCGTATCCTGCTTCCTAAATCGATTTTGACGGACTTTTTGATCGTTATCTGACAAGATCACCTAAGCTGTGAGATCGGTATCGCCTTATCTCCCGCAACCTCAACCAGCATCACCAGCACAACCCTGTGCCGCGAACATCGATCCGCACTAACCGAAAGGGCGACGGCACTTCCATGCGCAAGCGCGACAACCTGACCAGAATGGCTATCCTTCTGGTCTTGACCCTCGAAGGGTGCAGCAGCAAGAGCGCGCCCGCTCCCGTGCCCCCGGCCATCGTGGCCTATGTGCTTACCGTAAACTCCA
>PLUT01000023.1 GCA_003162875.1 Granulicella sp.
GCAGCAGATGGGCGGGCCGCCGATAGCGCGGCTCGGGCAGGATGGATTCAGGCTCCTGTTGCTCCTGGAGTTCCTGGTCAATTTGGGCAAAGGCCCAGACATACGGCAGAACTGCCGCAGCCGCGCTCATTGCACACCTCGGTTGCGCCGGCCCGCGCAGCAGCCCTTCACCCGCGCCAGTCGCGGCCGTCCGCCCGCACGCTTCCCCGTCGGCTCGGGAAAGCCGTCCAGCCATTTGTAGCAGGCCATGCAGTAAACGCCATCCCTGGTCCCCGTGCGGAGCCACAGTGCTCCACACCCTTCACAGATTTTCAGTTCTACATGCAGATACTTCATTTTGTCTTCTCCGGGCCACTTTCCCTCCCGGCGAGCCTCAGATTTTTCAGCGGTCGAAGGGGCTCGCTCAGGTCTATGAGGACGCCGTCACGCTGGCCGGGAACTCTGGTGGTTCCTCGGCGCGCCGCCGGCGCCTGCTGTTTCTTCGGTCATACGGCGTCAAACCTGGGAAAAGAGCCTGCCGCCTTGCTGCTAAGTGCCTTCCATACCTCCGGATGGTTTCCGCCTGGGTCCTTCCCGATGTGGGATGGAAGGAGTGTGGTGAGTTATAGCTTGAGACAATGATTAGCGTCTACATATAAATGCTAATAGATATTAGAGGGGGCAAATATGAGACTTATGCGAGATTATATGTTGCTTATAAGCAATTTATCTGTTGCAATGATCATGCATAATGCTATGATGCACGTCGAGGCAACGATGAACTTCCAGGACCTACACGAGCTGCTTCGCCAGGAACTGCTGCGCCGCATCAATCGCGGCGACCTTACCGGCACTGCGCTGGCGCGCGATGCAAATTTCCGGCAGGCCCATATCTCGAACTTCCTGCGCGGCCGGCGCTCGCTTTCGCAGCAGGGGCTGGATCGCGTGCTGGCGGCGCAGCATCTGACCGTCGGCGAACTGATTGAGGCCCGGCCGAAGCCGCTTGAGCTGAGCGCCTCTGCTGGAGAGCCGGGGGCTGCGGAGCCGGGACCGGCGGAGCACGCAATCCCGGTGGTCTCGCCTGCCGCGGCCATGGAGGAGCCGCTGATCCGCCCCGACCTGGTGATTGAGACGGTGTCGATCTCTCGATCGCGGCTGGACGGCAACCGCGCCCAACCGTCTGCGCGCGCGGCGCACTGGCAGCGCTTCGTGGCCATCCGCGCCGACGGCGCCCAAGCCGCCGCGATGGACCCGGTGATCCCCGCCGGCGCCACCGTGGTGGTGGATCGCCATTACAATTCGCTGGCCCCGTACCGCGCGCAGCAGCGGACCGTGTACGCGGTGCGCACCGGCGCCGGTCTGGTGCTGCGCTACGTGGATCTGGACGCGGGCATGCTGATTCTGCGCCCGCTCTGCGCCGGATTTCCCGTCCAGTTGCTGGCGCTCGGCCCGCGCAACCGCCCGGAAGACGCCATCGTCGGCCGCGTCTGCCTGGTGCTGGCGGAGCTGTGACCTGCCGGCCAATTTGTTTTTGTGAGTCTTGCCGGCATTGCCGTGACGGCGACGAAGGAGAAGAGTAAGCTCACAGGATCAACGCGCAGCGGAAGCGCCGCTGCCAGGGTCTCCCCGGGGGGAAACTGCCCAGTCCAGAGAAAATGCGGGAGGATGCCATGCCACTACCCCACGAAAGGCTGTTCGAACGCCGCCTGCAGCACACTGGCGCATGCAGCTCCACCTGCCTGCGGTGTCATTTGAGCGCGGGTTCCGCGTTCTGGGAGTTCGAACTCGACGAATTGGAGTCGCGGCACGTGTGCGGGCGGGAAGCCGGCAACGCCGCTTCCGCGCTTCCGCCGCCCAGGAAGCCTGCGCGCCAGGAACTGGTTGAGGACCCTGCCACCCCGCGGCGGCATGCCAGGAGACTCGGGCGGGCGTCCCGGCTGGCGAACCTGTGAGGCGTAACCCGGCTGCGGCCCATTTAAGTGGGATTTTATGTAGATGATTCCCTCGGCGTAAAACTGTGGTGTAAGTAATTGATTATATAGGGATAATCGCCCAATATGGAAGCCTAAGAGAGACCCCGCACTTCCCGATGCAGCGCCCCTAAATGTTAGTAATTTGTTGACACTTTACTAGTAATTTGTCATAATAATGATTGTCAGCGTATGAGCGGAGCGGCGCAAGCCGTGGCGCTGATCCCGCCAGTAATGGCACCCACCAAAGCGTGGGGATACCCAAGAGGTCCGAGCAGATTTACCCCTAAGCCCCTTCTTGGGGCTTTCGGCTTTAGCGCCCAACGGGCTTGACGTGGATGGGTCGCCCGCTGCGCGTGTTGTAGAGAATTACAAATAAGCTAATCGCCGTGCTGGCCGGGCGGCTAGACTCATAGTCGCCATCCCGAATATAGGCGCTCTCTACATGAATGTAGAGCCGTCCCTTGCCCGGTTTCCAGGCTCGAAAAAACACTTCATACTCAACTGTAGCTCCATCCTCGGCCACGATTGCCACAGTGAAGAAGTTTCCGTGCCCACTCTGCTCGCACTTGCGGTTAGGGAGGTCTGTGATGATAGCCGGAAGCTGTTTGGATAGCTCCCACCGCCGTAGGTCAAACAGACGCTCATCGCCCTCCACCTCAAACAACAGCGTTGTATCGAAGCCTCCACCCTTTCTCGGCAAGCCCCTCGAATAGCAATGGTGACTGAAACTGACGTTCACGCTGAACGAATCGGCCAACCTTTTGCCGCTGGCTGGGTAGCGGTAAGTCACGGTGAAGGGGCGCAGGTGGGCGAGGTCGTACTTCGTTCCGCCGTGCTCAAATGCTTGCCATTCCACAGTTAGATAATCTTACAGGGCGATCCTTTCAGGACGTCATCATGATGTAGGCTCCTACTGAGAATCCTATGCAAAGGGCCACGGGAGGCAAGTATATAAAATCCCGTTAAATTCCACAGATGTTAACATTGACGCCCGTAAACGCCCCGGCGTATAAATCTGGGCATAGCAATTTCTGGAGGTGCAGCCTTGCACACGGAATCCGCAGTCCAGTCCGCAGACCCACACCCCACCCTGCTTCACGACTCGAATGCGAGCTGTCCAAACTGTGGCCGGCCGATCGCCAGCCCCATTCTGGACGTGCATCATGACGGCAGCCACTGCGGCTATTGCGCAGCCTGTCGCACGGAAGTCTTCGAAGCAGGCTGGTCGCACTAAGGTTTTTTGCGGCTGAAGACTGCGCCAGAGCGAACCCCGCTCCCGTTCCCACTTGGTTCATCGCAGGTGGGGTCCTCAGTGAGTCCCTGCGTCTCCCAACATCCCCTCCGCAAGCCACGGAAATAAACTCCAGGCAAAAGCGCTTTCCGCAGGCAGGCCCGGGGCTAAAGCCCCTTGTTTGGGCTGCGGATTACCGCTTGAGACCCGAGGCTAAAGCCTCGGGCTACCAGCCCGCTGCTACTCCGGATCGAGCTGACGCGCGATTCCCACTCATCGCGATGAGCCCGCGATGAATGGGACGCCCGGCATGGTGGCGCGACAAAAGACAACTACGGAGATTCTGGACTTCGTCCAGAATGACGACCTTGGGAGGGGTCCGAATGACGACCTGGAAGGGCCAGAATGACGACCTTGAAGGGCCAGAATGACGACCTTGGAAGGATCCGAATGACGACCTTGAAGGGCCAGAATGACGACCTTGAAGGGTCCGAATGACGACCTTGAAGGATCACAAATAAGTCAACTGCGCCAGTGCAGCGTCACCGGGCCGGGCATGGGGTGCTCGCCGGTGCCGCGCAGCCGCGCCTGCTTCAGCGCGAAGTACCACTTCGCCGGCTTGTCTGCGTCGTCGATCAGCATCAGCGCCGGCCCGTAGCGCAACCCCTCGGCCTGCTCCACCATCGTCTGCTGATCCTGGCGCACGAAGATCGCGCCGAAGTACTTTAGCAGCGGCGTGAAGAACGGCACCCACGCCAGCACGTTCCACGCCGCGCACACATCGATGCGGCAGGTGGAGGGCGTCACGGGCGTGACCGTGGTGAGCGTGGCGAACCACTTGTCGCCGCAGCGGATGGTCTCGTAGCGGCGGTTGGGCAGGACGAAGTCAATGGTCGTGGTCACCGGCCCATGCGCGCCCAGCAGCTTGTACGGCAGGCTGTTGCTGCTGGGTGTATGCGCCGCCATGCGAAACCCGGCGTTACGCCCCCCATGCTCGTCGTCGCGAATCGGCTCGAAGTGCTTCTCCTTGGCATGAATGCTGCCGCGGCTGCGCCACCACCACGACTGGTGCACAAACGGCCCGTGCGCCGGGTCCATCAGCCCGATGATGCCGTGGTCCACGTTGCAGGGCAGGTCGGCGCTGAGGTGCGCGCTGCGGTACCGCGCCGAAAACTTTGGCACCTCCGGCAGCGGCGGCAACTCGCCGCCGGAGCGCGCGCCCATCCCCGCGCCGGGTTCGGGCAGATAAACCCAGGCGTGGCCGTCGCGCTGCTGGCAGGGGTAGGCGGCGGCGAAGATCTTGGTCGCGTCGAGGGTGTCGGCGTCGGTGAGTGACGGGATTTCGGTGCACTGCCCGGTGCATGGCTCGAAGCTCCAGCCGTGATATTTGCAGGTCACCCGCTCGCCGTCGAACCAGCCGGCCGACAGCGGAATGCCGCGATGAGGACACAGGTCGCGCATGGCAAACAAGCTGCCGTCCGATTTCCGCCCCAGCAGCAAGGGATGCCCGAGCAGCAGCGCGGTCGTGGTCCGGCCGCGGCGCAGCTCGCCGGCGCGGATCGCCGGGTACCAGTCGCCGAACACCAGCTCCGCCGGCGGCCCCGGCACGGCCGCAATCTCAACCAGTTCGCTCACACACGCTCCACAAAAGGCCTAACACCGATAACACCGATTGAACCGATCAAAAACAGGAATGAAATAAAAACCAAAACGCTTCATCCTCCTCATCCGCGCAATCCGCGGTCGACCTTTGCCTTAAATCCATTTATGTCTTTGATCGGTTCAATCGGTGTCTATCGGTGTTAAGCCTTTCGCTTTCAAATATAGTCGCGATATGCCGCAGGAAAGCATTCCGAAGCGCCCGCTCTCGACTGCGCTGCTGCTGGCTGCCCTGTGGATCGCGTTCTACGCGAGCTTCGCCCTCGTCCGTCCCGCGCTGCTGGACGACGCCGACTCTGTGCACGCCGAGGTCGCGCGCGAGATGCTGCTGCGCCACGACTGGGTCACGCTCTACGCCAACGGCATCCGGTATCTCGAGAAAGCGCCGCTGCTCTATTGGTCGATGGCCGCGTCGATGCGCGGGATGCAGCTGCTGGGCCACGGCTCCGCGCGGGCACTGGCGGTTGCCGCACGCATCCCGCTCGCGCTCGCCGTGCTCGCGCTGGCCTTCGCGGTCGAGGCGTTCGCGCGGCGGGCATTTCGCTCGGCGCGCGCCGGACTGTATGCCGGGCTGATCCTGCTCTCTTCGCCCGGCATTTTTCTCTTCACCCGCATCCTCATCCCCGACGCGATGCTCTGCCTCTGGCTCACGCTGGCGATGCTCTGCTTCTGGCCGACCGAAGAATCCGCCACCCAGGCTGTCATCCTGAGCGGAGCGCGCACGGGGTTCCCGGCGAGCTTGCTCGCTGGGGTTGGGAGCGCGGAGTCGAAGGACCCGCGGTTGTACTGCTACGCCTTTGCCGCCTGCTGCGCGCTGGGCGTGCTGACCAAGGGCCTGATCGGCGTCGTCTTCCCCATCGCGATCGTCGCGCTCTACCTGCTGCTGACGCGCGGTTGGCGCGGGGCCGTCCGCCGCGTGCTGGAGCTGCATCCTTTCTCGTCGGCGCTGGTGTTTCTGGTCCTGGCCGCGCCGTGGCACCTGCTGGCCGCGTGGGCGAACCCGGCGCGCGGCCGCCCCAGCGAACTCGCCTTCGCGCTGCATCCAGCCGCGGGCGCCGGCCATTGGCAAGTGCCGCTGCCCACCGACGGCAACGTCCACGGCTGGGCCTGGTTCTACTTCGTCAACGAGCAGGTGCTGCGCTACCTGAACCTGCGCGTCCCCCGCGACTACGATACCGTCCCGCTGTGGCTCTTCTGGGGCCTGTGCCTCATCTGGCTCATGCCGTGGTCGGCGTTCATGTTCAAAGCAATCGCAACTGCTGTCCCGTTGCGCATCCCCGCATGGCGCGAACGCTTCCGCACGCGGACGCTGATGCAATGGGAACGCACACTGCTCCTGCTGCTCATCTGGGCCGTCGTTCCGCTGCTCTTCTTCTCGCTCTCCACACGCCAGGAGTATTACGTGCTTCCCGCATTACCCGCACTCTGCCTGCTGCTCGCGCACTGGCTGTGGCTCACGTTGATCCGGATTCAGGATCTCGGAATCAAAATAAGGCCTGGTGGACGCTGCTATGTCACAGCCGAAAAATTCAGCAGAGAGCAATGGGAGGCGCGCGATCCTGCTGTGTACGGTCATGATCACGTGGCCGCCAGCAAGGCCGCGCTCCGCTGCACCGCCGTGCTGCTCGCGCTCGGCGGGATCTTTGCCGCGGCCTCGATCTACTTCCTGCTGCACACGCGCGCGCCCGCGCCAAACGCCGACCTGGCCGCGCTGCTGCAACAAAATCCCGGCGACTACGCGATGAGCATGGGCCACTTCCTCGACTTGAACGCGCAGGCGCTGTCGCTCTTCCGGCTGCCGCTGGCGCTCGCTGCCGCCAGCCTTTTCCTCGGCCCGCTCGCGTCGTACCTGCTGCGCCGCCGCGCCCGCGGTCACGCCGCCACTCTCGCCCTCGCCGCCGGAGCCTTTGGAGTTCTGCTGGCCGCGCATCTGGCGCTCCAGACTTTTGCTCCGGTGCTCAGCTCCGCGCAGCTTGCTGAAGCTATCAACATCCCAGCCAGCAAGCTCCCACCCNNCCAGCGAACAAGTTCGCTGGGGGCCCCGGTGCTGGCCGGGGGCCCCGTTATCGCACCGCAGCTGGCGCAACAACCGGGCGAATCCCCAGCCCTCATCGTCATCCACCAGGAGTATGAGTACGGCTCGACGCTCGGCTTCTACCTGCAGCGCCCCGGCTACACGCTCCAGTACGGCGCGCCCGTCGCCGTCAACCCCATCCACATCCTCA
>PLUT01000078.1:0-3923 GCA_003162875.1 Granulicella sp.
ACACTAGGCTCGGCAGCTGCAGTAGTTCGAGTGCCAGTTGCGCCAAATTCCAGGTGAACGAGAGCCATATGTTCGCATCGCCATATGGATTCACGGACCGAAACAACGGCCCGGCCACGCTGAACGGGATGAACGCGCCCAGCGGGGCAAGATAGGTCAGCATGGCCCGGCCGGGGAGAGGGACCGCCAGCGCAGCAGGCCAATGGCGGCCCAGCCCCAAAGGGCGTGAAGGAGGAGAGCGATCGTGCTGACCGCGAGGCCTTCCTGGCCTCACTGCGCTCCCGAATGCGAGCATGAATGCGCAGTCCACGGCGGCGTCGGATTGGGTGAACTACGCGCTGGATCAGCAGACGGTGCTGGACCCGTCGACCGGACAGGTCGGCAACGTGTCCAGCGCCTACACCTACACGTGGGTCAACAGCGCCGGCCAGACCAGCTACCAGTCCAACGACTCCAGCGCGAATCCGAACGGCGTCATGACCGGCACGTGGACCCAGACGCAGCAGGTGCACGGGAACGGAACGCCGAAGTAGGCCTCACGCTCACTCGTAACGCTAGTGCCCAATGGATGAGACACACGATTTGCGTCTCTTGTTTTACAGGGCAACTTCTCAAAGCATCTAACCCAGACGTGGAGGCTCAATGATCGCTGGACGATTTCGAATCACAACTATCCTGGTCGCTCTGACCCTGTTTGGATGCAAAGGCTCGCAGACGTCCGCCGCAGGTGTGACGGCAGCGTCGGCGATAGCGCCCGTGGCTTCGTCGTCGCTCGATGGCGGGACGCGATCGCAGGATGTTCCGGACACGACGCTGAACAATATGCCGGCCTACTCGGTCACACTGCCGGCGAAGTGGACGCTGCAAGGGGTGGTGATGCAGGGCGGCCCGGCGACGTGCGATTCGTATGCGTTTCCGGTGTGGCGGGCGGCCAGTCCGGACGGCCTGAGCTACGTGGAGCAGATGCCGCAGATGATGTGGGCGTGGGGAACCGGGCCGGTGCCCACAGTCGGCTGCCTGCCGATCAAAGGGCCGATGTCGGCGCAGGACCTCTTGAAGAATGTGTCCGCGACGCTGCAGGTGAAGTATATAGGGCCGGTGGCGATGCCGGCTGCGAGTGCCGCGGCGGCGCCTGGGACTACGACCGACCAGGCAGAGGCGGATGTCAGCTATCAGAACGGATCGTTTGCCATGTCCGGACGACTGATGACGCAGGTCAGTTGCACGGTAAAGAACTTTCCGGGGATGAAGTCGATTCTCGCCGGCATGCCCAGCACGCCGCCCTCGACGGTGAACAAATGCGTCGCTCAGGTCGCATACTTCACCGCGCCGGCGACCCAGTTTGCCGCAATGATGAAGGTGTGGGACTCGCCGGCGATGGGGTTCCACAACAATGTGGCGTGGGGAAATGCCTGGGTGCAGCGCTACGCCAAGCAGGGCAATGCGCAGAACGCGGCGATGATCACGGCTGCGAATGCGAAGATTGCAGCGGGCAACGCGGCGATTGCGCACACCATGGCGGTGCAGCAGCAGGAGCACGACCAGTTCCTGCAGCAGATGCAGGCGGGGACGGACGCTTCGATGGCGAATGCCGCGGCGATTGCGAACTCCGACCACCAGATGGCGATGGATACGGTGGACTACTCGCTGGACCAGCAGACGGTGATGGATCCGAATACGGGCGCGATAAGCAAGGCGTCGAGCGCCTACAACTACACCTGGGTGGACAGTTCCGGCAAGACCAGCTATCAGACCAACGATTCCAGCGCGAATCCGAACGGCGTGATGCCGGGGACGTGGACGAAACAACAGGTAGTTCACGGGAATGGGGCGCCGTAGAGGACTGAGGTCACGCGCCTGACTACGCCAGCGCGATCTGCGCCTTCGGGCAGCGCGCCGTCAATTCCTGGTGCAGCCGCGCCAGGTCGCCGTCGGCGTTGGCGGGGATGAGCACCGCCTGGTGGATGGGGACGATCTGGGTGGGGCCGTAGGGGTTGGGCACGGACTTCTCGAAGCGCAGGTCTAGGCTGCGCGGCTGGCGCTGGTCGATGGCCGCGGAGACCAGGTAGACGCTTACGCTGAGCCATTGGGTGAAGACGCCGTCGCAGAAGACGCCGTCGCGGCCGAACCAGGCCTCGGGATTTGCCTCCATCAGCTTGGCGTGGAGTTTTTCGGCATGGGACGCGCCGCCGCGACCAGCCAGGACAGCGATGGCAAAAATGGCTATGCAAATTACGGCCAGGTAGAGGGTCTTGAAGAGCCAGCCGCCAGGGCAGAAGAAGGCCACTCCGCCGATGATGATGGCGAAGGGAAACAGGAAGCGGTGCCAGTCGCGCTTGAGGACGAAGCCAGGCGGCGTGGCGCTCAAGCGCTCGACCTGGACGTTGCTCCACTGCGTCCATTGGTCTGGCGTGTAGAGCCAGTGGACCCAGGGGTTGAGCTCGGTCTCGGTGAGGGATTTGTCCGCGGTCCGGGAGGTCCAGTAAAGCACCGGCAGCAGAATGATGGCGAGAAAGAGCGTCATGCCCCCGATCGTGAGCGCGACGATTCGGGCAGTTCCGGGGACCAGCGCAGCCAGCGCGAAGATGCCGAGGAGGATGGCGAAGACCTTGACCCATACGTACATCTTCCTGCGGTTATTGGTGACGAGCTTGACCGAGTGGGGCAGCGCCGCCGGCTTCGACTCCTTGGGAGTCGATACGGCCGTAATGATGAAAATCAGAGCCAGGGTGCCGAAGATAATGACTGCGGCCAGGGCGATGCCGGCCACCACCGGCGAGCGGTTGATGGTGAGGTCGACCGTCGCGACAATCAGCAGGATGACGCCGGCGATCGCGAGCAGGCTGAGGGTGTGGGCGCGAGAGGCTTGGCAGAGGGCTCTTCCATACTCAACCGGAGGCGCGTACGTCAATTACATGTCGGAGGGGAAGACGTGCATTCGGCTTATAGCGACGCGCGCCTCCAGCGCCTCGGAGTGATCAAAGCGCAATACGATCCTGCGAATCTATTCCGCTTCAATCAGAACATTCCGCCTGCGAAGGGCTAGGCGTCCGAGCGACCATCGGCGGCGGGATCGGCAAACCGGATGTAATCCAGATGGACAGCGAGCGGATCGGTACCGGAAAGTCGGCCAGTGTTTACAAATCCTTCTGCTCCACCTGGGGCTACGATAAGGTCGATGGGCGAAAAGAGGCTACTCCATTGGCTGCGGAATCGGTCACAGCATCTGCGTCCGGCCATAGNNNACCTGTTGAAGCCACTCGGGCGCGGTCTGATCGTCCCCATGACGCTGGATGAAGTCCTTTACCTCGGCCAGAGGGTTCACTACCAGGGCGATCGCCGTTTCTTGGCGACTATTCGAATCCGGTGCGGTTCCGCAGTCGACGCACTTATTGACGCATACACAAGCCATTGCTGATCTCATTGTGCCGGTTTAAGCCCCGGCCGGCGATTGGAGTAAGGGTGGGCCACCTATACCGTGGCAGGTTGGGCGATGGTGCTTGGGTCTACTGGGCAACGCGATCAAACCGGAACCATTCATGAAACGCGTCCATCACGTCGTACGGCAAGCCGAGCTTGTTTGCGGCGATTTCGAGGAAAACCTCCGCGGGTCGCTCAAAGTTGGTGCAGAGCTGCTGTCCAAGACTCCCCATAATCTCGGCGGTCTTGGACTCGGCAGCGATGCGTTCGAAGTCCTTGATATCCCTTGGTGTCGCTCCGCGGTGCTTCATAGTCAATTCCTCCCCTCGGCTGAGCATCAATACTCAGCCGGGGTGATGNNCGGGCAGCCTTCTCGTAGATGTCGTTCAGGCTGAGGTGGACAACCGTGCCATCCCAACGAACTGCTATCGCCTGTCCGGTCACATACCTATGCTTTTCCGATCCGACTTCCATCAAAACGGCGACCTGTCCTTCGACCAGGT
>PLUT01000078.1:4024-4312 GCA_003162875.1 Granulicella sp.
GCGATTAGCGGCTGTGAGGTGTTCTTTTCTTACAGAGCGGTGTAAATGGGGTCCAGCGACTTCGGATAAGGAAGGCTCGCCGGCAGTTGACGCCGGATCGCGACGTTGAGAGGCCAGGCATACTTGTGATTTCCCTTGTGTCGGACTCGCGTTGCCAGTGATTGCAGAGATGAGTTGAGCCATTCGGTGCGCGCCGACGCGTCCGTGGGAACATCTGTGACACCGAAGGCCTCGAGCTGCGCTGCTGCGTACTTCCAGCCGCGCTGGCTGTTGCGAATCTTCTGCGCT
>PLUT01000265.1 GCA_003162875.1 Granulicella sp.
TCAGTTGTCAGTTGTCAGTTGTGAGTTGTCAGTTGTCATTCTGACCCTGAGCAAAGTCGAAGGGGAAGAGTCCCCGCATTTGTTTTTGTAATAGAAGATTGCGCCGAGCGCGGCCGACGACCCAGGACATCATCTTCTGCACTCGCGCAAACCAAAGGGACGCTGCCAACCGGCCGCGTCCCTTTCGTTGTCGGCCATGCGGAGTGTGCAGGCAAGATAGAATTCCTCTTGAGAATCGAGAATCATCATGCGGCAGGATATGAATCAAACCATATCGCTTCTTGAACGCACTCCTGCAACCCTGAATGCGTTTCTGCGAAATCTTCCGGACGCGTGGACGATGCGCAATGAGGGCGCAGAAACCTGGAGCGCGTTCGATGTCATTGGTCATCTGATTCATGGCGAGCGCACGGACTGGATCCCGCGGGCAAAGATGATTCTCCAGTTTGGCGAGAGCCGGACATTCGATCGATTCGATCGCCTGGCGCAGACGAGGGAGAGCCAGGGCAAGCCGCTCGGCGAGTTGCTGGATGAATTCGCCCATCTGCGGTCGGAGAACCTGCGCGAACTACGCGCCTTGAAGCTGCAGCCGGCGGACCTTGCGCTCAGCGGCCTCCATCCTGCCTTCGGCTCAGTTACGCTGGCGCAGCTTCTGGCGACATGGGCGGTGCATGACCTCACTCACCTGCACCAGATCTCGAGGATTATGGCGCACCAATACCGCGAAGCGGTGGGCCCATGGACTGCATATCTCGGCGTGCTGCAATGCGCCGGCCACAGCTCCTAGAGACCCCGGCGATGCCCACCTACCTCTTTATCTACGGCACGCTCCACCCCGACCGCGCCCCCGCGGAGATTGCCTCCGCCGCGCGCCGCCTCCAGCCCATCGGCCGCGGTACCATCCGCGCCCGCCTGTACAACCTCGGCGAATATCCCGGCGCGATCCTGGCCGATGATACGGACCCAGCCGCGCCCGCTGTCCCCGGCGAAGTCTTCCTCGTCCCCGACGCCGCCACTCTCTCCGCGCTCGACGCGTACGAAGACTACCGTCCAGACTCGCCCACCGACAGCCTCTTTCTACGCACAAAAACCGTCGTCACCTTCGACGACGGCTCCCGCAAATCCTGCTGGGTCTATGTCTACAATCGCGATCCGCGGTGAGTGGGGGCTGCCCCGGCCCGCCTCAAGCGGCCGGCACAGCTTCCTGGACCTCGTGGGCAAACTCGCCGTGAGGCCGCACCCTCAATATGGTCACCTTCCGCTCCGCCGGCCTCACCACCAGCCCCAACTGGTCGTGCAGCAACTGGAACAGGTCATCCTTGCTGGCGTAGCCCCCAACCCGAAAATCGTAGGTGCCAGTCAGGTTCGTCTCATCCAGCAGCACCCGGTCCAGGTCGCCTTCCAGCGTCCGGCGAAAATCATCAATCGTCTCCGCCGATGCCGTAATTCCGCCAGACGAGACGCCTGAGCAATCCCGCCCCTCGAATTGAATCTCGCCCACATCCTCCAGCGTGCCTGTTCCCAGGTCCAGCGCCATCGGCTTAGCCAGCCCTTCCGCGCGCGCCGCCGGAGCGTGCAGATGCAGGCCGCTTCCCGGCCCGTTCGGCGCGGTCATCACGTACACCAGCATCGACCGGACCTCCGGTTTTACCTCCAGGCTGAATTTCTGCTCCACCGCCTCCACCAGCAGCCGCTGCATCTCGTCCTGGCCTACGCTTCGTGGCAACGATGCCGTCAAGTCGTAGCGGGCGTCCTGGCCGCCGTCCTCGGCAAGATCGACCCGCCGGACATCCACGTCGTAGATCTGCGCGATCAGCGTTCTCAGGTCGTATCCGCGCGCGCTCCACCGGTCGCTTCCCATCTCAATCGATGTGCTCCCTGCGTTCATTGTCGTCGGAGCGATGTGCACCTGGTACGCCGTCGCGTTGCTTGCGCTGGCCGGTCGCCGGACTTGCTGGCGCGTCGAACCGGTTTGCCCCACGGATGCCGCAGCAGCACTACACAGCAAAGCCACACCCAGACACGCGGAGATAGGGGCCCGTTTCATTCCCTTCTAATTTTCTACAGGAGGTGTCCAGGCGGCTATCCCACCTTCGCATCACGCGGCGGATCAAAAGCTCCGCCGGATCGTGGGCTGATACCTCTTTCGTTGCAGGCCTGTACCTGATCATAGGTCTGGAAATTGCTGTCGGAATGATGCCCCCCTCCCCTATCGATTTCGTGCATGATCAACAAAACAAACCACTTACCAGATTCGTGATTTTGCAAGATCCAGAAAACAAACGAGATAATTTGCAAGATCTAGAAAACGCTGGAGTTATGGTTTCTTTGGAGCTTTGGGAGACACAAGCCTGCGGCTGGTGGATTCTGTCTCGACCCAAGTTAATTATACGCGAGGTGTCAAGCATCTCCGACCCACCGCCGCGCACCGCCTTCCCCGCGACACGAGTGCGGCAAAATGCTCTACCCTGAAGAACGATGTCCCGCAAACCGCCGCCACCCGAAATCGACATCCCCACCTGGCTTCGCCATCTCCCCAAGGTCGAGCTCCACCTCCACCTCGAAGGCAGCACCGACCCCGAAACTCTCGTTGCCCTCTCGCAGCGCCACGACGCCACACCGCTTACTCTCGCTGACGCCCGCGCCCTCTACACCTACAAGAACTTCCTCGGCTTCATGGACTCCTACAAGGCCATGAGCTCCCGCCTGCAAACCCCCGACGACTACGAGCTCATCACCTACTCCATGGTCCGCGCCCTCGCCGCGCAGGGTGTCGTCCACGCCGAGGTCTACATCTCCTTCGGCATCCTCTACTACTGGCGCAAGGTCGAGGTCGAGCCCTACGTCGAAGCCATCGAGCGCGGCCGCCTTCGCGGCGAGCAGGAGTTCGGCACCACTCTCTACTGGATCATCGACGCTGTCCGCCACTTCGGCGTGGACCAGGCCGCCCGCGTCTTCCGCAAGGCCGCCGAACTCCGCGCCCAGTACCCCTCCATCGTCGGCATCGGCATCGGCGGCGACGAAGCCCGCGGCCCCGCATCCCTCTTTCGCGACCTATATGCCGAGGCCCGCGACAACGGCCTCCGCCTCACCGCCCACGCCGGCGAGTCCGGCGGCCCCATCGACGGCCCCGCCTCCATCTGGTCCGCCATCAACATCGGCGCCGAGCGCATCGGCCACGCCCTGGCCGCCCAGCACGACCCCCAGCTGCTCGAGGTGCTCGCCCAACGCCAGATCCCGCTGGAGATCAACGTCACCTCCAACCTCCGCACCGGCTGCTGCCCCGCGCTGGACGCGCATCCCCTCCGCCGCTACTTCGACTCGGGGCTCATGGTCACCCTCAACTCCGACGACCCGCCCATGTTCGGCTCCGACCTGCTCCAGGAATACATCCT
>PLUT01000141.1 GCA_003162875.1 Granulicella sp.
ACGTAGGTGGCGTCGGGGGTGGTTCCGGTGAGGCGTAGGCCCGCGCCGGTGAGGATGGGCTCGTACTCGCGGTTGAACTCGTAGCGATGGCGGTGGCGCTCGGAGATTTCGGTGGCGCCGTAGGCTTTGGCGGCGAGCGAGCCGGGCTCGAGCTTGCAGGCCCATGCGCCGAGGCGCATGGTTCCGCCCATCTCTTCGACACCGGTCAGTTCGCGCAGCTTGTAGATGATGCGGTGAGGCGTGGCGGGGTCGAACTCGCCGGAGTTGGCGCCGGCGAGGCCGCAGACGTTGCGCGCGTACTCGATGCAGGCGGTCTGCATGCCGAGGCAGATGCCGAAGTAGGGGACGTTGTTCTCGCGGGCGTAGCGGATGGCGTTGAGCATGCCCTCGATGCCGCGCTTGCCGAAGCCGCCGGGGACAAGGATGCCGTCGAAGCCGCGGAGCTGGGACTCGTAGTCGCGATTGGGGCGGCCGGGTGCATCGCCGTCGGGCTGGTCGTGAGTTTCCAGGCCCTCGGCCTCGATCCAGGTGACGCGGAGCTTGAGGTTGTGAGCGAGCGCGCCGTGGACGAGGGCTTCCTTGAGGGATTTGTAGCTGTCTTCGTACTCAACGTACTTGCCGACGATGGCGATGGAGACTTCGTCCTGCGGGTGGTAGGCGCGATGGACGATGTCCTGCCACTTGGAGAGGTCGGGAGCCCTGGCTTCGATGCGGAGGAGTTGCAGGGCGAGGGTGTCGACGCCCTCGGCGGCGAAGTTGAGCGGGACTTCATAGATGCTGGCGACGTCGCGGGCGGCGATGACGGCGTTCTCCTGGACGTTGCAGAAGAGGGCGATCTTGGAACGCATCTCGCGGGGGACGGCGCGGTCGGAGCGGCAGAGCAGGATGTCGGGCTGGATGCCGATGGAGAGCATCTCCTTGACCGAGTGCTGGGTGGGCTTGGTTTTGAGTTCCTGCGCGGCGGCGATCCAGGGAATGAGGGTGACGTGGACGAAGACGGTCGAGTCGCGGCCGAGGTCCTGGCGCATCTGGCGGATGGCTTCGAGGAAGGGGAGGGATTCGATGTCGCCGACGGTGCCGCCGATCTCGACGATGAGGACTTCGCAATCGGCGGCAACCTTGCGCATGGCGTTCTTGATTTCGTTGGTGACGTGGGGGATGACCTGGACAGTCTTGCCGAGGTAGTCGCCGCGGCGCTCCTTGGTGATGATCTGCTCGTAGATGCGGCCGGTGGTGAGGTTGTTGTCGCGGGAGAGTTTGGCGTGGGTGAAGCGTTCGTAGTGGCCGAGGTCGAGGTCGGTTTCGGCGCCGTCGTCGGTGACGAAGACCTCGCCGTGCTGGAAGGGAGACATGGTGCCGGGATCGACGTTGAGGTAGGGGTCGAACTTCATCAGGTTGATCTTGATGCCGCGCGCCTCCAGCAGGCAGCCGATGGAAGCTGCTGCGAGACCCTTGCCGAGCGAAGACACAACTCCGCCAGTCACAAAGATGTATTTCGCTGACATCTCCGCCTCCGCAAATTTAGTTGTTTTGATTGGCCACGCGTGTGGGGCACGTTTAAGTATCGCAGGAATGGGGGGCGGGGGCAATGGCTTGCCGGTTGGAATTTCAAACAGCGATGGCAGACCGGCAGAAGTGGGCAGCCCGGTTCGCGAGAAGCGGCCGCTGGCGGGCGAAGATTAGGGCTGTTGCCCGGCAGTCGCCGCAGCAGCCTGCTGTGCGGCTATTTTTGCGCGGTGCTTGCGGATGTAGTGGGCGGCGATGTCGGGGTAAAACTCACGGATGGAGGAGAAGATGACGTCGCGCATGGTGGAGAAACCGAACTTTTCCGCGAGCACGCCAAAGTCGGTGGCGGAGGACGGATAATACTCGCGCGAGACGACCTGGGTGAGGACCTTGCCGCCGAGGCCGGCGATGTTGGGGGTGTCGCGGCCCCCGTAGGTGCGAGCCACCACCTGGCGGCTGATGACGTATAGAGCGCGGGTAGCGATATGGTGAGGGCTGCCGAAGGCGTAAAAGCGCGTGTCTTCATGGAGCAGGCTGGGCAGGAAGAAGGCGCTCAGGTAGGTACCGTCGGTCTTATCCAGGAATCCGCGCCAGGCATAGGCGTAGAAGCCGGAGGCGCCTTTTCCCAGGGCGGGGTGTTCGTCCATGCCTTTTGCGCTGAGCGAGGTCAGGCCGAGGAAGACGAAGCTGGAGTAGTCGAAGGCCTGATGGGTGGCGATGTTGAGGTTATAGCCCCACCCGAGCGGGTGCGGGGCGACCCCGGCGGATACGGAGCGGAAGTTGGGCATGAAGCCGAGGATGCGCTTAGGCTGCTGATGCTCCAGCGGGACAGGATTGCCGTCGCCGTCGCGATCAGCCTGGGGTACAGGTGGCGGGGAGGCGGCGCCCTGACCGGCGGAGGCGCTGAGGAAAAACTGCGAGGGCGCGTCAGGGAGGGCCGCACTGGAGGCGGTCTGTGCGACCGAGCTAGTCGCGGCGAGGAGCAAACTGAGAGCGAGCAATGGTTTCAGGAGGGTCGTCCGATCGGGTCCGGGTTACGCTGGGAATATGTGTATTTTAGACGCTGGGCTGGGGCCCAGGTTTCAGAATTGTGGGCCCGAAGGCGAGCGGGTTGAGCGGCCGGGCTGTTTCGGAAGGATTCTACGGCGTTTGGGGCGCTTGACGGCCAGTCAAGCGCGGGGAGTATATTGACAGTCACTCCCCCTGGGCCCCGCTCAACCGTTGACGATTGCAAGTACGTTTCTCAATTCAGTCCGGAGAGTCCACCATGGAAGAACCTCAAGCACCTTCATCTGCTCCCCCTGCAGCGGCCGCTGACAGCGGGTTGGCCGACAATGTGGCCGGCGCGCTGGCCTACATCACCATCATTCCGGCAATCCTGTTTCTGGTGCTGCCCGATTACAACAAGCGGTCGTTCATTCGCTTCCATGCATTCCAGTGCATCTGCCTGGCGGTGTGCGCTTTTGCGTTGGGGCTCCTGATGATCATCCCGATTCTGGGTTGGATTGTGGGCATCGTGGGCGACCTGGTGCTGTTTGTCTGCTGGATCATGTGCATCGTGAAGGCGTACGGCGGCGAGAAGTGGAAGGTCCCTGTGCTCGGGAACTACGCGGAGAAGTTCGCGAACCAATAGGCTCCGCGTGGCTGAAGGTGAGAGAGAGCGATAGGCGGATCCTCGCTCAGAACGAGGGTGTGGTCGTGCGCCTGGTTGGCAGTGTCTGACGGATCGGATTGGTTGCGAAAAACAGGCTAGATGTCGCGAAAAAGGGGCATATCCC
>PLUT01000001.1 GCA_003162875.1 Granulicella sp.
TCTCCGTATTTCGTCTTGGCTCGTCATTCTGACTCGTAGAGTCAGAATCTCCGTAGTTCGCCGTCGCTGTTTTCCAACTAACAACTAGCAACCAGCAACTAACAACTGCCCCTACGCTGCGTCGCCATCGCCTTCAGCCGCCGAATCCTCTTGCTCGCTCAGAATATCGGCAAATTCCGCCGCGTCGAACACCTCGCCGCACGTCTGGCACTCCACAAACTCTACGTCCTCCTCGCGAGCGACGACGCGAACCTGCGGATGTTTGCACGATGCCGGCATAGCGAGTGTGTGCTAAAAAGTTTGCCCTTGCCCAATACGCTTGTCAATCGTCTTTTCCGCAGATTCCCGAAAAATCAGGACCCAACCCGCCCCCGCAACGCCCCGCCGCCGACCCCGCGCCCCCGCCGCCGAAACGCCACTTGCAACCCACCCCACTCCCGCCGTACACTAACTAGGACCAATACGGTCGGATAAGGTTTCCCGGCAAATCCGCCGGATTACCTACCTTCCGCCGTCAAGAGAGCCCACTATGCTGCGTCTGACCAAAAAAGCCGACTACGGTCTCATGGCGCTCAAGTACCTGGCCGAGCAGTCGACCGCCCACGCCGCCGCCGCGCAGAGTGCAAAAGATATCGCCTTGGCCTACCACATCCCGCCGCCGCTGCTGGCCAAGATCCTCCAGACGCTCACCCGCGCCGGCCTGCTGGTCTCCCATGCCGGCACCAACGGGGGCTACGCGCTGGCCAGGTCCGCGTCGCAGATCTCGGCCTTCGAGGTGATTCGCGCCATCGACGGCCCGCTCTTCATCACCAGTTGCATCACCATTCACGGTGCCTGCGACCTCGCCGGCCATTGCACCATCAAAGAACCGCTGCGCAAGGTCAACGACTCCATCAAGGACCTGCTCAGCAACATCTACATCAGCGACCTGGCCGAAACGTCCGACGCCGCGCACGCCGCCGACGCCGCCGTCGGAGGCGGCCTCGTCACCATCCTGGCCTGAGCCAGGAGTTTAAGCGGGCTGAAGGCCCGCAATATCCTAGCCTGGGGCGAAGCCCCAGGCAGGCGCAGAACAAAGAACCGGCGGCCTGAAGGCCCGCGCTAAATTCGCCCGGGAGATCGACGCAACCGAGCAACACCACAGAAGATTCGAACCACACGGAGGAGCACCAAATGAGCACTGAAAATGGTAACGGAGCGGTCCCAGGCACCAACTCGACCGGAGTCGTCATCACCCACTCCGCCACGCCGCTGCCCCAGGGCGTGCATCTGCCGCTCTACATGGACAACCACGCCACCACCCCGCTCGATCCCCGCGTGCTCGAGGCCATGATGCCCTACTTCACCGGCAAGTTCGGCAACGCCGCCAGCCGCAACCACCAGTTCGGCTGGGAGGCGGAGAAGGCCGTCGACGCCGCCCGCGAGCAGGTCGCCAAACTCATCAACGCCACCTCCAAGGAGATCATCTTCACCTCCGGCGCCACCGAGAGCGACAACCTCGCCATCAAGGGCGTCGCCGAGATGTACCGCGAGCGCGGCANNGCAACCACATCATCACCCAGGTCACCGAGCACAAGGCCGTCCTCGACACCTGCAAGAAGCTCGAGAAAATGGGCTACGTCGTCACTTACCTGCCCGTCTCCGCCGACGGCCTCATCGACCTCGACGACCTCCGCCGCGCCATCGTCACCGAAGGCCCCAACAAGACCATCCTCGTCTCCATCATGTACGCCAACAACGAAATCGGCGTCNNTCCCCGTCGACGTCATCGCCGACAACATCGACATCCTCTCCATCTCGGCACACAAGCTCTACGGGCCGAAGGGCGTCGGCGCGCTCTACGTTCGCCGCCGCAACCCCCGCGTCCAGATCACCGAGCAGATTAACG
Source organism: Granulicella sp. (assembly GCA_003162875.1). Taxonomy (GTDB): domain Bacteria; phylum Acidobacteriota; class Terriglobia; order Terriglobales; family Acidobacteriaceae; genus Edaphobacter. The sequence goes on from PLUT01000001.1 coordinate 1,889, forward strand.
GCGGCGGCCACGAGCGCGGCATGAGGAGCGGCACCCTCAACGTCCCCGGCATCGTCGGCCTCGGCGCAGCCTGCGAAATCTGCGGCAACGAAATGGCCGCCGAAGCCAAGCGTGAAATCGAACTCCGCGACTACCTCCGCGTCAAGCTGGAGAACGCACTCGACTACACCCAGGTCAACGGCAACATGGAGCATCACCTGCCCGGCAATCTCAACATGAGCTTCGTCTATGTCGAAGGCGAGTCGCTCCTCATGGGCATCAACGACATCGCCGTCAGCTCCGGCTCGGCCTGCACCTCGGCCACGCTCGAACCCAGCTACGTCCTCAAGGCCCTGGGCCTCGGCGACGAGATCGCGCATAGCTCCATCCGCTTCGGCCTCGGCCGCTTCAACACCCGCGCCGAAGTCGACTACGTAGCCGACAAAATCATCGACGTTGTCCTAAAACTCCGCGAACTCTCCCCGCTCTACGAAATGGTGAAAGAAGGCATCGACCTAACCAAGATCGAATGGGCCGCCCACTAACGCATCGAAGTCGTCATTCTGAGCGCAGCTCAGAATCTCTGTATTTGCTTTTGTTAGCATGGCTGAATTTTTTGCAGGACTGCCGCCGCACCAAGCGCCAACGGCGCGAAATATACCAGCCTAGGGCGAAGCCCTAGGTTGGGTGCAAGAGAAGAACCAGAGGGCTGAAGGCCCGACCTAAAATCCGGTTCACCCTCGGGCCGCGCACGATGCACCCCGAGCGACACAGAAACATCTAATCAACAGCCACGTCCTAGGAGAAAACATCATGGCATACAGCGACAAGGTACTCAGCCACTACGAACACCCCCGCAACGTCGGCACCCTCGACAAGAGCTCGTCCGAAGTCGGCACCGGCCTGGTCGGCGCGCCCGAGTGCGGCGACGTGATGCGCCTCCAGATCAAGGTCAACCCCGAAACCCAGGTCATCGAGGACGCCAAGTTCAAGACCTTCGGCTNNCGGCTGCGGCTCGGCCATCGCCTCCAGCTCCCTCGCCACCGAGTGGGTCAAGGGCAAGACCGTCTCCGAAGCCCTCACCATCACCAACACCGACATCGTCAAGGAGCTCGCCCTCCCGCCGGTCAAGATCCACTGCTCGGTCCTGGCCGAAGACGCCATCCGCGCCGCCATCGGCGACTGGAAGAAAAAGAACAACGTCGCCGAAGGCGCAGCCGCCCCCGCAACCGTCGCCGTCGCCGTCGCGCACTAGCGCTGGCGCGCTGAAGGCGCGCTCTATCCTAGCCTGGGGCGAAGCCCCAGGTTAGGTGCGATTGAGGAACCGAGGGCTGAAGGGCCCGACATAAAGCCTTGGCTTCTAGGTAAGCCAAGGCTTTAGCCTTGGCCCTCCCAAGCCCCACCCCGGAACCGGGCTTTAGCCCCTGGGGTATTGCTCCTTCGCTGACACCAGCGCGCCGCAAAATTCGGAACGATTTATGTCCATGGTCACCCTCCAAACCGAAACCCCCAAAGGCGCCGTCGCCGCACCCACCGTGGCGGCCGCTCCACCGTCGCCTGTCCTCATCGCCGAAGGCGAATCCGCCGCCTCCAAGAGCATCCAGCTCACCGTCCGCGCTCTCAAGCGCATCCGCGTGGCCATGGCCAAGGAGGGCATTGCTCCTGACGCCGGTGGTCTCCGCCTCGGCATCACCGGCGGCGGCTGCTCCGGCCTCAGCTACAACATCCGCTTCGACACCCAGCCCCGCGAGCGCGATCGCGTCTTTGCCTTCCCCCAGTCGCATCTCGACGCCGCGTCGGCCTCGTCATCGCAAACTGCCGGACGGCCCCAGGCGGCCGGGCAGTCTACGGAAAACGTTGCCCCTGCGGCGAGCAGCGACGCCCCCGCCATCCGCATCTTCGTCGACCCCAAGAGCTTCATCTACCTCAGCGGCATGATCCTCGACTACGAAGAAACCCTCATGCGCCAGGGCTTCAACTTCATCAACCCCCACTCCACCAAGTCCTGCGGCTGCGGCTCCAGCTTCTCCACCTAAGCGCAGCAGCTTCTGAGATAGGTCCGGGCTTCAGCCCGGACATCCAAGCTCACCGCAAATCCAGGCTTTAGCCCCTGGGATGTGCTCTCTTACCCTAAAGCTACAATCAGCCATGAGCTTTCGCAGCATCGTGAATCGACTCCTTGGACGATCAAGCACGAGTTCAGACGACACGATGCCGTTTTCCCTCGTCTTCCTGCTGAAACAGCCCAAACGCTTTACGAAGGAAGAACTTCAAGCGGCAGCCGAAGGTGCATGGAGAAGGAAGTTCGACGGGATAGAGAATCCGACGTATTTCGTCTTTCAGCAAGGCAAATTCACTATTGTGAAGCCAGGGGCCCACATCATAAGCGTTCTGCACGAGCCTCTTCCATATGCAGACAACCGCAGCGTCGGTTGGCTGCCGCGGCCTGAGCAAAAGAAAGCCTGGATGGACCATACAGCGTGGGCATCCCTCGACTTGGTGAACTCGCAGCTTCCTCGCGATGAAGCATATAAGATACTGGCAACCCTTGCGGTTCACTTGGTCTCCGTCAACTGCAGCGGTGTCTACCTACCCAAGAACTCCACGCTGTTCCCAAATGACGGGACCCTCGAGGAAGGACTTTATCGCATGCAGCGTGGAGGCCTTTATGAATAACTCCGCGATCGCATTTCCGCCAAGGCAATCTTAACTATGACCACCTACTTCGCCATCTTCTCCCTCCCACCCCACCTGGTCGTCGACACCCCGGCCCTCGAGAAATCCTTCTACGCGCTCTCCCGCCGTCTTCACCCCGACCGCTTCGCCAGCCGTCCCGCCGCCGAACAAGAAGCCGCCCTCGCCGAATCCTCCCGCCTCAACGACGCCTACCGCACTCTCAAGGACCCTATCGCCCGCACCGAGTACCTTCTCAAGCTCGAAGGCGTCGAGCTCGAAGAGCAGTCCTCCGCCGCCACCGCCCAAGCCCGTGCGGCCGGAACCACCAAGAAGCAAGTCGTCCCCGAAGACCTCCTCGAAGAGGCCTTCGAGCTCAACATGCAGCTCGAAGAGATGCGCGCCGCCAAAAAGATGGGCGAAGACGATCCCCAGCTCCGCAAAGACCTCACCGCCGCAAAATCCGACTTCGACGCCAAGCTAGCCGCCACCGACGCCGACCTCGCCACCCTCCACACCCAGTGGGACGTCGCAGCCGACGCCAACGACCCCGCCGCCAAACTCGCCGCCCGCGACGCGATGGTCGCCCTCCTCAACCGCCGCAGCTACCTCCGCAACCTCGTCCGCGACGTCAACGGCGCCCTCGACTCCTAAAGAAATCCGCAATCCAATTCCCGCATCCCGCGCTATCGTATTGCATACGGTTGCATCTGCAACCACCCACCCCCGGCCCGCATCGAAACCTTCACCTGCCGAGCCCAGCAATTCCAGGAGGACCCGGACCATGCAGTTCCAAACCCTAGGCCACACCGCTGTCCCCGCCTCCTCCGCTCCGGCCTCACCACTGCTCGACCGTTATCGCGCCGTCCGCGCCGCCACCCTCGCCCTCACCGCTCCGCTCTCGCCGGAAGACATGATGGTCCAGTCCTGCGCTGAGGCCAGCCCCGCCAAGTGGCATCTCGCCCACACCACCTGGTTCTTCGAGACCTTCGTCCTCCGCGAATTCGTCCCCGCCTACCAGGACTTCCACCCAGACTTCCACTGGCTCTTCAACTCCTACTACAACTCCCTCGGCGACATGCCCGCCAAATCCCTCCGCTCCAGCTTCTCGCGCCCGCCCGTCGCCGACATCCTCGCCTACCGCACCCACGTCGACTCGGCGATCGCCCGACTCCTCGAAGCCGCACCCGAGTTCCCCGCCAACCCCGAAGCCGCCCGCCGCATCGTCCTCGGCCTCCACCACGAGCAGCAGCACCAGGAACTCATCGCCACCGACATCAAGCACGCTCTCTTCACCAACCCCCTCCACCCCGCCTACCTTCCGCCCGCCACCTCCTCCGCAACCGACGCCATCGCCCCACCCCTCGACTGGGTCGCCTTCGCCCCCGGCCTCACCCAAATCGGCTTCGCCCCCTCATCCCCCTCAAAAGACTGTCATCCTGAGCGAGCGCAGCGAGTCGAAGGACCTGCGGTTCCCCCACATCCCGAAGACCTGTGGGATAACTTCTCCTTCGACAACGAATCCCCCCGTCACGCCGTCTATCTCGCCCCATTCTCCCTCGCCACCCGCCTCGTCACCTGCGCCGAATACCTCGCCTTCATGGACGACAACGCCTACACCCGCCCCGAACTCTGGCTCTCCGAAGGCTGGACCACCGTCCACGAGCAAGGTTGGCGCGCCCCGCTCTACTGGCAGCCCTCGCCCGAAACCCGCTCCGGTTGGCGCATCTTCACCCTCCGCGGCTGGCAGCCGCTCGATTCCAACGACCTCTCGGAAACGCCCGTCACCCACCTCAGCTTCTTCGAGGCCGCCGCCTACGCCGAGTGGGTCTCCCGCCAGCACCCCGGCACACGTCTCCCCACCGAATTCGAATGGGAGTACGCCGCTTCCCACCAGCCCCACACTTCGGGTGCCCCATCCTTTCCGGNNGGTCTTTGCTCGCTGGGGTGCAAAGGGTGGAATCGAACAATTCCCACACCGCCGCCGCCAATCTCCTCGAATCGGGCGCACTCCACCCCACCCGAGCCTCATCCCTCCCCGGCCTCCAGCAGCTCTACGGCGACGTCTGGGAGTGGACCGCCTCCGCCTACACCGGCTACCCAGGCTACCGCCCGCTCCCCGGAGCCCTCGGCGAGTACAACGGCAAGTTCATGTCCTCGCAAATGGTCCTCCGCGGAGGCTCCTGCGTCACTCCCGCCACCCACATCCGCCCCACCTACCGCAACTTCTTCCCCCCCGCCACGCGCTGGCAATTCTCCGGCCTCCGCCTCGCCCGCGATGGCTCCTAAACCCAGGAAGTCGTCATCTTTTTTGGGGGTCGTCATTCTGACCTGAAAGGTCCGAATCTCCGTATTTTTTCTCTGTGTCCCCTCTTTTTCTCTGTG
>PLUT01000210.1 GCA_003162875.1 Granulicella sp.
CACAAGTTGTGAAGCTGTCAAGACGCACGAAACCCCAGCGCAGTTCAGCGTAACTGAAGGCGCAGTGACCGGATTGAAACCTGCGAGCCACCTTATGGGGTAAATCGTTCAGGCGCTGTCAAATCCGTGCCGACGACGACGCTGCCAGCCCTAACAGCGCCTGAATTTAATTCTATGGCTGTACATACGCAATTCCGAGCAGCAGCATCTCTTACCTTCGAAATTCCCGTGATAGCAAAATGCATGTCAGTGGCCAAACCTTCATGGGCGCTCGATCTATTCCGAGTCGCCGATTCTTGGCCGGTCCGAACATTCACCCGCCATAAAATGAAAGTTCCACAGGAGATTCCATGGCAGAAACACGCGTGGGCGATTGGTATTGCATTCAACACCGCTGCGAGGGCAATGCTCGGGGCAAGTGAGTAGAAGCCGCCGCGCCCGCGCGTCACATGGGGCGCCGCGGGGTCGTCGCGAAGAATCCAAACATTGCGGAGCCACTGCACCCAGCATCGACACTTGTCACCTCGGCTGAGAGTGGCTGTCATCCATTCTTACTGCGGGTCGAGCAAGGCAGCGTCCTGGTTGTGCACATTGCCGACCCTCGGATTGGCTGCGTGGATCTGCAGTGTGGTTTCAGGAAAGGGGCGGAGCAAGTGAATGGGCGCCCTTTCCACCTCGCCGCGGTCGAGCCACTCGTCGTAATCCTGCGGACTGAGAATGGCGGGCATGCGGTCGTGGATGGAGCTCATAGCCATCGCGTTCGAGAACGGCTTCCCGAAGCCCTTCGAAATACTCCTCGTCATGCCGCTTCAGCGAGTAGCAAGTAGCGTACAGGCCAAGAGCCAGGATCTTCTTCCGCCCGCAGCGGCAGGCCATCGCAATCTGCGTCGACTTTTCGGCCAAGGGCACTTGAACACTCATCGTCCAGCCGACCTCATAGCTTAGCGATCGTATCCATTTGCATGAACAACCGGTCCGGTGAATCCGGAAAAGGCTCAAAGCCAAAATCCTTGTAGAACCGGACCGCCCGTTCATCCTTGGCATCGACAACAACCGCTAGCGAGGCGATCTGTTTGCTGAGAGTGTAAGCCCGCTTAAGGGCATCAAGCAGCAGCAATTCACCGATGCCCTGGCCGCGAAAGGCTGAATGACGCGCCAAGCGCCCGAGCAGCGTTGCAGGGAGCTGCGGATAGCGTGGCAGCCTGAGCTTCTTCACCAGCTCGGGCGGCAGGTCATCTACCGGAATATTCGTCGAGGACAGCGTGTAATAGCCGGCGATCCGGTTATCGTCCGCAAGCAGCACGAAAGTGGCCGCGACATTCTTGCGCGCCTCCTGGCCGGCCTGCTCCTTGAGATAACGCTCAAGGGGTGCCGCCTCACAGGAGAACGCCGTCCGATCGTGATCACCGCTTAGCGGCTCGATATGAAAGTCAGAAGCCGACGAGTTCACCCGAGTATTTGCTGGTGACGCTCAGCAGCCTTACGCAAGCGGGCATTGGGTGCCGGCGCAGAACCTAGCAGCGCCGTAACAAATGCCGTCCTGTCTCGCACCGTCAGTGCCAACAATTCAGTCTCACGGATGGAGCGCTTCGCCGCCTCTACCGCGCTATTCACGACGAAGTCGCTCAGCGTGCGTCCTTCGAGCTCCGCAGCCCTCTGGCAAAGGTTCTTGTTCTCGCGTGTCGTGCGAGCTTCCAGGCGCTCGGCGCGTTGGCGTGTAACCGGTTCTGCGACTGGCATGGCGAAGTCCTCCTGTAAACAATGTACGGCCATTGGCCGGACAAATCAAGGGGAGAGATTCCTACTGACCCGGATTTCTCCTTATGACCCAAAACGGAACGTGATCCAGGCCGGACTAGGGGTGTGGCAACGATTAGGGACAAATGGGCCATATCGCGAGTGGCCAAAATTCCTACATTCTGGTCTTCGCGTCTGGAGCGTTCCGCAAGTAACACATTATCAAGAACTTTTCAGTCTGCTTGGTGTAGGGATCTTGGTCAGAACCCATCAGCTTTTCCTTTAGCCGCGTTCGGCGATCTGCCAGGGGCGGCAAGCTGGATGCAAGTCCCCCCTTCTGCGTATGAAGGCGTCAGTATCCCCGGACCGGTGAGCAGACCAACGGCTCACCGATCCCGGGACTCTGTAAGAGTTCACGAACCGCGCTTAACACGGAATTCCGCACTCAATTTTAGCCTGCTCAACAATCTTCTCGGGGGATATCCCCACCACGAGACAGGTTGCTATAGCTTCTTTGAACCAACTCATGTTGCTTTCCCTGGCACCTGAAAACATTGAGAAGTGGAGGTCCTTTTCTTCTCGCAGCGCTTCGGCGAAGGCCGGCCAGGTGTTTTCGCCATAGCGGATGTCGAGTTTATACTGGCGAAGCAGGGCCTGCTCCATCGGAGCGTCAGCGAATGTACCCTGCGTGTCGACTCCGGCTATGTTCCCAATAGATTCGATCTGCTGATCGGTGAAGGTGTACGGAGCGGGGAAAATTTCCCAGGTAAACCAATCGCCATTGTCGTGGGCAACAACCGAGCCGAACCTAGCTCGATAAATGCGTGATCGCGCCGCTATTCCCTTCCCCCGCGAAAGCTTCTAATTAGCAAAAATTTATGTGTATTGCATAATTTGGCTAATTTCACTATGTTTCGTCGCCTGCCCGGGCTTCTGATGCGGCTCGGACTTGAATTGTCTCTGCCGCCCATTCCGCGGCCAAGCTCAGAACAGTTTGTGTTCTATTGCGGGGCTGTACATACGCAACTCCAAGCAGCAGCCGCATGCCTTCAAAATTCCCTCCCTGTGAGGGCGAATTGCACGCCTGTGGCCACACTTCATAGGCGCTCGATTCGATTGCGATCTGCAATCCTGGCGGTCCAAACGCCTCCCACACAAAACCTAAACTTCCAAACGAGATTCCATGGCAAAAAGACGCTATTGGTAAGCCACAGGCCCAGCCAACAAACAGTACACACCCGGCGATCCGGACTTCAACCTTCATATCGTTGTCAGCGACACGTCCCAATTCGTCGCGCACGTAACCGTCGAGAATGCCGGCAAGCAGCGGTTCCCGGTCTCATGCTCATTGATTGACGAGATCGCAGCGCCCCGAGGTCAGATCTACTCCCACTCCGAGCAGAAGTTCGTCGAGATGCCGAAAACCGCCGCTGTGTGAGGCCCCAGGAGCGACCGCTGGCAATTCCGGCAACCCCTAGACTAAGCCGTCGGAAAAGTCTTCATATCCCGGCTTTCGGGCGGGCTAAATTGCCACCATGGATCATCGTAAGTGGATGAATTTATATGCTGTTATTGCAGCCCATCAACTTCCATTTTTTTGCTTGACAAGCGCTGTTACAGGAGAATAAATTTCTCAGTTGAAACCATTTCCCAGCACCAGACGACCCGAGTTAAGTGGCTGATTGTGTCCCGCAAGGGGAAGCATGATCGGCCTTTTGGGTGGCAGCAAGAGAGATAAGAGGAAACAAAAAGGGAGAAACCTATGTTGAGGCGTTTTGGATGGATGGCATGGCTCTTCGTTTTGGCGCTGGGTTTCACGAGCGTGGCGTTGCAGGCACAGCTTTCGTCTCTGGGGACAATTACGGGGACCGTGACGGACGCGACCGGCGCGGTGGTGCAGGGCGCGGCGGTGAAGGTTACGGACGAGGCGACCAAGGTGCAGACCGTGACCCAGACGAACAGCTCGGGCAGCTACCTGGTTTCCAACCTGAACCCGGCGACATACGATGTCGCTGTTTCCAGGCAGGGGTTCAAGACCTATACGGTGACCGGGGTTGTGTTGCACCCGACCGAGACTTCGGCGGTGAACGCGGCGCTGGCGGTTGGCGCGACGACGGAGAACGTGATCGTGGGGGCGGTCTCGACGGAAGTGGAGACGGTATCTCCGGAGCTGTCGTCGTATATTTCGTCGGACCAGGTTAGTTCGCTGCCGATGAATGGGCGCAACTACCAGTCGCTGGCTGGACTGCTGCCGGGAGTGACGAACCTGGGGTCGGGCTCGGCGATGACGACGGGCGGCCGCTCGACGAGCAGCCAGCTCTCGGTGAACGGCATGGCGGTGGCGCGCAGCTTCTATGCGGTGGACGGCGTGTGGAACGAGAACACGGGCAACATGACGCAGGAGTCGGTGATTCCGAATCCGGACTCGCTGGAAGAGGTGCGGGTGCTGCAGAACAACTTCTCCGCGCAGTATTCGCTGATGGGCTCGTCGGTGATCCTGATGCAGACGAAGAGCGGCACGTCGGACCTTCACGGCACGGTGTGGGAGTTCCTGCGCAACGACGATCTGAATGCGAGGCCCTACTACTCGACCACGATCCCGCCGTACAAGCAGAACATCTTCGGGTTCAACATAGGCGGCCCGTTGTTTATTCCGAAGGTCTACAACACCAATCGGCAGAAGACGTTTTTCTTCTGGGACGAGGCGTATGTGGTGCTGCATGTGCCGAACCTGGTGACCAGCCAGCTTCCCTCGCCGAATCAGATTGCGGGCTGCTTTGTGTCGCCGGTGAAGGACCCGCTGACCGGCAATCTCTTCCCGACGGTGTCGACCTGCAACGGAACGGCGGGGACGTTCTACCAGATCCCGACGGGGAGGATTAACACGAGCTCTTCGGCGTATTTACAGACGCTGTATCCGGCCCCCGATTACTCGCCTACCGGAAGCACGCTGAATTACATCAACAACAAGCCGCAGACGACCTATCAGCGCGATGATCAGATCAAGGTGGACCACTACATCACGCAGAACTACCACCTGCTGGCCGAGTACTTCCAGGAGTACCAGAACTACGCGCAGAATAATGTGTCCTCGGGAACGACTCCGATCAGTTCGGAGACGGACTTTACCAACAACAAGCTGGCGACCGTGTCGTTGACGCAGACCTTGACGCCGAACATGGTGAACACCACCAACATCGCGATGAATATCTTCCTGCTGAACCTGACGGTGGTGGGAAAGACGGACATCAGCCAGATTCCGGGTTTCGCGGAGACGTTGTTCTATCCGAACGCCAACTATTCCACCCGCACTCCTGTGATCTCGTTGCCGGGCGGCCTGGCGGCGCAGGGCATCAACGGGAGGCCAATCCCGCATGCGTCCGATCTGGACGACACGGTGAGCGACAACTGGAGCTGGCTTAAAGGGAAGAACTACTTTACGGCGGGCGTGACGTTTGTGTGGAACACCAAGCGCCAGCAATCGATCTTTGCGACGAATGGGAGTTTCACGTTCTCCGGCGTTTCCAGCGGCCCGACCGCGGCGCAGAAGACGGCATTGGGCACGTGCAACACCGGCAACGCCATTACAGCCACCGCATGCACCCAGGACGACGGGGTCGCGGACATGCTGCTGGGCTATATCTCGGCCTTCAGCCAGTACAGCTTCGAGCCCCACGGCGATATCCACGACTTCAGCTGGTCGCCGTACGCCGAGGACCGGTTCCAGTTCAACAAGAACCTGACCTTTACCCTGGGCCTGCGAATCTACCACCTGCCGCTGCCCTACGGCGTGCCGAACTCGGAGACCAACTTCGTGCCCTCGGCCTTCAATCCGGCGCTGGCGCCGACAGTGACCGAGTCCAGCGGCGCCACACCCAGCATCCCGACCGGCACTACCTACAGCAACGGCCTGCTGTTCAACAGCGCTGCGGCCGGCGGGTTGCCGGTGAACTTCTCGAACAACCACATCTGGTACTTCGGGCCGGATGCGGGCTTTGCGTGGGACGTGTTCGGCGACGGCAAGACCAGTCTGCGGGGCGGGTATGGCGAGAGCTACACGCGCATCTTCACCAACCAGGACTGCTCGTTCAGCTGCGATGCGAATCCTCCGGCGTTCACCAACGAGGCGCTGTCGAACCTGGTACTGCCTTCCACGTCGAGCTGGAACGTTGCGGGGGCGAACTTCAGTGCGGCTACCACGAGCGCCGCAACTGTGACTGCGATGGACCCGAACATCCAGGCCTCGCCGGTGGCCAGCTGGTCGGTGGGAGTGCAGCACGAATTCCCGATGAACTTCATTGCAGACGTTGTTGGAGCGGGGAGCCGAATCCAGCACCTGGTGGGCACATGGAACTGGAACCAGCCGAAGCCATACACCTCGGGTGGCGTGACCTATGACTTCAATCCGCTGCTGAACTCGAATGTTGCGAACACGAGTTCGGCGGGCGACAGTTCGGCGTATTGGGCGCCGTATCAGGGGTATGGCGCGATCAACACCCTTTCCACCCAGCTATGGCAGGAGTGGAACGGGCTGGAAGTGCAGGTGAAGCATCCAGTGTCGAAGTCGCTGTATGTGACGGGGTCGTATACCTGGTCGCACAACACGACCAACCTTGCGGGCGGCGGCGTGATCGACCCGTACCACACGAGCCGGTACCACGGAAATACTGAGAGCCTGAACTATCCGCAGTCGCTGTCGATTACGGTACTGTATCAAGTGCCGTTCTTCGAGCACAGCAAAGGGATCGGGAACTTCGTGGCGGGCGGATGGAGCTTCAACGACATCACGACCTTCCGCAGCGGAACGTCGCTGTCCCCGGGGCTGAGTGAGAAGCTCCAGGGCCTGGCGGCACGGCCCGACCAGTTGTCGGGCCAGTCGGCCAGCGGACCGAAGACGTGGAAGAACGGGACGTCGCAGCAGTGGTTCAACACGTCGGCGTTCGCTTGCCCGGGCAGCACCACGGCCGGCGCATGCGGCACCGCTCCCGCGGCCGGCTTCGGCTTCTATGGCGACGCGCAGACCGGCATCATTCGCGGGCCAGGGCAGCAAATCTTCAACATGGCGCTGTTCAAGGACTTCCACTTTACGGAGAAGGATTTTGTGGAGTTCCGGGCCGAGGCCTTCAACACGTTCAACCACACCAATCCGGGAAATCCGAATACGACCCTGGGCAACGCGAACTATGACAAGGTTACGAGTGCGGCCGATCCGCGCATTCTGGAGCTGGCGTTGCGGGTGAAGTTCTAGAGCATTTTCACTGAAGATATATAGTTGATTCCGCT
>PLUT01000211.1 GCA_003162875.1 Granulicella sp.
GACACTACCTAGCCCCTGAGGTCAACTCTTTGGGCCGCGAACCTGTTTTTCATCACCCTCTTTAGCCCCTGAGGGAAATCTAGCGGTCCGGCCAGCCCGGGTTGGTGGTGTCGTAGATTCCCGCGGGCAGGTCTCGGCCGCCGGGTTCGCGCGTCAACTTCAAATTGGGCCAGTAGTCCGGGCGAAGCTGCAGGCGATAGTCTGGATCGGCGCGCCACGTGGCAACCTCCTGGGACCAGATCGGCAAATGCGGTCGGGTGGCAATGAACTTCACATCCTGAATCCCCGCGAGCAGCGAACAAACCACCAGAACGCGCGCAGCCTGCCGGTACATTCCTGCTGCGCGATACGCCGTCAGCAGCAGGCTCAGCCCGATCAGGACATTGAAGATGAAGAAGTAGCGTCCGCCCGCGCCGCACATCAGGTCGTAGTCCAGCACGCCGCCGCGCTTGAAGCTGACCGCAACGCTCAGCATGGCTGCCGCAACCAGCAGCCGGGCGGCGCGGCCTCCCTTCCAGCTGAGCAGCAGCATGCCTGCAAGGTAAAGTGCGCTCGCGCCTTCCACGCCCGCCCACCACAGGTCGCGCCAGCCTTGCAGCTTCGGCGACCCTACTGCCTTGCACGCCTCGACGTGGGACCAACCGCCCAGAAAGTGCCACATCGCCCCGATGGACAGCAGCGCTCCGGAAGAGAACTGAAGCGTGGAGTGCGCGCTACTCAACCCTCCCTGCGCCAGCACCACCGCCAGCTGCACCAGCGTGCAAGCCAGCAACACCCCCGCTTGTGCCGCACGGGCAGCCGTGCGCTCCTTCCATGCCTGCACCAGGAAGAACGGCAGCAACACGCAGGAGGCGACTCCGGTCAGCCCCGCGCACGCCAGCGCCGCTATGCGCCCCAGGCGCAGCCGCTCCGCGTCGGAGATCAGGATCACCCCGGTCGTCACCGCCAGGAAGAACTGCGCGTGGATGGTGCTGAGCGTGATGCTGGCAGTGGGCGGCGTTAGCAAGACGAGGGCCACCGCCAGCGCCTTCTCGCCCGCGCCTGCCAGGCTTTCGCACTGGACCAGCATATAGACCAGCAGCATCTGCACCGCGATCTCCGCGCCGAACAGAAAATGGCCGGCTTGCTCCAGCGGCAGCGCGCGGGCGGCAATCAGGCCGCAAACATTGGGGAACAGCGCGTAATAGCCCTGGTGCGGCGCAATCAGGGCGCGCCACAGGCTCGCGTCCCACGCAAAACGCAGGTACACGCTTCCTTCTTCGTCATAAACAAAGCCGTGGAGCAGCTCGTACGGAGTGCGCAGACACAGATACGTCAGCGCGCCGAGATAGAGCAGCCAGTAGCGCCTGAACGTCGGGCGCAACCCGATCGCGGGCGTAGATGCGAGCATCTGCGCCGCGACAGGACTTTCTTCCCGGGCCTCCACCAACTTCGTCATCGTTTCGCTCTTGCAGCCATCCGCCTGGCCCGAAATGAAAACTGGATACTCTGTCTTTATAGCGCACTCGCCGCGCGCGCTTCACCTCAACAACTTAACACGACCCCCCAACGAAGTATCAAAAAATGGCCCGCGCCGGAAAGGAGGGTCCGCCCATGCGACACTAATTCCGTAGCGTTTCACCGCAATGCCCGACCTCACCTCCCTGCTCCAACGCACCTTCGGCTTCACCGCTTTCCGCACCAACCAGGAAGCCGTCTGCCGCGCCGCCACCGATGGCCGCGACGTCCTTCTGGTCATGCCCACAGGCGCCGGAAAATCCCTCTGCTACCAGCTTCCCGCCATCGCCCGCGGCGGTACCGCGCTCGTCGTCTCGCCGCTCATCGCGCTCATGGACGACCAGGCCGCCAAGCTCTCCGCCCACGGCCTCCGCGTCGGGCGTATCCACAGTGGACTCTCCCGCGACGACGCCCGCCAGTCCTGCCGCGACTACCTTGACGGCACCCTCAACTTCCTCTTCATCGCGCCCGAGCGCCTGCGCGTCCCCGGCTTCCCCGAGATGCTCAGCCGCCGCAAGCCCTCCCTCATCGCCATCGACGAAGCCCACTGCATCAGCGCCTGGGGACATGACTTCCGCCCCGACTACCGCACCCTCGGCGAGCACCTCCCCGCTCTTCGTCCCGCGCCAGTCATTGCCCTCACTGCCACCGCCACGCCCACTGTCCAGCGCGACATCGTCGCTCAACTCCACCTCGAAAATCCCGCGCTCTTCATCCACGGCTTCCGCCGCTCCAACCTCGCCATCGAAGTCGTCGAGATGTCCAAGCCCCGCCGCCACGCCTTCACCGCCGAACTCCTCGCCAGTCCATCGGCCCGCCCCGCCATCGTCTACGCCCCCTCGCGCAAGTCCTCCGAAGAACTCGCCGCCGAACTGAACCACCACTTCCCTGCCGCCGCCTACCACGCCGGCCTCGAGTCCTCCGTCCGCGAGCACGTACAGCGCGACTTCCAGTCCGGCAGGCTCGAAGTCGTCGTCGCGACGATTGCTTTTGGCATGGGCATCGACAAAGCCAACGTCCGCACCATCGTCCACACTGCACTGCCCGCTTCGGTCGAAGCCTTCTACCAGGAGATCGGCCGCGCCGGCCGCGACGGCCTCCCCTCGCGCACAGTCCTGCTCCACAGCTTCGCCGACCGCAAGATGCACGAGTTTTTCCTCGAGCGCGACTACCCACCCGCCTCCGATCTCGCCCGCGTCGCCCAGGTGCTCACCGACGAATTCCTCATGCCCGAGCCCTTAGCCCAGCGCCTTAAGATGGACCTCGACACCTTCTCGAAAGCCATCGAGAAGCTCATCGCGCAAGGCGCAGCAACCATCGACCTCGCCGGCAACGTCCGCTGCACCGCCGCCACATCGAAGAAAGAATCCTGGCGGCCCGGCTATGAAGCCCAGATCGCCTTCCGCCGCTCCCAACTCGATCGCATGTCCGCCTTCGCCGAAACCCAGCAATGCCGCATGACCGCCGTCATCCGTCACTTCGGCGACACCGCCGACGCGCACCGCCCCTGCGGCCAGTGCGACTTCTGTTCGCCCTCCACCACCTCTGCACAAACCTTCGTCGAACCCACGTCTGCACAAGCCCGCGACCTCCGCTCCATGCTCGCCGCCCTCGCCCACGCCCCCTCACGCGCCACCGGCAAGCTCCACACCGACCTCGCGCTCGGCATCGACCGCAAGGAATTCGACGTCCTCCTCGACGCCCTCGCCCGCGCCGGCCTCATCACCCTCACTAGCGAAACATTCATCAGCAAAGAGGACGGCCGCATCATCCCGTACAAGAAAGCCGCCCTCACCCACGAAGGCCGCAGCGAGGACGCCTCCGAACTCATCGGCGTCGTCCTACCCTCCACCTCCGCCGATCCGTCCCCGCCCTTGATGCGCAAACGAAAGCGCGCCACCAAATCGGGTGCCCCAGGTCAGGCTGCCTCATCGCCTGACCTGGGATTACCCCTCACCCCGGCTCAGCAGCAACTCGACGACGCCCTCCGCGCCTGGCGCAAAGCCGAAGCCGCCAAGACCGGCAAGCCCGCATTCATCGTCCTCAGCGACGCCGTTATACGCAACCTCGCCATCGCGCAGCCCCAGTCGATCCTCGAACTCCTTACCATCTCCGGCATCGGCCCGAACAAAGCCGACCAATTCGGTGCCGAGATCACCTCCATCTGCCGCGAGTTAGCGACTGTGGATGCCCGAACATCGCCGCGCACCGCGGCCGAGCTCAAGGCCCACCCAACCAGAGCCGTCTCACGGGATCTACTGCCATCTTCGGGCATCAAAGAACGCACCAGCCCGATCCAACAGTTCGGCGAACCCACGGAAACCTTTCACCGCACCCGCGCCACACCCTCCGACCCCACCGCCTCGCTCACTCCCGACCAGCAAATCCTCGACGCCCAACTCCGCGCCTGGCGCAAAGCCGAATCCGAGCGCATCGGCCTGCCGCAGTTTTTCGTCCTCGGCTCCTCGACCCTGCGCAGCATCGTGCTCCTTCGCCCGCGCACCATCGCCCAACTGCAAACCATCTCCGGCATCGGCCCCGACAAAGCCGAGAAATTCGGCGCCAGCATCCTCAACATCTGCGGCGCCTAGTCGTCACCCGTTCAGTCTCCTTGTCGAGTCAAGCATCCAAAACTGCTAAACTGGAGGTTCGCAGCAGTTTTCGCGGGCGCTGATTCCGGGCCACGTTATCTCGCGGCGCAGAAGGACAAACCTCATGGCAGACCACACCCAGAACGGCAACCAGACCGGAAACCTCGGCTCCTCCAGTCTTCGCCTCAAGCTCGGCCTCGCCGAGATGCTCAAGGGCGGCGTCATCATGGACGTCATGAACGTCGAGCAGGCACGCATCGCCGAAGAGGCCGGCGCGATCTCCGTCATGGCACTCGAGCGCGTTCCCGCCATGATCCGCGCCGAAGGCGG
>PLUT01000308.1:0-265 GCA_003162875.1 Granulicella sp.
CGGAGAAGTGGCGGGAGTAGTTTTCGATGCCGTGGCAGTAGCCGACGGACTTGATCATCTCGAGGTCGAAGCGCGTGCGCTGGTGGACCCGCTGCGCCTCCACCATACGGCCTTCCTTTTCGAGGTAGGTCTCCCACTCGCCTAGCTCGGTGAGGATGGAGTCGACGGCGGTGCGCTTGCGTTCGGGCTGGACTACATAATGGGACTTTGGATAGATGGGAAGGCGGGAATACTTCTGGCGGACGGTGCCGAAGAGCGGGTCGAT
>PLUT01000308.1:379-11966 GCA_003162875.1 Granulicella sp.
TTATCTAATTCTTCATTGATGGTGGCTTCCTTCTCGATGTAGAGGTCGCCGGCGGGGATGTAGGCTTCGGGCTGGTAGTAGTCGTAGTAGGAGACGAAGTACTCGACGGCGTTGTGCGGGAAGAACTGCTTGAACTCGTGGTAGAGCTGGGCGGCGAGGGTCTTGTTGTGCGCGAGGATGAGAGCGGGGCGCTGGACGGCCTCGATGATTTTGGCCATGGTGAAGGTCTTGCCGGAGCCGGTGACGCCGAGCAGGACCTGATCCTTCTCGCCAGCGGCGAGGCCGGAGACGAGTTCGGAGATGGCGCGGGGCTGGTCGCCCTGGGGTTTGTAGGAGGCGGCAAGCTGGAAGTCCATCTTTATAGGATAACTTCAGGGAACAGGGAACAGGGAACAGGGAACAGGGGACAGGGGGCGGGATGGGCGGCGTGACGGAGCTTTGGCTGATTCGGCATGGGGAGACGGAGTGGAGCGCGGAGGGCAGGCATACCGGCCGGACCGACCTTCCGCTGACGGCGCGCGGGCGGGAGCGGGCGGCGGCGCTGGGGAAGTATCTTGCGGGGACGAAGTTTGCGGCGGTGCTGTGCAGCCCGTTGCGGCGGGCGCGGGAGACGTGCGAGATTGCGGGGTTCGGCGCGCAGGCCGTGGTGGACGGCAACCTGTGCGAGTGGGACTACGGCGTGTATGAGGGAAAGACGACGCAGGAGATTCAGGCGGAGATTCCAGGGTGGAACGTGTGGAAAGACCCGATTGTGGGCGGGGAGACGGTAGAGCATGTGGGCGCGCGCGCGGATGCGGTGATTGCGCGGGCGCTCTCCGCCGCCGCCGGACCCAGGTCAGACAAGTCTGACCTGGGGCACCCGAGTTCAGTAGCGGATGCGGGCGATGGGGTGGTGAAGGTGGCGCTGTTTGGGCATGCGCATATTCTGCGGATCCTGGCGGCGCGTTGGGTGGGGGTGGAGGCGCGGGGCGGGGCACTGTTGGTGCTGGAGACGGGGAGCCTGAGCGTGCTGGGGTGGGAGCGGGAGACGCGGGTGATTCTGCGGTGGAATCGCGGGTTCGAGGAGTAAGGTGGTGGGATCCGCGGGAGTGATTGAGTGGGAACTTCGGGTTGGCGACGAAGGGAAGCGACGGGATGGTGATTGATCCGGCGGTGCTGCGTGCGCTGGGGGGGAAGTAGGCGCGGCGACGCTCAGTGCGTGATGCGCGCGTTTGCTTCGACTCATCGGCGATGGAGTTAGCGAGAGTTGTGCTTTGCGCGGGCGCGGACCATCAGACGCGTGAGAAGGACGATGCCGAGGACTAAGAAGGCACCCCCCAGGAATCCATACCAGAAGTTGTTGGAAAGCATGTTTGAAGCTCCTCACCGGAGTTTCCAATTCGCGATTGCGGCTGCGAGTGAGTATACGCGCCGTTGCCGCCATTGATATTGGCTGTTGTATGGATGTGGGCTCCGGTCTTCTAGAATGGAGTTATGGTTCCTCGCTTGGTGGTGTTCGATCTTGACGGCACGCTGATTGATTCGCAGATCGATCTTTCGAATTCGATCAACGCGATGCTGGTACATCTGGGCAAGCCGGAGTTGCCGCACGCGGTGATTGCGGGCTACATCGGCAACGGCGCCAACCTGCTGGTGCGGCGCGCGCTGGGCGACCCGGAAGGCGACATCCACGACGAAGCGTATGTCGAAGACGCACTGCGCTACTTTCTGGACTACTACCGCGTACACATGCTGGATTACACCTACGTGTATGCCGGCGTGATGGAAGCGCTGGAGGAGATCCGGGAGGGCTTTCCGGGGATTGCGATGGCGGTGCTGACCAACAAGCCGGCGCGGCCTTCGCGGGATATCTGCGCGCACTTCGGACTGGACCGGCTCTTCTTCCAGGTCTACGGCGGCAACAGCTTTTCCACGAAGAAGCCGGACCCGGCGGGGCTGAAGGCGCTGATGGAAGAGGCTTCGGCGCTGCATGCGGGGGCGGGGGCGATCGGTCCGGCGGAGACGGTGATGATCGGCGACTCCGATGTGGATGTGCTGACGGCGCGGAACTGCGGCGCATGCGCGATTGGATGCACCTACGGACTGGCCCCGCATAGTCTTGCGGCGGCGAGACCGGATGCGCTGGCGGGGGCGCCGGCGGAGTGGCCGGAAACGCTGCGCGCAATGGCCGGCGCGGTGATGGCCGGCTAAGCAGCGAACGCATTCCTCGGGCCGCTCGGTGGAAACCGGAGAGATTGGCCCATTTTGAGCGCCCCTTTATGTTAGGTGGAAAACATAAGGGTGTATAACCACAGCAGCACCGGATTTCCCTCCCAGGGATTGCGCGGATTGCACCAGGGGTAGATTTCGGATTGCGACCCAGGTCACGCGATCGGATTGGACTGTCAGGCGCGTAGGTGGGCGGCCAATCCCTGTATTTGCTGTACTTTGCAAATAACTTCTCTTTTCATAACCTTCTGTGATACGGGTCACAGGAGAATCGTGATCTTTCGTTTTACGCTTGGTCAACTCGACCAAGAGTGCGATGACCGATAGGCGACGAACGCTACCGATTATCGAAACCACCCGAGTTTGCGGATTGTCTCCGCGGAGGGGCTTGATGAAGCGTTTTGTGTTTTGTATTGCGTTGGTCGCACTGCTGCTCGGAGTTTCGAAAGCAGGATATGCAGCGAGTGGGAATAAGCAGGCTGCCGTGGCGCAGAAGGCCGCCGCGCCCGAATCCGCCGATTTCCTTGGCTCGGACGTCTGCGCGGCCTGCCACGCTGATGTGGTCAAGAAGTTTGAGGGCAACCCGCATTCCAAGCTTGCGTTGGAGCACGGCGGCCACGGCGCGACCTGCGAGAGCTGCCACGGGTCGGGCAAGGCCCACGTGGAAGGCGGCGGCGACGTAACCAAGATCAAGATGCTGGCCAAGCTGCCCGAGAAGCAGGTGGACGCGACCTGCCTGGGCTGCCACGCGGGCGCGCACCCGAACTTCGAGCGTTCTCCCCACGCCAAGGCCGGGGTGGGCTGCATCAGCTGCCACAGCATCCATGAAGGGAACACCGAAGATAAGCTGCTGAAGGCATCGCAGCCGGTGCTGTGCTATCAGTGCCACGCCGACGTGAAGCCGTCGTTCGACATGCCGTTCCACCACAAGGTGAACGAAGGCCTGGTGAAGTGCAGCGACTGCCACGACGTACACGGCACCTTCAACGCCAACAACGTGAAGTCGACGGCCGACCAGAACCTGATCTGCACCAAGTGCCACGCGGAGACGCGCGGGCCGTGGGTGTATGAGCATGCCGTGATCAAGGGCGAAGGTTGCACCGCTTGCCACACTCCGCACGGCTCGCAGAATCCGCGGCTGCTGAATGTTGCGAACATCAATCAGCTATGCAACCAGTGCCATAGCGGGGTTGCCGCCGGCACGGTTCATGGAATCAATTCGGGATCGCAAGAACTTCAGTCCTGCATCAACTGCCATACCATGATCCACGGCTCGAACATCAATCAGGCTTTCCTGAGGTGATGCATGCCGCGCCGTCCGGCCAGCACCGGACGGCGCGGATGAGATTCCGCAACGACAGTTCCACGCAGATTAAAGGTTTTGGGTTCTAGCAATGTTTTTTCAAGTGAGGCTTGTGATGATGAAGATCGGCTGGCTTTCTCGGTTGACGAATGAACGTCCCTCTCGCGCAGGGTCCAATCGGATCGCCGTGACCATTGGTATTGCCGTGCTGCTTACGGCTGGAATTGCGGCAGCGCAGGATGCTCCTGCTCTACCGTCCGGGACCCAGGACGGATATGCGATCCACAACACGGTGGACCTGGGCGGCCATGTTGTTGGCGTCTTCGGCAGCGGTTCCATGTATGACACGCTGGTCAATATTCACTCCGGCCCGCGCGTGCTGGGACAGACGTTTACGATGCACGCGCTGCCCACGACGAAGCACACCCTCTTCGACGACCTGACGGCCTACAGCAGCGGCTTTGGCGGCGACCCGAACAACTTTGCCAAGATGGACGCCTCCAAGGGCAAGGTGTACGAGTTCTCGGGGATGTTCCGCCGCGACCGCCAGTACTTCGACTATGACCTGCTGGGCAATCCGAATATCACTACCGGCCAGTCGATTCCCATTGGCCCCTCTAACGCGCCAACGGGGTCAGTTGCATGGCCGCAGGTTCAGGATTCTCCGGTGATGTTCAACACCGTGCGCAGAATGACGGACGTGGACCTGACGATCTTTCCGCTCTCCACGGTGACGTTCCGCGTGGGATATACGCAGAGCATCTTCCAGGGCCCGAGTCTCACCCCCAGTTATTCGATTGGCAAGTACGATGCCCTGATCGAGGAGTACCAGCGCAACAGCACGGACGATTTCACTGGCGCGATCGACTGGAAGCCGGTGGCTCACACCAAGGTCACGTTTGAGGAGCAGGTCGACCACTATAAGGGCGACTCCTACTTTACCCTGAACCCAAATAGCTTCCTGGTGCAAGAGGCGGACGGCACGCCGCTGTACCTTGGGAATTTTGACAGCCAGGTCGCTTACGGTATCGGCGGCTGCAATACGGGCAGCATGGGCACCGCCTACACCAACTCGACCACGTACACGATTCTCTCGACCCCGCAGAAACCCGGCGGGCGGCCGATCATCAATGCTGCGTGCGATGGGCTTACCAGCTACCTGCGTTCGCAGCCGACGCGCATTCTGTACCCCACCGAGATCCTGCGGTTGCAGAGCACAAGCCTGAAGAACATCGCGATGAACGGCGACTTCCGCTACACCAAAGCGAACATGAACCTGCCCAACTACTACGAGAACTACCAAGGCCTGGATGGGGCGGTCCGTTCGACGACGTGGACAGGCGCTTCGAGCGCGCAACGGGAGGTAGTGGCTCTTGACTTCGGCGTGACCTGGGACGCGACCAAGACGGTCAGCCTGGCTGACCAACTTGACTACTCGGATGTGCATCAGCCCGGCACCTCCAACATATCGGCCGGAGTCACGGCGAGCACGACGACAAATCCGAACGAAACCATCAACTACTCGGGTCCGCTGTCCGCTGGAACCGCGACGGTTGAGGGCAACCCCAATGGGACGCCCTCGCCCGCCTACTTTGGCCAGAGGTGGCTGACCAATAACGTGACCGCGAGCTGGGATGTTTCGACGATGGCAACGCTCTCGCTGACCTATCGCTACCGCACTCACGTGATCGCGGAGAACGAGTATTCCACCGGTGATCCCGGCGGCAATCCCGGGAACGTTCCGCTGGCTGTCGCCGCGGACCAAAACGGAACAGTAACCATCAACGAAAACGCTGGAATCTTCAATGCCGCGCTACGGCCCACAAAAAACTGGGATATCAACGGCACGGCGGAGATTGCGTACAACGACAACGCGTTCACCCCGCTGACCCCGCGGCAATTGCAGCACTACCGGATACACACCCTGTACCGGCCGAAGCCCTGGGCAACGATTTCGGCCGCTTACAACGACCTGGAACGGCACAACAACACGAACAACAATCAGGCGGCCGTCGCTTTATTCAATTCGCAATACACTACCACGGCTACCCCTGCCGGTGCGCCTTACGACGGCCCACTCGATCATGTCGACCACACCCGGATCATAAGCCTGGGCGCGGCGCTGACGCCGAACGAGCACTACGGGTTCGACTTCAACTACTCCTATAGCGATGTGTATACGTCGACGAACATCTGCTATCTGAGCGGCGCCACGGCCACCTTGCCTGGGGCTGCGTCGCAGACCAGCTCGGGCGGAAACAATCTTTGCCCATTCCAGTACGCCAGGGGCGGGAGCTTCTTCGCCGGCAGCGGTCTCTCGGAGTGGGGACCTGTCAAGGACTTCATGGATGCTCCGACGCAGTACGCGTCGATGGCACTTTCGCTGACTCCGAACAAGGCGATTCACGCCGACCTCGGCTATCGCATCAGCGCCGTGAGTGGCAATCAGTTCTTCAACGATGCGCGAGAGGTAAATGGTTCGCTGCAGTCGGCGTATCAGTCTCCATTTGTGAATCTTGCATGGACGGTGAAACCCGGATGGATATGGAGAGCTGAATACAATTACTATGGCTACGGCGAGGGCGGCCCTTCCGGCGCACCTCTCTGCAGCACGGCAACATCTGCGACGGCACCGGTTGTTTCCTGCAGCTCTTCGACGCTGCCCGGTCCAACCGGCCTGACGGAGCCGTCTTCCGGATTGACTGGACCCAGGAACTTCCACGCGAATAACGTGACTCTCGGAATGCACTACGAGTTCTGATGGTCGGGCCCGCAACCGCACCATGAGACTAACGAACGGCCAAACACAAGGAGATAGCCAGTGAAGATTAGAACCGGAATTGCCCTGGTCGCCATGATGGCGGCTACGATGACAACCGCTTTTGCGCAAGGGTCGGGAGCGGACACCTACAAAGGCAAGTGCCAGATGTGCCACGCCGCGGACGGAACCGCCAGCGGTCCCGCGGGCAAGTCGCTGAACGTGCCGTCGTTCAAGGCGAGCAAGCAGACG
This sequence comes from Granulicella sp., assembly GCA_003162875.1. GTDB lineage: Bacteria > Acidobacteriota > Terriglobia > Terriglobales > Acidobacteriaceae > Edaphobacter. The sequence continues at coordinate 6,901 of PLUT01000308.1, forward strand.
GAAGCCGAGATGATTGCGGAGACCAAGGCCGGAAAAGGGAAGATGCCGGCTTTCGCGAGCAAGCTGACGGACGCGCAGATCAAGGATGTCGTCGCATACGTCAAGACCTTGCAGAAGTAAGCCAGCTTGAGTTGCCTGTGGCCGGGTCGATTGAGTTCAGGAGAAAGCGGCGGCTACCCTATCTTCTGTGAAATCGAATCCGGGGTTGGGGGTGCGAAGGCGGATTATCTCCGCCTTCGCATACAGGCTGAATACCCCCGGTGATGCGCTGTCCGGTTCCGCCGGCGACCGCAAGTGGGTGTGTGCAGGTGAGGTTGGGGCATGGCTGGGGCACGGATCGGACTCCTGGAAAGATATCGCGTAAGGCAATCATGGCTGCGGAAGCTTGAGCCGCATGGAGTGGATGCCGGTTCGACCTTGTTGATCGCCGCGCTGGTCCTGTTCCTGCTCTTTGGGGTGCCATCCTTTCTCCACGCGCAGACGGACTGTCTCTCCTGCCACGCAGACAAGACGCTGCAGGACGCCTCCGGACACAGTGTGGGCGTGGATGCGGACAACTTCCACGCGAGCATCCACGGCAGCCTGGGCTGCACCGATTGCCACAGCTCCATCAAGGAATATCCGCACCCGGACCAGCCGGCTGCGGTGAAGTGCGAGACCTGCCACGCCGACCAGGCGGCGGCGATTGGCAGCAGCGTGCATGCCGAGGCAAGCGCGCATCCCTGCACCAGTTGTCACGGGGACGCCCATGCGATCTTTCCCAAGAGCGATACACGCTCGGCGGTCTATCCGCTGAATATTCCCAAGACCTGCGGCAACTGCCATGGCAGCGAGGCGCTGGCCACGAAGTACGGCCTGCAGAATGTGTATTCGGCGTACATGGACTCGATTCATGGCTACGCGGTGAGCAAGGAGGGTTTGCTGGTGGCCGCGAACTGCATGAGCTGCCACGGGTCGCACGGGATCCTGAGCCACAAGGACCCGAAGAGCACGACTTACAGGACGAATATTCCGAACACCTGCGGGGCGTGCCACGGGGGTGTGAAGGACGAGTATCTTTCGGGGATTCACGGCAAGTTGCTCGCAGAGGGCAATCAGAAAGTGCCGGTATGCACGGACTGCCATACGGCGCATGCGATCCTGCAGCCGACCGAGGCGGATTTCCGCATGCAGTCCACGCCGATCTGCGGCTCCTGCCACAAGGACCAGCTGGCGACCTATCGGGACACGTTCCACTCGCAACTGGGCTTGCTGGGTGGCTACGTGGAGACGGCGCGCTGCTGGGACTGCCACCAGGCGCACCGCGTATTGCCGGCGTCCAATCCTCAGTCTCCGGTCAATCAGGCCAACCTGATCAAGACCTGCAGCCGCTGCCATGCCGACGCGAACCTGAGCTTCGTCCAATATCAGCCCCACGCCAATCCTCACAATCGGAAGTTGAATCCAGCGCTGTATTTTGTGCGGTTGTTCATGAATGTGCTGCTATGGGGCACGCTGAGTTTCTTCACGCTGCACACGCTGTTGTGGTTTATTCGGGCGAAAAAGGAACAGGACAAGGGCGGCCCGGCGGCGGAGGCGAAACATGACTGACGAGACCAGGATGGCGCCCGCGGAGCAGCCCGAGGGAGGGCGCGAGGCAGGAGCCCTGCCTGTAGCGCTGCCTGCAGCGCAAGTGGGCGGCGAAAGCAAAGAGAAGTACTATGTGCGGTTTACGCTGCCGCAGCGCTACCTGCACGCGGTTCTGTTCAGCTCGTTTCTGGGATTGGCGGCGACTGGCCTGCCGATGCGCTTCAGTGAAAACGCAGTCGCGCGCCAACTGGCGAGCGCGGTGGGCGGCTTCGGCGCCATCCTTTTCTTTCACAAATTCTGCGCGATCGTCCTGACCCTGGCGTTTCTTTATCACCTGAAAGACCTGGCCGTCCGAGTGCTGCACGGGGAAAAGGGGATCTTCTGGGGCCCGACCTCAATGGTGGCGAATTGGAAGGACGTGCAGGACATCATCGGCCACCTGAAGTGGTTTGTAGGCCTGGGGCCGAAGCCGAAGTTCGAGCGCTATGCGTACTGGGAGAAGTTCGACTACTGGGCGGTCTTCTGGGGCATGATCGTCATCGGTTTTTCAGGGTATGCGATGTGGTTTGCGCCGTTCTTCGCGCGGTTCCTGCCGGGCTGGGCGCTGAACGCGGTTCTGGTGGTGCACGGCGAGGAAGCGCTGCTGGCGATCCTGTTTATCTTCTCCATTCACTTCGTCAATACGCACCTGCGTCCGGGGAGCTTTCCCATGGACATGGTGATCTTCACGGGCAAAGAGACGGAAGAGGAATTCAAGAAGAAGCGAACCCTGGAGTATGAGCGGCTGGCCGCCGCGGGGAAGCTGGAAGCAAAGGTTGGGGACAAGCCGGTATATTGGTGGGTGAACTTCGCCAAGATAGTTGGAACCATCGCCATTACGCTGGGGCTGGTCATGCTGGTCCTGACATTGTTCGGCTATTTCGGCGGCCGTTAATCCAAAAGCAGAGGTCTGCATGCCCCAGTTCAGTCGTTTGGAGAAGAGCCTTCGCCCTGTTCTCTTCTATGGAAACAACCCGACCAGCCTGATCGGCGGCGCGCTGACCACAGCGTCGGCGTTTGTGCTGATCGGCTTCTGGGTGGTGAACACCTTCGGTCGCGGCGGGTCGAACAATCCGTACCTGGGCATCCTTTTTGACGTATTTCTGCCCGGCCTGTTTGTGCTGGGGCTGATTCTGATTCCGATCGGCATCTGGCTGCGGCACAACCGGCTGAAGGCGCTGGGGGAGCTGCCCTCGATTTATCCGCGGATCGGCCTCAGGGACCCGGTCTTCCGCCGCGGAATTGAGATGGTGGTCGCGGCCACGTTCATCAACTTCATCATCCTGGGCACGGCGAGCTATCGCAGCGTCGCCTACATGGATTCCCCGAGCTTCTGCGGCCAGACCTGCCATGTAATGGCGCCGCAGTGGACCGCGTACCAGGTGTCTCCGCACTCGCATGTGGCGTGCGTGGAATGCCACATCGGGTCGGGTTTCGACGCGGCAGTGCAGGCGAAGGTAAACGGAACCAAGCAGCTGATCGAAGTAACCTTCCATACCTATCCGACGCCGATTCTGGCGCCGCTCTCGGTGCTGCGGCCGGCGCGCGCGACCTGCGAAGAGTGCCACTCGCCAACCCACTTTGTGGGCGAGAAGCTGCTGGTAGAGACGATGTACGGCGACGATGAGAAGAATTCGGTGACCCACAACATACTGGCGCTGCACCTGGGCGGGGTGGACTCGCTCTCGCGGCAGAGCGGCATCCATGGGCATCACCTGGACCAGTACGAGTATGTGGCGACCGACAATACGTACCAGACGATTATTGCGGTCAGCAAACACAATCCGGATGGGTCGACGACGCAGTTTGTCAGTTCGGACTGGAAGGGGCCGATCAAAGGCGTGACGCGGCAGATGGACTGCATCGACTGCCACGACCAGGCGACCCATACCTTCCAGACGGCGGAAGACGCGATCGATGAGGCGATGACGGTGGGCAGTCCCAATCCGGCGCTGCCGTTTGTGCACAAACAGGGGCTGGCGCTGATTCAGGCGCAATATGCGTCGCAGGCGGAGGCGGCCACGAAGATTGCGGCCGGACTGAACGACTTCTATCGCGCGCAGTATCCAGCGATCTACGCAGCGCAGCGGGGCGCCGTGGACGCGGCTGCGAAGAGCCTGGTAGCAATCTACCAGCGGAATGTCTTCCCGGAGATGAAGGTGACGTGGGGGACGTATACGAGCGGGATGGGGCATAGCGCGCCAGGACACAATCCGTCGCCGGGATGTTTCCGCTGCCACGACGGGAACCATACGTCGAAGGACGGGAAGACGATCACCAACGACTGCAGCGTGTGCCATAATTTGCTGGCGAGCGATGAGGCGAATCCGAAGCAGTTGTCGGATTTGGGGATGCAGCAGTAGGGAAAAGCAACCGCAGGTCCTTCGACTGCGCTGCGCTCCGCTCAGGATGACAAGCCTTTGTCATCGGGTGGCTAGTTCGTCGCGCAAGGCATCCATTTCGGCGAGCGCGTGCTGATTGTTGGTGCGGTTGGCGGCGGCGATGCCGGCGTGGAGCTGGGCGACGGCGTCGTCGGTGCGGCCGAGCGTAACCAGGGTTTGCGCGGACATCTGGTAGGCGGGGACATAGTCGGGATTGTGCTCGATGCAAGTGGCGAACTCGGCGAGAGCGGCGTCGGGATGGCCCTGCGCGATGTGCTCCATGGCCAGGCCGTAGCGGGCGAATGCGTTGGCGGGATCGAGTTGCAGAATTTCGTTGAGCGCGGCGACCTTGTCCATAAATAGATTGTAGTGGGGCTGCAGGCGAAAGGCTTAACACCGATTGGCACCGATTGAACCGATCTAAAAAACGAGCAAGGATTAGAGCGTTTTGGGAGGCGGTGCGTACCGGTCTCTGATCGGTGCTTGTCGGTGGGGATCGGTGCTAAGCCTTTGTTTTGTTTTTGGGATTTAGAATGAAGGGATGAGTGAGGACAAGGTTGGGTCGCGGACGGTGGCGGAGTCGCAGGCGGAGCGCAGCGAGATTATCTTTCCGGCGGACTCGAATGCGCTGGGCAATCTGTTTGGCGGGCGGCTGATGCAGTTTATCGACCTGGTGGGCGCGGTGGCGGCGGTGCGGCATTGCCGGGCGATTGTGGTGACGGCCTCAATGGACCACTCGGACTTTGTGGCGCCGGTGCATGTGGGCGACCTGCTGATCCTGAAGGCGAGCGTGAACCGGGCGTTCCGCACCAGCATGGAGGTTGGAGTGCGGGCGATGGTGGAGGACGCACGCGGGCAGACGCTGCGGCACGTGTCGTCGTCGTACGTGACCTATGTCGCCGTCGACCGCGAGGGGCAGCCGATCCCGGTGCCGTGCGTGAGTCCGGAGACCGAGCACCAGAAGCGGCGGTTCGCGGACGCGGGGCGGAGGCGCGAGATGCGGTCGGAGGAGACCAAGCGGGCGAGGGAGATTCGGGCGGAGTTGGGAGCTGGGTGGCATGTTTAGTTGTTAGTTGT
>PLUT01000122.1:0-5470 GCA_003162875.1 Granulicella sp.
CCCACATGCAGACGTCAGCCGCTGCGGTGTAGTAATTCGGCCACGTGCCGCCGCCGCGCGTGGAGAGCCCCGATCCCTGAATCTGCGGCCCCTCAAACGCCGAATGCGACCCGGGGTTGCCGGAACCCGCGCCAAATCCCGATGCCACGAATCCACCTCCCGCTGCTCCTGTACGAGTTCCACCACCGCCACCCGCTCCCCCGGCACGGCGGGCAGGCGCGCCGTCGAATCCGCCCGGGCCCTTCATGCCCGTGGTCGAGGTCAGCGTTGGCAGGATGTCCATGATGTTCTTCCCGACCAGCGCCGGTTTGGCCCATTCCAGCCAGCCCGGTGTCGCGTTGCGATCGCCAATGGTGTAGTTGCCCTCAATGCCGCTGTTGGTCACGATGGAAAGCAGCTCGCCGCTCTCCGGGCTATTCAGCTTGTGGACTTGGCTGATGTCCGTAACGTAGACCTTCACCTCCTTGATGGTCAGATCGGGAAGGTCGCCCGGCTTGACGCCCACTGACTGGGCCGCGGCGGCGATGGGATTGGCGACAGCGGACAGGCCGGCTGCGGCAAATCCAGCAGAAGCACCAAGAAAACTGCGGCGCGATACATTCTCTTTCACGTCATCTTCTCCTTACGATCAATGCCGGGCCACGGTCAATCTTTCAACCGCGCTCAGGGTTATTTCTGCCTTGTGGGGTCTCCAGACGATGGTCCGGGCGCGTCCGGCAACGCGAACGACAGGATGTTGGCCCCGGACGCAATTGCGACGTACTGTTTGCCCTCCACTGCGTAGGTCATCGGCGAAGCCCTGAACCATGCACACCAATCGGGACGCTTCCTCAGGCCCACAACCGCTCCACACTCTCGCATAGCAGGAAGTCGCACGCCTATCCGCGCAGGTAAGGCTTCAGGTAGGCATTCAGCGCATCGCGGACATTCTTCTTGTCGGCATCCGTCAGAGATCCCCCGCCACGGGCTCCGCCGCCGCCCGTGCCCACGCCGGGCATTGGCCGCGACTTGGTGGTTTCCTTGAAGATGCCGCGCGCCACCATCACGTAGGCGTCCGCGCCGCTGATGGTCGAGAACGCCTGAATCCGCCCAAACATATCGTAGGATTCGTGAATCTTGCCGGCTGCATACAACTCCCAGGCCTGCTGGAACAGGTCCGCCATGCCCACCGTCGGGCAGAAGCCGGTAAAGCCCAGCCGCATCTCGTCCATCATCTGCCGAACACCCTTGCCCGCAAACACAGCCAGCTTGCCGCCGGTCTTCTCGCGCAGTTCGGTCACGCGCGCCAGCGGGTCGCCGGCCTCATCCTTCACCACTTTCACCGTGGGAATCGACTTGAACATCTCCACCACCAGGTCGACCGACATATCGCCGATCGTCTGCACGAACAGGGGCAGGTCGGTGGCGCTGCCGATGGCCTTGTAGTACTCCAGTAAGGCCGCGTCGTCGCCCTTTTCCGGGGGCAGCGAGCAGATGGCGTCGGCGCCGCTCTTGGCCGCATGCTTGGCGAAGGCAACTGCCCCGGCAAGGTCGTCGTTCTGGGTCTGCACGCCAATCACAATCGCGGTCTTGCCGCCTTTGCCGGCCGCGATCATTTGCTCGGCGCCCGCAAATCGCTCGTCCGCAGTTAGGGCCGTCCAGCCGCTGGCAATCTGCGGCCAGATGATCCCGGGCACGCCCCCGCGATTGCAGAACGCCACCTCGGCGCCCAGGCAGTCCAGGTCGAGCTTGTTGTCCGGGGTAAACGGACTGGAGGCAATGGGGAAGAGTCCGCGCAGCGGCTTGGCAGACGTACCCTCGAAACCAGCAGCCAGGCCGAACCGCGAAAGCGCCGCTCCCGCCGCCGCCGATCCCAGCGCCTTCAGGACGGTTCTCCGGTCTAACTCCTGCGTGAGAAACCCCATGGTTCTCCCCTGTTGTTTCCGCTGTCGCTGGCTGCGTACCTTGATACATCTCCGTCACTTCAGGTGTCAATCAACCCTGCGCAGCTGTCTCAGTCCGACGGGGATAATCGAACTTGCTCAAAACATTGAAGGCAGTTCGATAGGTGGCGTTCGGTCTGCGATATGTTGTCTGGCAGACCGACATAATCCAGGCTCGCTCAAGTCCTCGGGTAATGGACTGCCGGGAACGACTCGAAGCCAGGCTTTGCGAAGAGATATCCCTGAAACAGGCGTATCCCCTGGCTGGCCAGCCACGCATACTCATCTTCGGTCTCAATCCCCTCGGCGACGATGTCGATCCCGAGATCGGAACAGATCTGGCTGATCGCCCGGACAATGGCCTGGCGTGGGCCGTGGCGCTCTATTCCGGTGATGAGTTTCATGTCCAGCTTTACCTGGTCGGGTTGGAACTCCGCAAGCAGGTTGAGCCCGGAATACCCCGCACCAAAATCATCGATTGCCACCTTCAGTCCAATGCCGCGGTACTCGTTGATCAATCGGCTGAACTGTGAATGGTCCTCGATGATCTCACCTTCAACCACCTCAATGACGATGCGCTTGATAGGCAAGTTGGCCCTCTCTGCAGCCTCCAGCGAGCTCACAATCGACGTCGGCGACGCTTCGAGACTCCGTGGCAGAAAATTAAGGTTCAGGTGACAACTGATTCCCAACCGCATGGCAAGGTTAATCGCATGTGCACGCGCCTTCTGGTCGAATGCAAACAGCCTCTCCGTTGGTACCTGGCGCAATACGTGAGGTGCCGACTCATTGCCAACGCCGCGGATCAGCGCCTCGTAGGAGAAGACTTCGCGCGCGTTCGCATCAACGATAGGCTGAAATGCGAAGCTGAAATCCGGATCCGGGGCGTCCTGCGACTCGTTGCTCAGGCTGCACTCCACCTTGCACCCAAGTGCTTCGGCCGCCAACGGCCCTCAGCGAACGCCGCCAGAAGCTTCTTCGCGCGGCCGGAGTCAAGCTCCGTGAAGCAGGAACCCCCTCTGAAAAAGTCGTTCAGTCCGGGGATCTTTCTTAGCTTCTCCGGAGAGACGCTGGCGAAACCCATCGTCCAATCCGCGAAGGCCCGCTCCGCGATCGGCTCTCGGATAATGATCGTCAAGTGGGAATGGCGCTTATCCGCGCGAAGCTTGGTCAGTAGCCGATCAATTGCCTCAGGCTCACCTTCAAGCACCTGAAAGAAACTGCTGTCCGCATCGGAGTGCAACAGTATGCCGGTCAGCCCGGTAAGTTCATTCGCGGCCGTTGCCTTTTCAAGCAGTTCGGTCAATTGAGGCGCCCCAAACTCCGCGGTTGCAACGCTTGCGTAGATCAGGTGTTCCAACGCCTTTGGCATTTTCAATTTCTTCCTCGCTGACTGCGCGCAGTCGGCTGGAAACTAGCCTGCGCCACTAGTTCATCGGCCAAACGGTTAGTCTTCTTTAGCGACCTTGAGCAAAAAAGTGCCGAAATCGAAGTGGCTTTGAGGTGATCGCAGCAACAACGATTCGTCCACCACGGTGAGCTTCCCTGAAAACGTTTCCGGTAACCTCATCTGTCCCGGGCTTCCAAACTGAGACACTGCGGCCCCGGTCTTCTGCTTGACACGCCACGTATAATTAAAGAAGAGTCAGAACAGAATCCACCGGCCTCAGGATTGTGTCTCTCTCGATTTGGGGCGGGGAAATTGACAATACATAAGTCCAATGAAAAGAGCTACTTATATCTAAGTCGTTTACTTTCTGGATCATAGTGTCTAAGTCTTTTAATTTCTAGATTATGCAGAGATCGATAGGGGGTGGGGGTGCCACCAATCACCCCCGCGACCGGCCCGGAGGAACGACGAGGGATTATGCTGGACGGCAACCTGCGCACCAGAAGGAATATCGCTTTGAGACCAGTTTCCACCGTTACCGGAACCCTCGCCGCAACCGCCGCTGTCGCCCAGGCTCCAAGCGGGCCGCCGATAGCCGATTGCGCGATTACCTTCGGAGGGTGTCAATGAACCGTAGATCGTTTCTTCTTTCCGCCGGCGGCGTGATGGCCCATCCGCTGCTGAACTCTCTTGCGCCCACGCCATCGAGCCTGCTCTATGCAGCCCAGCAAAGTGCTGCAAAGAAAGCCGCCGCCGCCTCCGCGAAAGCCCCTCAAGCCAGGGCGGACCACTCGCTCGCCATCCAACCCTGCACCCTGGAAATCTCGCCGGGTGTCAATATCAGGACGCTGGCCTACAACGGCCAGGTCCCGGGCCCGATCCTGCGCCTGCGCCAGGGAGTGCCGGTGACGATCGACGTGGCCAACCACACCGACCGCGAAGACATCGTCCATTGGCACGGGTTGACCACCGACTCGCACAACGACGGCGCCATGGAGGAAGGCTCGCCCATGATTCCCGCCGGCGGAAGCTTGCGCTACACTCTCGCCGCGCCGAACCCCCCGGGAACGCGCTGGTACCACACCCACACCAGCGCGGGCTCAAACCTGTCGATTGGCACCTACACCGGCCAGTTCGGCTTCCTGCTGGTTGAAGGCCCCGGCGATCCCGGCCACTACGACCAGGAGGTGTTTCTGGCCATCCATCATTGGCAGCCGTCCTTTGTTCCCATGGTGGAGACGATGCAGGCCGAATCCGCCAATCATCCGGCGACCCCCGGCTCCGACGTGGGCTACCAGTACGCCACCATCAATGCCCACCGCCTGGGCGCGGGCGAACCGATCCGCGTCAAGCAGGGGCAGCGGGTCCTGATGCGCCTGCTGAATGCCAGCGCTACGGAGAATGTGTTGCTCGCGCTGCCCGGTCATACCTTCCGCGTCATCGCCCTGGACGGCAATCCGGTGCCCAATCCCAAGGAAGTCGAGGTCGTCCAGGTGGCGGTTGCGGAGCGCGTCGACGCCATCGTCGAGATGAAGTCGCCGGGCGTGTGGACGCTGGGCTCGACGCTGGAAAAGGGCCGCCAGATGGGCCTCGGCATTGTGGTGGAGTACGCAGGCAAATCCGGCCCGCCCGTGTGGAAGGACCCGCCGAGCGCCGCCTGGGACTATACCCAGTTCGCCATCGCCAAGCCCCTGGCCGACCCCGACGAAACCTTGCCGCTGGCCCTGATGGATATGGGTCCGCAGAAGGACGCCAAGTTCGACACCTGGGCGATCAACGGGCAGTCGTGGCCCAATATCGATCCCCTGAAGGTGACGCGCGGAAAACGCTACCGCCTGCTGTTCCAAAATACTTCCAACGACCAGCATCCCATGCATCTGCACCGGCACACCTTTGAGGTGGCCAGCATCGGCGACAAGAACATCAGCGGGCTCAGGAAGGACGTCATCAACGTGATGCCGCTGGAGACGGTGGGCGTGGACTTTGTGGCCGACAATCCGGGCGACACCCTGTTGCACTGCCATATGCAACTGCACATGGATTTCGGCTTCATGCAACTCATCAAGTACAACGTCTAGGTGACTGGCGACGGGTTGAAGAGCGCGAAATCGTTGTGCAGGCCCCAGTGGTCCGCCCAGGTCTGCTTGCGGCCGCTGGC
>PLUT01000122.1:5495-14612 GCA_003162875.1 Granulicella sp.
ACGTGCACATTCATGGCCGCGGCCAGTTGCAGCGTTCCGCAAATGAAGTCGCTGGCCGGCGTCGCAGCGAAGATCAATCCCTTCGCGGTCACGCGCTCCCCCGGACCGGAAACGCCCGCAATCGCGCTGGTGCCCGCTTTCGCAATGGACCCCAGCGCCTTCTCCACGATGTTGGTCAGACCGCCGCGTTTGTTGCCTGGGCTGGGGTTGGCGCTGCGGTCCACGCCGCCGCGTTCCAGGTATGCGTCGAACCAGGCCATCTCGCGGACCAGGTCGCGGGCCACCTGCTCGTCCGCGGCACGCGCCGTCAGCAGATGGATGGCGTCGCGAACCTCGGTGACTTCAGAGAACATCACCGTCGCGCCTGCTCGAACCAGCAGGTCCGAGGCGTAGCCTACCGCGGGATTCGCCGTGACACCGGAAAACGCATCGCTGCCGCCGCATTGCAGGCCCACCACCAGGTCGGACGCAGGCCGGGTTACGCGTCGCCGCGCGTTCAGCTGCACCAGGCGCTTCTCCGCCAACTCCATAATCGCCGCCACCATGTCGCCGAAGCTCTGGTGCTGCTCGTCCTGCAAGCGCACGATGTAGGGAGCGGACGCGAGAATGGGAAGTGTGCTGGAAGGCAGCAGCCGCACCGGCTGCAGCTTTTCGCAGCCCAGGCTCACCACCATGGGCGCGCCCCCCAGGTTCGGATTCAGGCTCAGGTTGTGCAGTGTTCGGATGGGAATCTCGGCGCCGGGCGCGTCGATGGCAACGCCGCAGCCGTAGTTGTGGGTCAGCGCGATGACGTCGTCGACGTTGGCATAGCGCGGCAGCAATTCCGACTTGATGCGCCGGACCGCGAAATCGACCGTTGCCGCAACGCACTGGACGGTGGTGGTGATGCCCAGAATGTTCTTCGTGCCCACCGATCCGTCATCGTTCAGAAAACCCTCGAAGGTGTAACCCTCAAGCGGTGGCATGGGCGGCGGCGACGCGGTTGCCAGCGGCAGACTTTCCAGCGATGGAACCACGGGGAGACGCATCCGATCCTCATGCACCCAACTGCCCCGCGCAATGTCGCCTTTCGCATATCCGATGACGGAGCCGTAGCGCAAAATGGGCGCGCCGGCCCGGATATCCACCAGCGCAACCTTGTGCGCTTCCGGAACATCTTCGATCAGCGTCAGCCCCGAATCGAAGCGCGTGCCCGCCGGCAGGCCGCCCTCGTTGACGAGGATCGCCACGGTGTCCAGCGGGTGGACCTGCACATAAAGCGGACGTAACTTCTTTTCCGTGGACATCAACCCTTCCCCATGCGGCTGTTGCAAGCGCGCCGCGGCTTACGGATGCTCAATCTTTCCCTCGACCAGCCGCCACAAATGGAGCGGGTTGGCGTCGTTAAGCGATTCCGGCAGCAATGCCGCCGGAAAATCCTGGTAGCACACCGGCCGCAGAAATCGCTCGATGGACATTGCGCCGACGGAGGTCACGCGGCTGTCGGAAGTCGCGGGCGATGGGCCGCCATGCACCATCGCGTAGGTCACTTCCACGCCCGTGGGAAATCCATTCACCAGCAGGCGCCCGGCCTTGCGCTCCAGCAGCGGCACCAGCACGCGCGCAAGGTCCATGTCGCGCTGCGCCACTTGCAGCGTAGCCGTTAGCTGGCCGTCGATGTATTTCGCCATCGCGACCAACTCGTCCGTGCTGCTGCATTCGATCAGCAACGCCGCCGGACCGAAGACCTCTTCCAGCAGCTCCGGTGTTGCCAGAAAGTGCTGGCCGGTCGTCGTAAACACCATCGCCTGGCCCGCGTAGGAGCCGGGCGCCGCCGCACCGCCGGCGGAAACGCTGCCGATTCCACTGTCCTTCGCCCACTGCGCCGCCCCATCGCAATACGCGCGATGAATGCCGGAGTTCAGCATCGTGGTCGCTGCCTTGGCTTCCACGGCGCTGGCAACGGCAGCGCGAAAGCGCTCGAAGTCCGGCCCGGCCACGCCAATGACGATGCCGGGCTTGGTGCAGAACTGCCCGGTGCCCAGCGTGACCGAATCGATGAGTCCCTGCGCGATCTTCTCGGCCCGTTCCGCCAGCGCTCCGGGCAAAACGAATAGCGGGTTGATGCTGCTCATTTCGGCATAGACCGGGATGGGCACGTTGCGTGCCGCGGCCAGCGCAACCAGGGTGCGACCAACGCGCCGCGAGCCGGTGAAGCCGACGGCCTGGATCGCAGGGTGCCGGACCAGCGCCTCGCCAACCGTAGCCCCACTGCCGACCAGCAGCGAGAAGACGCCTTCGGGCAAACCGCAATCCGCCACGGCCTTTTGAATCACGCGGCCCACCAGTTCGGAGGTTCCCAGATGCGAAGAGTGCGACTTCGCCACCACCGGACAGCCGGCGGCAAACGCGGCTGCGGTGTCGCCTCCCGCAACGGAAAACGCGAGCGGAAAATTGCTGGCGCTGAAGACGGCAACCGGGCCCACGGGAATCTTCTGCGCACGCAGATCGGCGCGCGGCGCAGGTTTGCGTTCGGGCAGCGCCCGGTCGATGGTGGCGTTCAGCCAGCGGCCTTCGCGTGCCAGCGACGCAAACAATCGCAACTGGCCCACCGTCCGACCGCGCTCACCTTCCACGCGACCACGCGGCAATCCAGACTCGCTCATCACTCGCTCTACCAGCACATCGCCCAAATCCAGAATGCCCTGTGCGATAGCTTCCAGGAACGCCGCGCGCCGCTCCAGGCTGACGGCGCGATAGGCATCGAAGGCAGCCTCGGCGAGCGCGCACGCCGCATCCACATCGTGCGCAGTGCCTCCGCCAAATACCGGTTCCAACTCCTCACCGGTGGCGGGGTTCACCGCGTGAATCAAACCTTCGGTTCCGCGCACCGATCGCGCTCCAATCAGCATCTCACCGGTCAACACCATCTCAGCGATCATCTCTGCACTCCTGGTTCCATGGTACGACGGAGCATGCTGTGGGCAAATCCGCGCGCCTCGCACCCCCATCGGTCCCTGCTCATGTCCCTGCTCATAAGGCCGCTTCCTGCACCGGCACAAGCTTCAGCCGTTTGATCTCGCCGACAATCACCACGTAGCTGAAGATCGCCAGCAGCGCCGTTACACCGACATAAATCAGCGCTTCGTTGAACGACCCTTTCTTGTCAACCAGGAAGCCAATCACCATCGGCGTGGTGATAGTGGAAAGATTGCCGAAGGTGTTGAAGAGTCCGCCATTCACTCCAACCAGCTCCTTCGGCGAAGTATCGGCAATCACCGACCATCCCAGCGCGCCGAAGCCCTTGCCGAAAAACGCCAGCGACATCAGCGCCATCACCCCGGTCTGCGTGTGCGTGTAATTGCAGCCGATCATAGTCACCGCAAGCAGCATCCCCGCGATGATCGGGGCCTTGCGCGCGAAGGTCAGGGAGTAACCCTTACGAAGAAGCCAGTCCGAGGAGATGCCGCCGAGGATGCCACCGGTAAAGCCACAGAGAGCCGGCAGCGCAGCGGCGAAGCCTGCCTGCAGAATGGTCATGTGACGTTGCTTCACCAGGTACGACGGAAACCACGTCAGGAAAAATGTTGTCAACGTGTTAATGCAAAATTGTCCGATGTAGATTCCCACCAGCATCCGCTGGCTCAAAAGCAGCTTGAGCGTAGCCCATGTGAGCGGATTGCGCCGGGCTCCAGTGGCAGAGTCGAGATTGACCAAACCGCCGCCGCTCTCGATGCAGTCGATCTCTGAACGCGAGATCAGTGGGTGGTCCTTCGCGTTGAAGACAAGCTTCCACCACGCGAAGGCAAGCAGCCACCCGAAAAGTGCCATGCAGTAGAAGCAACTGCGCCATCCGTAGTGAGTGGTGAGCCACCCAAAGAGCGGCGCGAAGGCGACCAGAGCGAAATACTGTGACGAATTGAAGATGGCACAGGCGCGGCCACGCTCGGCGGTGGGAAACCACGCGGCGACGATGCGTCCGTTGCCGGGAAAGACGGGCGACTGCACAAGTCCTGAGACCAGGCGCAAGCCGAAGATGATACTGAAGACCATTGCCGCCGGCGCGTATCCGGCAAGCCCTATGAGAAAGGCGCAGATCGACCACACAATGATGCTGATGCCATAGACGCGCTTCGACCCGAAGCGATCCAGCAGCCCTCCCGAGGGCAACTGGCCGGCTGTATAGGCCCATCCGGCGCCGGAAAGCAACCAGCCCATCTTCAGCGGATTCAGCGCGAGCGCCTTCTGCATGGCCACTCCGGCCACGGCCAACGCTACGCGATCGCCATAGCTGAAGCAGCTGGCGATGAACAGCATCGTCACGATGAGATAGCGTATGTGAGTCTGCTTTTCGACGAGTATGGAGGGGTCCGGTCTGCTCACGAGCGTCCCGCGATCAGCTTGGTCAGCGCTTCCATCTCACTCGCATCCAGATCGGTCAGCGGCGTGCGTACTGGTCCCGCAGACCGTCCCACCGCGCGCATCCCTGCCTTCACAATCGACACCGCATACCCCTTGTGCCGGTTGCGAATATCGACATACGGCAGCACAAACTCCCGCAGTTCCTTGTACACCATGGCATGGTCGTGCCTCCGCACCGCAGCGTAGAACTCCTGCGCAAACCGCGGCAGAAAGTTGAAGATCGCCGAGGAATAAGTCGTCACCCCCATCTCCAGGTAGGGCAGCGCGAAGATCTCCGCCGTAGGCAGACCGCCGATGTAGGTCAGCCGGTCGCCCAAGCGCGCGTAGATGCGGGTCATCAATTCGATATCGCCGTACCCATCCTTGAAGCCGACCAGGTTCGGGCAGCGCGCGCACAGCCGCTCCAGCCACACCTCGTTCAGGATGGCGTTGTCGCGGTTGTAGAAGATCACTCCCAACCCGGTCGACGCGCACACCGCCTCAACGTGCGCCGCCAGCCCCGCCGGATCGGCATTGATCAGGTACGGAGGGAACAACAGAAGTCCATTCGCCCCGGCAGCCTCGCCGGCCCGCACAAACTGTTTCGCGATTGCGGTGCCGTAGCCGCAGCCAGCGACCACCGGAACGCGCCCGCTCGTCTGCCCCACCGCGGCGGAAACTACCGCCGAGAACTCCTCCAGCGTCAGCGAAAAAAACTCGCCCGTTCCTCCCGCCGCAAACAGACCGGCTGGTTTGTGCTGCAGCAGCCAGTCAATGTGCTCGCGGTACGCGGGCTCGTCGAAGGCGCTGCCATCGCCGCTGAAATGTGTGACCGGGAACGAGAGCAGGCCCGCTCCAATCGCTTTCGCAAACTCTTCCGGGGACATCCGGCTCATGGTTTTCCTTCAATCCAAATTCGCGCTCTGCGCAAACTATAAAGAACTGGGCAAACAGGAGACAAGCCGCTGGACTCGCTCGCAACCCGGATTGCAACCGTCGCATGGCGCCCTCTATTGTCCAGCGCATCCAGCCGCGATGCAAACCCCCAATAGAAGGCGCAAGCACAGGATTGGCAGGGATTTGCGGCCGCCGGCGCCGGGACGCGCTCGCCAACCCTGCCCTGAAACCTGCACCATTCCCGCCAAATTGATAGAATCGACTGGACGCAAAGGACGCATCTAATGCGGTAAAAGGAGCCTTTTATGGCAACTCTTCTCGAACAACTTCGCGGCATGACCACGGTGGTCGCGGACTCTGGCGACATCGATTCCATCCGGAAGTTCAAACCGACGGATTCCACCACGAATCCTTCGCTCATCGCGGCCGCGGCCGGGATGCCGGCCTACGCCCCGATCGTGGACGAGGTGCTGATGAAGGCCCGCGCCGAGGCTGGCGGCAACGCCTCCGACGAGACCGTCGCCGCGCTCGCGTTTAAGTCGCTCGCCGTTGCCTTCGGCTGCAAAATCCTCGAGATCGTTCCCGGCCGCGTCTCCACTGAGGTCGACGCGCGGCTCTCCTACGACACGGAGAAGTCCATCGCCATGGCGCGCGACATCATCGCGCAGTACGAGAAGGCCGGCTTGTCCCGCGAGCGCGTCCTGATCAAGCTCGCCTCCACCTGGGAGGGGATCAAGGCCGCCGAAATCCTGGAGAAGGAAGGCATCCACTGCAACCTGACCCTGCTCTTCGGCCTGCACCAGGCGATTGCGTCCGCGGAGGCGAAGGTCACGCTGATCTCGCCGTTCGTCGGCCGCATTTTGGATTGGTACAAGAAGGACACCGGCAAGGACTACACCGGCGCCGACGACCCTGGCGTTCAGTCTGTCACCACCATCTACAACTACTACAAGCATTTCGGGCACAAAACGGTGGTGATGGGCGCCAGCTTCCGCAATATCGGCGAAATCACCGAGCTCGCAGGCTGCGACCTGCTCACCATCGCACCCAAGCTGCTCGCTGAACTCGAATCCAAACAAGGCGATCTGCCGCGCAAACTCGACGCCTCCAAAGCCGCCGCCATGAGCATCGAGAAGATCCCCATGGACAAAGCCACCTTCGACAAAATGCATGCCGCCGACCGAATGGCCAGCGACAAGCTCACGGAAGGCATCGAGGGATTCTCCAAAGCGCTGGAAGAGCTGGAGCAGTTGCTGGCCAGGCGCCTGAGCGAGATCAGCGAGAAGCAGACTGTCGGCGCACACTAGAGTCGCGGACAGGAATTTCAACAAATTCCAACCAGCAGCAGCGGCGGCCTTCCACTGGTCGCCGCCTTTTCTCGTCCGCCCTCAGGAATCCCGGCTCCAGTGCGATAGACTCAATCTCCCGCCTCCCGTTCGGCGGTGGAGGTATCCAACGCCCATGGCTCGAACCGGCCAATCGGCGCTCCCAATCCGGAATCTCGGCGAGGTTGCTGCCTCGCTGGAGGCCGCGATCCGGCTGTGCCTGGCCAAGCCGCTGAAGCGGGCAGTCCACGATCTGCGCACCGCAACCCGCCGCGTCGAAGCCCAGCTTGAGTTGCTCTCCATGCTTCCGGATCTCCCCCCGCACGCGCAGCAGCGCCAGCATGCCCTTGGCCTGCTCAAGAAGCTGCGCCGGGCCGCTGGCCAGGTGCGCGATATCGATGTCCAGCGCGACCTGATTCGGCGCGAAGCCGACGCCGACAAAAGCGCTCCCAGCCCCGACCCTGCCGTCCGCGTGGAGGCCCGCCGCCTCCGTCGAGCGCTCAACCGCGACCGCGACCACGCGGCAGACCATCTGCAGCAGTTGCTGCACAAGCAGCATGCGCGGCTTCCACTGGCCTTTGGCGAGTTGCTGGCCACCCTGGCTCCGGCCGAATCGATGGCCCTCAGCGAGCCGCGGCTAATTGAGTTGATCCTCTCACGCTATGGGAATCCCGACCAGACCGAGGCCCCTGCACCACCGGTTCCCGACGACACCGCCCAGTTGCACGAGCTGCGCAAGCGCGCCAAGCTGGCTCGCTACCTTGCCGAATCCGCGCCGAAGTCCGCCGTTGCGGCCCAACGACTCGCCGGACAATTTGCAATCCTGCAGCAGGCCGGCGGCGAGTGGCATGACTGGCTCGTGCTGGCGCAGGTTGCCGCTGGCGAGTTGGGCCCAGCGGCGAAGCTTCCCCAGCGCTTCGCCGCGCACGCCGATCACGCCCTCCTCGCCTTCAGGCGTTGCCTCGGCGAAGCCATCAGCCCGGCAGATTCAGCTCACAGTATGTAACGGCTCAAGTCGTGGTCCTTCACAATGGAAGCGACCTGCTGGCGCACGTACTCCGGATCGACCACAATCACCTTCTCCACCCCATGCGCGGTCTGCCGCTCGATCACGGGCAGCGGCGGCAGGGACTTGTGCGGCTCGCCGGTCAGCGGCGCCGACGCCGCTACCCGCGCAATGACGCCTTCTTCGGTCGCCTCCGAGCGCGGACTCTTGAACAGGTCCGGCGCCTGGAAGCTGATCTCGTCCAGCACGCGCTCCATAATCGTGTGCAACCGCCGCGCCCCAATATTCTCCGTCGTCTCATTCACCCGGAATGCGAACTGTGCCATCTCCGCCAGCGCCTCCGGCGTGAATTCCAGTTTCAGCCCCTCGGTCTCCAGCAGCGCCGTCGACTGCTTCACCAGCGACGACTTCGGCTCCGTCAGGATGCGGATGAAGTCGTCGACCGTCAGTGAGTGCAGCTCCACGCGAATGGGAAACCGCCCTTGCAACTCCGGAATCAGGTCGCTCGGCTTGGACACGTGGAACGCGCCGGCCGCAATGAACAGAATGTGGTCCGTCGAAACCATCCCATACTTGGTGTTGACTGTCGTGCCTTCCACAATCGGCAAAATGTCCCGCTGCACGCCCTCGCGCGAAACATCGGGCCCGTGCGCGCCTTCGCGCCCGGCAATCTTGTCGATCTCGTCGAGAAAGACGATGCCCGAGTCCTCCACCCGCTCCACCGCCAGCCGCGTCACCTGGTCCATGTCTACCAGCCGCTGCTCTTCCTCTTGCACCAGGTACTCGAACGCCTCGGCCACCTTCATCTTGCGCTTCTTGGTGCGCTGTCCGAACAGCCCCGGAAGCATGTCCCTCAGGTTCATGTCCATGTCTTCGGGCGACTGGGCGGACAGGAACTCGAAGGTCGGCTGGTTGCGGTCCCTCACATCCAACTCCACCATCCGTTCGTCCAGCCTGCCCTCGCGGAACTGCTGGCGCAGCTTCTCGCGAGTGCGCTCCTGGCTGGACCGCGCAGCCGAATCGTCAAGCTTGGCGTCCGCGGAGCCGTCGATGGTCTGGCCGGCGGAGGGCACCTGCAGCACCTGCACCGCGCGCATGCCCGCCGGGGTCATCATCACCGCGGCCGGCCCCGTGGCCTTCGCCTGCACCGCGGCCTGTGTCGGCGCCGGCGGCAGCAGCAGGTCCAGCAGCCGGTCCTCGGCGTTCATCTCGGCCTTGTCCTCCACGTCCTCCATCTTCTCTTCCCGCACCATGTCGATCGCGATCTCCACCAGGTCGCGCACAATCGACTCCACATCCCGCCCCACGTACCCCACCTCGGTAAACTTCGACGCCTCCACCTTCAGGAACGGCGAGTTGGTCAGCTTCGCCAGCCGCCGAGCGATCTCGGTCTTGCCCACCCCCGTCGGCCCGATCATGATGATGTTCTTCGGCATAATGTCTTCGGCCAGCTCCGGCGCGAGCTTCTGCCGCCGCATCCGGTTGCGCAGCGCAATCGCCACCGCGCGC
>PLUT01000364.1 GCA_003162875.1 Granulicella sp.
CATAACCCAGCACCTGCGCGGCCAGATCGTTATTGGGATAAAACCGCTTGAACTCCTTTTGAAAATAGACGCCCTTCAAGTTCAGCTCGTGTACGCGGTTTGCCATCTCCGCATCCACGCGCCGCGCCACCCACGCAAAGTTTTTCGAGTCGTTGAAGCGCGCCAGAATCTGCTGCTCCGACGTGAAATTATCGCTTGGATCCGTATGCACAATCTGGGCCAGCATCTCCGCCGCGTTGGCACGGTTTCCGCCCATTTCCGTTGGGTCCGCGTAGATCGAATCCACCGAGACCGTCACGGCCAGCTCACGCAGGTTGCGGTCGTACAGCACGCCCCGTTGAGGCGCCACCTCGAAGGTGTGCTGCTGCTGGCGTTTTGCCTTGTCGATCCACTCCGCGTGCTGGATCACCTGCAGCCACACAAGCCTTCCGCCGATGACCCCAGCCCACACGCAAAAAAAGATCGCCACCCACGCAAAGCGTACCTTGCGGATCGGAGCGGTCAGTGTCCGGCGCGAGGTCTGTCGGGTCGTTTTATTCATGGAATCCAAAACCACCTGAATCTAGGGCAGTGTCGGCGGAGACGCCTGCGCCAGCACAGGAACATTGCCGCCAGCCCCATCGGGGCGCACCACCTGGCCCGGCTCGGGTGCGTTGAGACCGAGCTGCTCGCGGGCGATCTGATCGATGCGCACCGGATTGCTCAACTGCGCCTCCGTCAGACGCAGTTGCCGGTTCTGCTCCTGCATCCCAGCCACCTGCTGCTTCTGCGTCTCCACCTGGTAGCCGATCTCGATGGCCAAAAAGTGCTGCCACACATATACCATCACCAGCGCAAACAGAATGCTCATGGTTATGGTGAAGATTTTCATCTCTCGCCTGCGCTTTGGATCGTCGGCCTTCACGATGCGGCTGTTGTCGATGTGCTTGACGAAGAAGACCTCGGGAGTGGGTCCGCGGCGGGCGCGGCGTTGCAACTCGAACAACTCGCGATTGCGTTGTGCGCGGGCCTGCGACGCGAGGTTCATGCCGCCCATGCCCATTCCGAAGATCATTCCCTGCCCTGCCGTCGCCATCGTCGCCATCGCCCCTCCTTTTCCTTCGTCTTATCTTTTGTACTTGCTCGCTGTTCCCTGTTCCCTGATCCCTATTCCCTGCTTTTCCGCCGCTCGCAGCTTTGCGCTTCTCGATCGCGGGTTCCGCATCTGCTCCTGCTCGGTCGCAACCACCGGCTTTTTGGTCAGCACTTCAAAAATCCCATCGCGGCCAGCCTCGCGAAACGCATCTTTTACCAGCCGGTCTTCCAGCGAGTGGAAGCTGATCAGCACCAGCCTTCCACCCGGTTTCAGCAGAGATGGCGCGCTTTCCAGCAGCGACCGGATCTCTCCCAACTCATCATTCACGCGAATTCGAAGTGCCTGAAAGGTCCTGGTCGCCGGATGAATCTTGTCGCCTTTCATTGAAGGGGCCGCGGCCGATATCACTTGCGCAAGTTCCGCTGTTGTCGATATCGGCCGGGCCCTCACAATGGCTCTGGCGATTCTCCGCGACCTCCTTTCCTCTCCGAATTCGTAAATCAGGTCGGCGAGTTCGTTTTCGTCTTCCTGATTTACCACTTGCCCGGCCGTCTCTCCGCTGCGCCTATCCATCCGCATATCAAGCGGTCCTTCCGACCGAAAACTGAATCCTCTGTGCGCCTCATCCAACTGCAGGCTGCTCACTCCAAAGTCCGCCAGCAATCCATCCAGGCTGGCTGCCTCAATCACTCCTGCCGCTTCAGAAAACGCCCGCGGCTCAAAGATCACTTCGGGCATCGCATCGCCAACCTCGGTCCTGACTTCCTCCAGCCGGGCCTTCGCCAGCTCCATCGCCTCCGGGTCGCGATCAAAACAGATCAGCCGTCCCTTGGCGCCAAGCCTTCTGGCGATCTCCGCCGAATGACCGCCCAGCCCAACCGTCGCATCTGCAATCGTGCTTCCGGGCCGCACATTGAGGTACTGCATAACTTCGTCTAAAAGAACCGGCACATGTTGCGGTTTGGTCATCTCCGCCTTAGTGCTGCCCCTGGGGGCCGTCAAAACTCGTCTGCAAACTCATCGGTAAAACCACGCCAACGTAATCCAGATCCGTGTCGCCAGCTCCCGCAACATCGCGTGGAACATTGCGTCACCCCTTCAACGCCTTGGTCTTTTCCGCCAGGGCGGACCGTTTATTGCGCGACATCTCAACCGTTCCGCCAGTGCCCTTCTTCTCCGTCTCGAACCGCTCGATGTTGGTCACATCGAGATAGGTCAACATCCCCAACACATTCACATCGCCGGCCAGGCTTGCCGACTGGCGCAGCACCTGGGGCAGCAGCAACCTTCCCTGCGAATCCAGCTCCGCCGTCTGGCCGTAGTAGCTGGTCACCTTCTGAAACTCCTCGCGTTCCTCGTCGGTCGGCTCCAGTTGCACGATCTTCGCTTCGATCGCTTCCCACTCCTTCATCGGGTACAGCTGTGCCGATTTCCCATCCAGGCTGGTGATGTAGAAGGCCGGCCCATATACCTCGTCCACCCGGCGCTTGAACTCGGCCGGCAGCTTCAGCCGGAATTTCTCGTCCACTCGCGTCTGGTGATTACCTCGAAACATTCGAACCTCAGGGGCCTGAACCACACTTGCCAGCCCGAAGACGCCATCAGCGGGAGTAAAGTTGACTCATTGCGGTCGATCCGTTCCGCTGTGCTCCACTTTTCACCACTTTGTTCCACATCGTCATCCTGACGCAGGGCATCAGGGTTGGCAAGCCCTAAATTGCAGGAAACCCAAGTCTTTTTTGTGGGTGAATGTGGAAAACTCTACCTGTAGGCGCAATAGCTCATTTAGCACTATATGTAGTGTTTTGCGCGAAGGTTCCGCCCCAAACTCCGCCTTGTCACGCGGGAAAAGTTTTGGTAGGCGAAATAAAAGCGAAAATAACCAGCTTCGGCCGTCAATTCATCCCGCCCGAAGCGCCCCCTCCCACCGGTTACGCCGCAGCCACCACAGCAGATACGCCAGCACGACCAGATTCACCACCAGCAGGCCGACGCGCAGCCAGTCCAGGCGGCGCACAATCTCGTACATCTCCCACGGCAGAAACGAGGCCGTGACGCCGACCGTGAGGTATTCTGCCCACACCTTTTCCATCACCAGGCCCACGCCCTCCGTAACCCGCAGCCCCGCATAGAAGAAGGTGGCGAAGCCTATCTCTTTCAGCCGGTGCGCGGTGATGTCGTCCAGGTGATCCAGCACCCACGAGACCAGCAGCCCATCCATGTGAAACCGCAATCGCTCCGCGAACCGGGTTGCCGCATCGCCCAGGTCGCGGTGAATGAAGTGGAATGCGCCCACGCCGACCAGAAGAAAGAAGGCCGCCTCCGCCAGTTTGAACAGGCCGATCGTCAGCAGGCCCTTGTCGTGATGTCGTGCGACGCGGCTGCGCTTGTTCGCCGTGCCCGTCTCGTCCATCTCGATCCCACTCCCCATGGCCTTGATCACGCGTCTTTCCGGTTTAGTTGCACTGCTCTAAGTTGACGAGGGCTGCGCGCGATTGTCAATTCCACCCAGCAGCAGAAATCGGCTTAGCCGGCCACACGCGCGCCCCAGCAACTCCGCATGCCGCGCACACCATCAGGATCGGCAGTAACTCCAGCGTGTAACGCGGCTCGGAGTTTTCCATCGTGCTCAGCAACGCGCAGCGCAGCACCGCGTAAACCAGCATCAGCGCCACCCAGGGCACGCGCCGGCGCGCCACTCCCACCAGCGCCGCAATCACCAGCACTGCGTTAAGCAACCCCAGCCCAACCGCTTCCACCGACTCCGCCCGGTGTTCCGCGAAACGCCACCAGTCCGCGTCCAGGCCCAGCGTCTCGGTGCGCGGCCGCAGCACCATGTCCGCAACCCGCAGCGCCGGAACCCACACCCGGCATAGCAGCGGATGCGCCCGCACGCGCTCCTCGGCCAGCGCGGCAAACTCCGCATCCAGTTCCGGCGTCACCGTGTGGCGAGTGTTGTACTTGGCCAGCAGCGCCGCCGTCTGCGCCCGCTGCACCGGTGAATCGAACGCGCGCGATGGCAAGTCGTTGACGTCGATGTCGTCCGTTCCCACCTGCCAGAAAACATTTCCGGTGGAAACGATATCCACGGACCAGGTGCCCATCCAGCGATAGAAGCCGTAGGTCACATATTCACCCGGGTCGTTCACGCGCCGCGGCGCCAGCGGCTGGACCACGTGGAACGTCCTCCAGTTGCGCACCACCCACGGCGCCAGCGGCAGCACCGCCAGCAACCCGCACAGCAGCGCCGTCTTCAGGCCCGCCAGTGGCTGGCGCTCCCTCCACGCGTACCAGACGATCGCCGCCGTCACCGCCGCCGCCACCAGCGCGCCGTCCGGCCGCAGCAGCATCGCCATTGCCATCGCAAGCGACGCAAACAGCAGCGCCCTGCGATCCGCATGGCCACTCGCCTGCGCCTGCAGCACGCGTCCCGCCGACCACAGCGCCAGCGACACCGCAAAGACACTCAGGCACTCGGTCAGCGCAATCGCGGAATAGGCCGCCGTAAAGGGACACAGCGCCGCCAGAAAGATGGCGACCGTTCCGGCCCGCTCGGACGCCTGCTCGCGTACAAAGCTCGCAATCAGCCAGCAGCCCAGCAGATCGAATCCGATCTGCGCCAACAGCACGGCCGTAAAATTCCCCGCGCGGAACACCGCAAAGATCAACCCGAGAAACAGCGGATAGCCGGGCAGCCGGATGAGCGTTGGATCGATGACCCCATCGGTCTCGAATCCATAGATCCCATGATGGAAGAGGTTGCGCGCCAATCCGGCGTACACATCCGTGTCGTCGTCGGAGGGCATCGGGTGCTGCAGAAACCAGAGCCGCAGCAACAGCCCCGCCGCCAGCGCAATCCACCAGAGAGCGTTACCCCGCAGAACCCTGCTGCGTCTCTGATCCGCTTGCTCTGTGGACATGGCGGCAGCATACCACCCGCACGCGGCAGACTTCCTTATGTGAGCGGTATGGCCTGATATCGTCAACCCAATATCCCGACCAGGCAGATAGGCGAACACTGGCCGACTTACCTCGTTTTGTCGTGATGAAGTCCACATAGCGTTGCATCCAGCGAGCCAGAGCCTCACCAGGCTCGTACTTGCCGGCGAGTGCAGAAGCCGCATGCGCGCAGGCATCCACTTGAATTTGGAAAACTGCCATGATGAGATCCGAGCGCTGCGGGAAATGGCGGTAGACCGTGCCGAGGCCGACGCCCGCCCTCTCCGCGCGGCAGGACGACGTTTTCGAGACCGTTTCGACACTCGCTTGGCGACTGTGCGCGGCGGAAGCCTTTTTTCTACCGCCAGAAGCGGTCCGAGTGGCACATATGCAGCTCAACTGTACATATAAACTGTCTATCTGTTACTGTTTCGTTATGCTAGAAACGACGCCGAATACCGATACGGCACTT
>PLUT01000295.1 GCA_003162875.1 Granulicella sp.
ACAACATAAGCGTCCTCGTTCACATCGGGATGTCATCCAACAAGAGCTTCGTCTGTACACCTGTCGGAGTCTTCGGGGAGAGCGATTGGGTTGTAATGAAAAGCGGAACAGGCATGTTCGATTTCACCATGAAGCGGATGCACGGCTGTGCTCGAAAGGGAGCGAACTCCTCAGCGCGCTTCCTCTATCTTTCCAGCGTAACATGTTCGCAAACCGATACTGCGGAGCGCTCTCCAGTTGTCGGCGCCCAATAGCAGCGCATACTCTCGCATGTCAGACATCTGCTATGGCGGCGGACATGCGACCCGCAACTGCGGACCAGGTGTACTGCCGGAGCACAAGCTCGCGGCCCTGCTGACCCATGGCGGCAAGTCGCTCCGGATTGGAGAGCAGTTGGATTATCTTTGTCGATAGACTGTCGATGGAACCCCTGGCGACGAGGTCGCCGTTGACCCCCGGAGTGACGGCTTCGCGGAGAGCCCATGCATCGGTGACCAGGCATGGGAGTTGGTAAAGCATTGCTTCCAGCGGTGCGATTCCGAAGGGCTCGTAGAGCGCCGGCAAGACGAATAGAGTACATTCGCGGAAAAGGGATTCGAGTTTCTGCTTCTGGCCAGCATCGGTCTTGGAGAGGCGCCCGTGGAAGACAACGCCAGCCGATGAATTCTCGATCTTTGCCGGGCCGACGATGTGAAGCTCAGCGGCCGGTAATACTTCGCGAACAATGCGAAAGGCATCGAGGAGTTGGGGACCTCCCTTGCGTACAAATTCTATCCCGATGAAGAGGATACGAGGTGCGGTGTAGTTCTTGTGCGGATTGGCGGGAGGGAACTCGGTCAAATTGATGCCCCCGCCAACGTTGAACACTCGATCTGCGGGAACGTGGTAGTCGAAGATAAAGGATTGTCGAAGGGATTCGCTGAAGGTGAAAATAGCGGTCATCTGTCCAGCAACTTCCTCCTCGTAACGCAAGGCCTGATCGATCCGCTGCCGGGAGACTCCGGACAAGCCGAATCCGCTGTTGAGAAGTTCAGACAGGTTACCGTCGTGGTAGGAGATGCTCTTCTTCTGGGGAAATGCGTCGGGCAGGGAAAACATGTGGCCGAGCTGAAGCAGGAAAGGGCTGGTGACGGTGACATGCTTTGCGGCTTGTGTCAGAGCGCGCCNNAACGGCGCGGTTGCGGTTGTAGTTCCTGGCGAGGAGGAGGCAGTTACGGAGAGGCGCAACCTTGATACCTACCGCGCGATCAAGAATGCCCGCCCCGTCCATCGCATTGACCAGGGACGAGCAACTGCCGGACCATGTCTTCGGTGAATGCGGATCGGAGCCGACCGAGCCGCCGCAAAAGACGGTCACTTTGGACATGCGCTCGTCCCCTCGTTTAGCTCAATTNNCTTATAGTCTCGCATTGCGGCAAATTCTTTGCCATATTAATTAACTAATCGGGTATACAAGTTGATGTAATCCCTCGCCATCCGGTCCGCAGAGAAGTACTGCGAACGTTCCAGCGATTTTTCATGGAACCTCTCGCGCAGAGCGCCATCGACGAGAAGGCGTTCGATTGCGGCCGCCAACGCCTCAGGATTCTTTCCCGGTACGAGAAGGCCTGCATTGCCGTTATCGAGTGCAAAGCGATTGGCGGGAATGTCGCTCGCAACGCAGGCACAACCGCTCGCCATGGCTTCGAGGAGGGTTATCGACAGACCTTCGTTCCGCGTAGCCAGCACGTTGATCGTCATGCGCCTCAGGATCGATGGGACGTCCAGGCGGTTGCCAAGAAAGTGAAAGTTGGGGATTTCGAGTTGCGCTTTCTCCGCTTCAAATTGGGCGCGCTGCAGACCATCGCCGACCGCGACAAAATGCACGTCAGGGAACCGGTTGAGCACAACCTTCGCGGCGCGCATAAAGATTGAGTAATCCTTAGGAGGAGAGAGCCTGGCGACCATGCCCACAACAGTCGCCTCGGGAGCAATGCCATCGAGCTCGACCCGCTGAACTCCACAAATTCTGGAGAGATCGATGCCGTTAGGAATCACCTCAATCTTGCGCTTCGGCACGGCCACCCATCTCCTGATATACTCGTCGACCTCCGGGGTAAGTACGACCACCTTGGTGGTGAACAGCGAGGCGGCCCGGTGCTCCAGAAACAGCCTCCGTCTCTGGTTGGAGTGGTGAGTATGAATACGCGGAATTCTCTTCAAGCACCCGGAGATAGCAGTTGCGAGCCAGACCCCCCAATGGCTGTGGACGACGTCTTGCGGATGCTCATTGAGGAATGCCGTGAGCAATCTGACCTTGTGCCACAGCTTTCCAGAACTATTCAGATGCACGACGGGAAGGCCGTACTCGCCGGCCTTTGCATCGAGAAGACCAGGACCGTACATGGAGCAGATAGTTACATCGTGGCCGAGTCTCTTTTGCCCGGCGGCCAGGTCTAGAAGCATGATCTCCGTACCGCCAAGATCCAGTGTGTGATTCACATGTAAGATTCGCAATCGCTGGCCTCAGACAATCTTATCGGTGGGCGAGTTTGGTGAACATAACAATCGGGATTCTCAATGTCAAAGATCCCACGAGTTCGGCTCCCTTGATCCAATTCCGATCACGTCGCCCACAGTGTGATCGTATGCGTTATTGCTTCCTGCGCTTCCCGTCATCATTGCTTCGTATCCTGCTGTCGAAGATACTGGAACGTCGTCGCCATAGCTTCTGACGTGGGTACCAGTTGCCGCCATCCCAGTCCTTGCAACTTCGCATTGCTGAACCTGTTTCCACCCCATGCCGCCGCAGCCTTATACCGCGTTATGATTGCGGGCAGTTGACCCATCGAACGTCGATGATAGCTCTCCAGCGACGATGCCAGCATCCTGGTAGCAAAATACGGCAGCCGTACCGATCGGATTTGCTTCACCTGCTTCTTGTATGCGCGCAGATATTCAACGGCAGTAGGCAGATCGTCGTCATGTACGTTGTACACCTGTCCGGACGCATCCGGATGCGTTCCCGCCACCACGATGGCTTCCGCACAATTAACGACATACGACAGCGGAAGCAGATTGTCGCCACCCATATGGAAGAATGTCGGCCCGATCTGCAATCCCACGCGATTGGAGAACGCTCCTCCGCCCGGTCCGTAAATCACACCTGGACGCAACACAACGAGTTCGAAACCATCCTTCCGCTGATAGTGCCAAAACAGCTGTTCCTGCCTCAGCTTCGACTGGGAATATGTATCCCGGAGTTCTGGGTGGCTTTCCATGGGAATTTGCTCGTCTATTTGCGCTCCCCGGCCCAGCGGCACTACCCCATACACCCCAAAGGAACTCACAAGCACTACCCGAGTATTTCGGAGAGGCATCCCCTCGCGAGCTTCCACCGCTTCGAGCAAGTTCCGCGACACGACTACCGAATCGGCAAAGAGTTCCGCCGCGGACCCCTTCAACCCGGCCGCCAGATGGAAGATCAGCGAAATACCGTCAACCGCCCGGGCACAATCCGCCTTCGACCTCAGATTCCCGTAGCAGAATTCCAGTTGCGGGGCGCCATAGGCTTTCGAAACATCCAGAAGACCTTCCGCCTTCGCCCGGTCGCGAAGTGTGCANNTGTCGTTATATCCATGGGCAAGCAGGCGCTCGACAACATGCAACCCGAGGAATCCACCCGCCCCCGTGACCAGGACCTTCAACTGCGCGCCTCCGGATAAACCTGTTGGAATATGTCATCCATCATCGCCGACACGCGCAAGATCTCGCGATATGCGATTGGTGGCTCTGTGTCCCGCTCAATGCTCAGATAAAAGTCCGTCAACAACGTGCGCATGCCATCGAAATAATGGAATTGCGAACGCGAGAACCTCCCAACATTCTTCATCCCCTGCCGCATGTAATCCTTAGCGGTTAGAAATGACGGNNCGCGGACGGCAGCGCCTGCTTTCGCTCCAGAACAACCGTGCGCGCCATGAAGTCCACATGTGCGGTGTTCTTCGTTCCATAGACCCGCAAGCAGTGCCCAACCGGACGCGCATGGCAGCTGAACGTCGCATAGGCACTGGTATGCGCGCCGTGCAATGTCACGCGCAGCTCATCGAGCAACTGCCCAGGGACCTCATCGGCTCGATTCGCGTCCCCTTGGTATGCAATGGCCCGGATGAGAGGTTGTTCATCGTCTAGGAACGGTGTGATCTTGTTCAAGATGTGATCCAGCACATTCTGGAACAACTTCCCGGGAAGACGATGCACCCAATGGTTGGGGTCCCGCTTCAGCGCCATCCCGTATTCGCCCGCGAGGTCATATCCATAAAAGCTCTCAACGTGTACGGCGCTTCCAAGCACTCCACTCTCGAACAGTCGCCGCAATTCAAGAGCCGGGGCCTCGAAATTCGGCCAGTAATTCACACAGAGCTTCCGTCCTCCGGCAACGACGCTGGCGACGATCGCTTCAGTATCACAATGGCGCAGTGCGACCGGCTTTTCCAGGAATACATGGCAGCCAGCCGCCATCGCTTGCCTGGTCAAGGCCAGGTGAGACTGGGGTGGGGTTGTGATGTGCAGCACGTCCGGCTTCTCCACATCCAGC
Source organism: Granulicella sp. (assembly GCA_003162875.1). Taxonomy (GTDB): domain Bacteria; phylum Acidobacteriota; class Terriglobia; order Terriglobales; family Acidobacteriaceae; genus Edaphobacter. The sequence continues at coordinate 4,577 of PLUT01000295.1, forward strand.
ATCTGCGCTACATCGCTATACCAGCGGGCAATGGAGAAACGCATCGCCAACTGCTCTGCCATGATCGGTTCAAGATCGCACACCGCGACCAGTTGCACGAATGGAATTTTACGAATCTCTTCGACGTGCGCATCCGCAATCTTGCCGCACCCGATAATCGCGATCTTCAAACTCATACCTTCCCCGACGGGCGGTACAGTGCGCAAAACGGCTCGAAGCTGGCCTGCTTTCGTTTCTATTTGCTGCTACAGATCATTCCATAGCCCCGA
>PLUT01000277.1 GCA_003162875.1 Granulicella sp.
ATCACGCGGTCAAAGCACTAGCTACCACTTCTGCAGATCCTAGCTTCCTAAGCGCAGACCCCTCGGGATGAATAAGCCGGACTGGGCCGAGCCTTCCGTCGCTTCGCCTGTCCATTGCTGAAGGTGATCGCCTCGGAGTCGCCGACCCAAAGACATCGGGCCAACTTCCTCCTATCGAACCCGGCCTCAGGTTATCCTCCTCAGGATCGCAAGCGAATCGAGCAAGCCATCACCGAAGCTTGGGAGTGGCTCCGCTCACGTGGGCATCTTATACCTACCGTCAATGGCAATAATCCTGAGTTCGTCGAGATTAGTCGAAGCGGTAACGCTTTCTTGACAACGTGCGATGGGAAACCACCGACCACAGCGCCCGTTGAGTCGGTTGCGAGTCCTGAGCCTGTCACTTCAAGTGGTTCGAGCCAAACTCCGCAACGCGGATCTGAAACGAGTTCAAGTCAATCTCCGCAAGATGGTCCTAACTCTATCGAGCCAAACGCTGTCACGGACGGGCCGACCAGTAAGGACACGCTCAGATTCAAGCCATACGTGGACGCAGTCGCTGCATTCTTGAATGCTCAAAAGACAAAACCACCTCTGACCCTTTCGATTGAAGGGGAATGGGGGAGTGGCAAATCATCCTTTATGATGCAACTTCAAAAGGAAATCCAAAGGCTTTCTCCCACGGATACCGTAGTTTGGTTCAACCCTTGGCGTTACGAAAAGCAAGACGAGCTGTGGGCATCCTTCGCATTAACCCTGACGAGGACTCTGCGTCATAAAGCGCGGTTTAGTCGACGGATATCTGGGGACATAAAGCTCTTCTTCAAGCGCATCAATGGGTTCGTTGGCTGGGCTAAATTCATAACGTTCGTAATGCTCTGGATCTTCGTCGCTGCGGGCGCGTCTGGTGTTCTCAAATGGGCGGTCACCAAGACACCTGCACAACAGCAGGCAATTGTGGCCTCCATACTCCCTGACACCACACAGAGCGATCACAAAGACACAAGGAACAGCGGAACCTCCGAATCCCCGATTACAACAAGTAACGCCGTTAAAACAACGACTGGCGGTGGATCGAGCACGCCAGGAGAAAGTCAGATTCCCCACACTTCCCTCTACGCGTATCTTCTTGCTCTGGGAACGCGAGGAGGTGCCGTTGCCATCCTGCTGGCTCTCTTGAGCCTCGGTGGTACCGCTTTTCGAGATCGGCTGTTCGATTTTCGTCTTGAGCGTTTCTTAGACCGCCCCGACTACAAAGGCCATACTGCATTTCTGGATAATTTTCACGATGACTTCTCGAAGGCGGTCAGTGCGTATTCGAGTTCGAGTGACAGCAAAATATATGTATTTGTTGATGATCTCGATCGCTGCGAGGTCCCGAAAGCTGCGGAACTGATACAAGCAATAAACCTTATGATTGGCGATGGCGAACAGTTGATTTTCATTCTTGCTATTGATCGTCAAAAGGTCGCCGCCGGAATCGCGCAGAAGTTCAATGATCTCGTGCCGTTTCTGACAGAGTTTCAAGAAGAAGACGGCAGTATCTCGCTGCGATCTAGACTGAACTTTGGGTATTCGTTCCTGGAGAAGTTTATTCAGCTATCCGTGCGAGTTCCGATTCAAGACAACTCGGACGATATTAAGTATTTCCTTCAAAGCCTTACGGCGCTCCCTGTTGGGGCATCGTCGGTGAACACTGCGCCAGATAAGATAGAGGACATACGTGAACCCAAGAGTCCGGTAGGCTCACCTACAGATGATGCAATTGATTACAACCGAATTGAGACGAGGGGAGAATCTGAGCGCATACAGCGGGTGGTTCTCATGGTGCGGCACGTTTTCCGTAGCAACCCCCGGAGACTGAAGCTGTTCTTGAACTCGTTTCGCCTTTCTGTTTACCTGGCCAGCAGCCAAGGTCTTCTGGATATCTACCGCGCAGATAAGCGTGCGGTTTCTACTCCCGAGCAGCTTGGCAAGTTTATTGCACTGACGATGCGCTTTCCAGAGTTGATCGACATCCTTTCGAAAAATCGCCAAGCACTCGCTGAATATGAAGCGACCGCCGTTGCAGCAGATGCGAAGAAGACGTCGAACCTCCCCAGTTGGCTCGATAAAGAGGGAGTCTCTGACCTCTTGAGATATGGAGTTGTGAGCGCTGTTGGCGAGCCCGCCGACGAGCAGAGGTATTCTCTCCGGACGTTTCCAGTAGAGAAGATGCTCAGTGCCGTGCCCTTGGCTCCCGTTAAGCCGACCGATTCATCGAAGCCGACGACACCTTCCGCATCCACTATCCCGCTTACGCCGGAGTTGAGAGCTGGCTACCAGGACCTCTTAGCCCAAATTCAGACGGCCATCGAAACCACCACCGACCCCGGCGTCCTAGAAGCGCTAAACTCCTCCCGAACGAATGTCGACAATGTCCTGACCAAGGATGTAATGTACCGAATCGAAGCCAACACGGCGCTCTATGACGCGCTGCTCCTACGGATCAATAGCACCAACGACGAGCTCAAGACGTTGCAGGCCCAGATACTCGCCATTTCATCTGGTATATCGACCTTCGGCGACATTCTCGGTGCCATCAATAAGGTCTTGACCCTGATCCCGGGCGCATGATTCCTTACAATCAGACTTCTCCGTGCCTTCGAAGTGAAACCCCAAGGATGTCTCGAAGCCGGAGATAAGTACCGCGACCACGCAACTCCGTTCGGAGAGTGTGATTCTCTCGTGCGATTTGAATCTCAGAGATCAATTGATGATCGAAAGGGTGAACCCATGGATCCATCCTCGACGCAATCTGCCGTCGGTTACAAATACTGCGATCTGGTCATGAAGGGCGGCATCACGAGCGGAGTCGTATAAAGGAGCCTGAGGAGTTTTGCACTAATGCGCCGCGACCCGAAGCAGTCCTTCAAGGTCGCCCGAACTTCTAGATGGGCGGCCTCAACCAGAGCGGGTCACCTGGTGGCTCCAGCTAGAGGCAGGTGTCCTGAACGACCAATGCACAATTAGCACGCTATAATTGGCCGTCTGATCCCTCCGCTCACGAGGCAATCTTGAAGACTTCGATGCTGCTCCGNNCAGCGGCGCGTCACCCGTTCTCGCCGCCGCCAAGACCGAGCTCGACCGCGACTTTGACGAGCTCAAGAAGCAGCCCATCGCGCCTTACTATCTGAGCTACGAAATTACGGACTCGAATACGGTGACGGTCTCTTCAAGCTTCGGAGCCCTGGTGAGCAGTAACTCGAACCACCGCCGCGTCGCACATATCGACGTCCGCGTCGGCGATTACGCGCTCGACAACACGCACCAGGTACGTGGCACAGCGGCAGGCCTGAGCGCCTTGGGAGGCGTATCCATCGTTGTCATTCCCGTCGAAGATGATCCGCTTCCTATCCGCTCCGCGCTCTGGCTCGAGACCGACAAGAGGTACAAGCGTGCCCTGACCCAACTCGCCGCTGTACAAACCAACAACGAGGTAAAAATCGAGCAGGAAGACAAATCCGACGACTTCTCCCATGAGAAGCCCGAGCAATCCATCGAACCCATCCCGGACATGCACGTCGATCGCAAGCTCTGGGAGGAGAAGACCCGCAAGTACACCGCGCCGTTCCACCGCTACGGCGACCTTTTCAATGCCACCGCTTCCTTCGAGGCCGACCAGGAAGCTCGCTGGTTTGTGTCCAGCGACGGCTCGATGATCCAAACTTCGACCACCTACTACCGGCTCTTCATCGAAGCCACATCCAAAGCCCCCGATGGAATGGAGCTCCCACGCTACGAATCCTTCGCCGCGCTCACACCGCAGGGACTCCCCGACGACGCTGCCGTGCTGAAGGCTGTCGACAAAATGATCGCCGATCTGAAGGCGTTGCGCGACGCGCCCATCGTCGATCCCTACACCGGCCCGGCCATCCTCTCAGGACGCGCCACCGCTGTTTTCTTCCATGAAGTCTTTGGCCATCGTATTGAGGGCCATCGCCAGAAGAACGAGTCCGAGGGCCAGACCTTCAAGAAGATGGTCGGCCAGCCAGTCCTCCCCACGTTCCTGTCCGTTGACTTCGACCCAACCCTCAAACGTTACGGCGGAGTGGACCTCGTGGGTTCTTACACCTTCGACGACGAAGGTGTCCGGGCGCGTCCCGTCGTAGCCGTGAAGGACGGTGTCCTTGAAAACTTCCTCATGGGCCGCTCGCCCATCGAGGGATTCCCGAACTCCAACGGCCATGGCCGGGCTCAGGCTGGCTTCGAACCCGTCGCGCGGCAATCGAACCTCATCATCGTCAACTTGAAGCCCGTTCCGCGCGAACAGCTCAAGAAGCTCCTGATTGCCCAGATCAAGGAACAAAATAAGCCCTTCGGGCTCTTGTTTGACGACATCCAGGGCGGCTTCACCCTGACGGGCCGATCAATTCCCAACGCCTTCAATGTGCTGCCGGTGATGGTCTACCGTGTCTATCCCGATGGGCGGGAAGAGTTGGTACGTGGCGTTGACCTGGTCGGCACGCCGCTCACCGTCTTTAGCAAGATACTTGCCGCCGATGACGAAAAGGCCGTCTTCAACGGGATCTGTGGCGCTGAGTCCGGCCAGGTTCCCGTCTCCGCCAGCGGTCCCGCCATCCTCATCTCGCAGATTGAAGTGCAAAAGAAGGCCAAATCGCAGGAGCGTCCGCCGATTCTTCCCGCACCGTTCGTTGCTGCACAAGGAAGTCCGAAATGAAAAGACAATTCCTCTGCGTTGGCCTCCTGGCTCTTGTATCTGCCCCTCTGTTCGCGCAGCAGGATGACGTTGAGGCCCGCGCCATGAAAGACGAGATGCAGCGCTCAATGAAGGAACTGCACCTCGAAGCGAAGGATGGTCCGTACTACATCGCTTACAAAATCGTCGACAGCGACCGTAAGGAAGCTCACGCCAGCCTCGGCTCGCTCACGTCCAGCGGTGAAACCCGCAACCGCGTCCTCTCCGTCACCGTGCGTGTCGGCAGCTACGACCTCGACAACAGTAACTTCAGCGGTGGCGGCCTCGGCGCTATCGAGGCGCTTCTCGGCTCGCTAGGCGGCGGTTCCAACATTCTTCCCGTCGACGACAACTACGACGAGCTTCGCCGCAAAATCTGGCTCGCCACCGACGCGGCCTACAAGAAGGCGGTCGAAGACCTCTCTGCGAAGAAGGCCGCGCAGCAGAGCAGAAACCGCGAAGAGACCATTCCTGATTTCAGTAAGGAGCCCCCGCGTCAGGAATCGGAGGTTTTGCCGCCAATCGACGAGAAGCTCAGCGATGCCGAGCATCTTGTCCGGGCTGCCTCCGCCGTTTTCCGCTCTCTTCCTCTGGTCCAGACCTCTGAGGCGGAATTCGGAGTCGATAACTCGACCGAACACTTTCTCAACAGTGAGGGCACAACCTACATCCGTCAGATTCCCAACGTCGTCTTCCGCGCCTCGGCCTCCCTGCAGAACACTACCGGAGAAATCTTCAGTGACGAATACTCTGCATACGGACGCTCGCTGAGCGATCTACCCAGCGAAGCCACAATCGTTCAGAACTCCAATGCCGTTGTCGAGCGCCTCACGGCCCGGCGTAGAGGAAAAGCGGCCAAGCGCTACAACGGCCCCGTACTCCTCGAAGGAGATGCGGCGGCAGAACTCTTCGCCCATAACTTTGCCAACCAACTGTCAGCACGTTCGCGCTCCGGTGGAGGCGGCAATGCCCTCATATCCGAGTTGCTCACAGGCTCCTTGGGCGCTTCGTCGAATCCCACCTCCGGCCTGCTGAACAAGGTGGGCAGTCGCGTCCTGCCTGATTTCCTGACCGTGGTCGACAACCCGCAACTGACGCAAGCGGACGGTCACCCTCTCTTCGGCAACTATAAGTTCGACGAAGAAGGCGTGCCCTCGCAAGAGACCGTGCTCGTCAAAGACGGCTACCTCAAGACGCTCCTCACTTCACGAGCGCCTGCACGCGGCATGCTGCAAAGCACCGGAAACATGCGTGAGCGAGGCGTGCTGCCCGGCAACCTCTTTGTCGAAGCTTCGAAGACGTCATCCCGCGAAGACCTTACGAAGCAACTGCTCGATCTCGTCAAGGCCCGCGACCTTGAATACGGCATGATCATTCGACGTCTCTCGGGAAACGCGGCACTTGAAGCCATCCGGGTGTACGCGGACGGCCACGAAGAGTCCGTTCGCGACTCGCGCGTCGCCGAGATTACCGTCAGCTCCTTCAAAGATATCCTGGCTGTTTCCAAGGATCGCACCGTGTATACCCAACGCGGCCAGACTGTTTCGCTTCTCGGCGTATCGCTCTCTCTCGGAGGCGACCTCATTTCTTACGTGGTCCCGGACATACTCTTTGAAGACATGACCGTGGAGCACGTTCCCAACGACACTCCCAAACTGCCGGATATTCCCAGCCCCTTGGCCTCCAACTGACGCGTAGATCGTTATGCGTGCTGGACGACATTCGAAGACTTAGCGTGCATTAGTACAACCGACACACCATCCATGTAAATTAGGGCGTGTTCACACTACG
>PLUT01000163.1:0-1741 GCA_003162875.1 Granulicella sp.
TGATGCGCGCGGGCGAGTGGGTGTAAACCGGCCGAATCTGCTACGAGACCAGGACCGCTCACTGGCAGTTGCAAAGATGATGAGGACGCAACGCCTGCAGCCACCGAAGATTGAGCCGTCTGAAAGCGAAAGGCGCAGAGCGAGCCGCCGCGCCGGTGCTACGATCTCTTGAGGAACCGTTCACAGATCAGCGAACCACGGGGCGTTTATGAGAATCCGTTCTGCAATTCTGCTTGCTGTCGTTTTTATTGTGCTGCCAGCCTCCATGCAAGCCGCACAGATGACACTTTCAGACCTAAGAGACATTTGCGGGGGAACCGATGAGGCAAGCACAGCCGCGTGTAGGTTCTATATTTTAGGGGTTACAGAAGGTGCGGGACTCGGCGCGGGCGTTGCGATGGATAAGGGCCATTTTTGTATTCGCGAAGGCGTGTCTTCAAAAGAAATGGTTCTCATCGTTAAGAAGGCGATGACAGCAGACCTCGCCGCTTTCCCCAAAGACAAGAATATGCCCGCTGTTTCGTTTGTCGCAGCGTCGATGCAGCGGGCTTTCCCGTGTGGCAAATGAGGGGCGACTCAAGCGGTCGGGGTGAGCGAATACCGCAGAAAAGCGATTTCTTTGTAGCCGTCTTCCGGGCGCTCAGGAGTGGCCAAAAAGTACCCCTTGTGCCGCGCTAATTCTTGCTCGATTTCCGACCGATCCGACTCCGCGAGAATATTCTCTTCCATGATGTTCAAGGCGTAATCTACCGTCACAAAATTCCTAATCCATAGCGTATTGCCGCCATTCTCTCGAATTACTGCCAATGCGGTATTCTCCGGCCCGTGGCTGATGTAAAGACCGTCTTTGTACATATACGGTCCAATCCTTGAAGGATATTGTACAGCGCGTTTCACAAAGGAAGCCTGCGGTTCGCAGGAGTGAATCGGCGGGCTGGGAAGGGTTCCGCGACTTCGCGGGGCGATAAAGGGTAAACTCACAATCGCGATGGAACTTTCTGGTTGTGGCACGGCACTGGTAACTCCCTTTGGTGCGGATGGGGCGGTGGACGAGGCTGCGTTCGTCCGTTTGGTTGAGTGGCAGATTGAATTGGGCATCAACTTTCTGATCCCCTGCGGAACTACGGGCGAGGCCTCGACGCTGAGCGAGGAGGAGTGGCTGCGCGTGGTGGAGTTGACCGTCAAGACGGCCGCCGGCCGCGTGCCGGTGTTCGGCGGCTGCACGCACAATGCAACCAGCGAGGCGGTGGCGCGAGCGAAACGGCTGGCGAAGACGCCGGGGCTTACTGGCATTCTGACAGCGAATCCGTACTACAACCGGCCGGGGCAGGAGGGCCAGTACCAGCATTTCCGCGCGATTGCGGAGGCGGTGGAGATGCCGATCCTGCTGTACAACATTCCGTCGCGCACGGGCGTGAACCTGGAGCCGGCGACGGTGCTGCGGCTGGCNNCGCTGGGCGGCGCGGGGCTGGTTTCGGTGGCGTCGAATGCGATTCCCGCGCAGATGGCGAAGATGGTCGGGGCCGCGCTAGCAGGCGACTGGGCGACGGCGCGGGCGATCAACTGCAAATACGCGGCGCTGATGAAGGCACATTTCAGCGAGCCAAGTCCGGCGCCGGTGAAAGCGGTGCTGGCGCTGATGGGACGGATCGAGGAGCGGCTGCGGCTGCCCATGGTCCCGGTGACCGCGGCGACGCGGCAGAAGCTGGAAGCGATGCTGGGCGAGTTGGAATTGCTGCCC
>PLUT01000163.1:1777-7312 GCA_003162875.1 Granulicella sp.
TGAATGCGTGGGTGAAGCGCGGGATTCTGCTGGGGTTCCGCATCGGCAAGCTGGCGGACATGTCGGTGGTGGGGCACGAGGCCGGACGCTACCCGGGAGGCACGGCCTGGCAGGTAACGTTCGTGGACAAGGAGACGTACCCGGCGCGCCAGTTCCGGGCGGAGGACGGAGTGCGGATTGTGCCGGGTGGAAGCTCGGTGCGCTCGGGCGCGTTTGTGGCGCGCGGCGTGGTCCTGATGCCGCCGGCGTATGTGAACGTGGGCGCGTATGTGGATGAGGGCACGATGGTGGATTCGCACGCGCTGGNNGATGTGCTGGTGGGCGGCAACACGGGAGTGTATGAGGGCACAATCGTGCGCAGGCGCGCCGTGCTGGCTGCAGGAACGATGCTGACGCGGGGCACTCCGGTGTACGACGCGGTGCAGGGGACGATCCTGAAAGCGACCGCGGAGACGCCGCTGGTTATTCCCGAGCGCGCGGTAGTGGTGCCGGGTTCGCGCGCGGTGACCGGCGGCTACGGCAAACAGATGGGACTGTGCGTGTACACGCCGGTCATCGTGAAGTATCGCGACGAGAAGACAGACCTGTCGACGACGCTCGAAGAGGTGCTGCGATAGCGCTTGACATAGTAGCTACGTTGTATGTACGATTCTTCCAGAGTCCGCTCAGCGCCCGCGCGCGGAGTGAAATCGCAAGCAGGGCCATACACAGCTGCGCAGTCAAGCGCGGCAGGGAATGAGTTATGGCTGATGAGGAGTTGTTCGATTGGGACGAAGCAAACATAGCCCACATTGCCGAGCACGACGTAACAACTAGCGAAGCCGAAGAGGTTGTTTCCAATAGTCCGCTCGATATAGGGAAACAGGCACGCAATGGCGAGGAGCGTTTGATGCAGATCGGCGAGACTCTTTCCGGTCGCGTTCTAATCGTAATCACTACGCTCCGTGGAAAGAGAACTCGCGTTGTCACTGCGTTTCCAGCAAACCGCGCGTATCGTGCTTTCTACTCAGCGCAGAAGGGGAGCATCGATCATGGAAAAGCGGATCCTTCCTGATTTCAAGTCCGAAGCCGAAGAGGCGAAGTGGTGGTTCGATAATCAGGACGAACTCCTGAAGGACTTCGAGCAGGCGGCGGCGGAGGGGCGTCTGGGCTGTGGCACTGCTGCGCGTCTTGGCGGCATACCCACCACGACCATTCGCTTCGACCCCGACGACATTGCGTTGGCGCGCGAACAGGCGAGCAAGCGTGGCCTCAAATATCAGACTTATCTCAAGATGCTTGTGCATGAAGCTCTCGTCAAAGCCAAGACGTAGGCCTCGCTTGGAGCCGCTTGGTCGATTTATTCCTTCGGCTGGTTCAGCGGCTTGCGGGCGAAGTAGTAGAGGCTGAAGGCGAGCAGCGCGAACATCACCACGGCGACCCAATCGTGGTACAGCGGATTGTCATGGCTGAAGCTGAAGAGGTGCCAGTGGCCGCCGCGCTCTTCGGATAGGCCCGCCGCGAGTTGTGCGGAGACGCCGAGCAGGCCGACGATGCCGCCGGCGGCGATGAGGCCTGAGGCGTAGAGGCTGCCGGGCGAGATCTCGCTTTCGGTATCGAGTGCGGGAGTGACGCTGGTGGGAATGGGGAGGCCGGTGTCGGGATCGACGATGTCGGGGTTGGCGGCCATGCGGGTGCGTTCGGCGTGCTGAATCATTGCGCGGTCGACCATCCAGCGCATGACGCCGCCGACGAAGATGGCGAGTGTGGTCGCGATGGAGAGATAGGCGCCGACAGCGAAGGTGAGCGAGCGGATGCCGAGCAGTTCCACCACGATGACCAGCGCCACGCCAAGCAGCACCAGTGTCCAGGGCAGCTTGCGCGAGAGAATGCCATTGATGACGGTGGCCATCAGGCGGCCCTGCGGTGCCGCAGCCCGCTCGCTGCCGATGCCCTGAATCCACTGAACTTCGATCTGCCCGGTGGCGGGGTTGTAGAGGTACTTGCCGTCCTGCAGCACATTGGAGCCGATGGCGTTGAGCAGGATGTAATGGCTTGCGCCGGTAAGTTCCTGGTGGCTCTGGTTATCTCCCGGCGCGGTGAGTTCGACGCGATCGCGCGTGAAGGCGCCCTGGCTTTGCACGCCGTCAGGAAGTTGCGCGAGCGAGAGCGGGATGGGAGCTGGCATGCGCTGAAACTGCTCATAGGCGCGGTTCATCGCGTTCAGTGTTGCGCCAATGGAGAAGATGCAGACCATCACGCCAAAGATCAGCGCGACCTGCTGCTTCCAGGGCGTCGAGCCGACCAGGTAGCCCGTCTTCAGGTCCTGGCTGGTGTCGCCTGCGTTGGAGGCGGCGATGCAGACGACGCCGCCCACCGTGATCGCCAGCGCGCCGAATGCGGGCGCGGTCCAGCCTTTGACGAGGAAGATCGCTGCCGTTGCCATCAGCGTCGCGATGGTCATGCCGGAGACCGGAGAGGCGGACGACCCGACGATACCGACGATGCGCGCCGAGACCGTAACAAACAGGAATCCGAACACCACGATCATCAGCGCAGCAACAAGGTTCGCGAGTGGGCCGACGTATGCGCCGGGAACCGGCTTGAATTGCAGGAAAAGAAACATCAGCACAATCAGTACGAGGCTTCCGCCGATCACCACGCTGGGAGGCAGATCGTGTTCGACGCGCGAGCGGACGGCTGTGCCCGCCTTGGCCGCGCCCTTCTTGAAGCCCTGCGTCAGGGCGCTGACGATGGTCGGCAGCGTACGGATCAGCGTGATCAGGCCGGAACAGGCAACGGCGCCGGCGCCCATGGGCCGCACGTACGCGCGCCACAGGTCTGAGGGTGACATCTGGCTGACCGGAACTGTGCCGGGATAGAGCGGCCCGGAAAGGTGCGAGCCGAAGAAGTAAATGGCCGGCATCAGCACCAGCCAGGAGAAAATGCCTCCGGCAAACATGATGGCGGCGACGCGCGCGCCGATGATGTAGCCCACGCCGAGATACTCCGGCGTGCAATCGGAGCGGATGCTGCCGCCTTTGAGCAGATGTTGCGCGCCGATGTCGAAGTCGCGCTTCGGCTCATCGGGCCACAGGCCGAAAAGGCTGCTGTTCTGGAAGAGCGTGTAGAGACCGCCAAGGCCGAGGCCAAGAAAGACGCGGGAGGCGAGACTGCCACCGCGCTCGCCGGCGATCAGCACGTCGGCGCAGGCGGTGCCTTCGGGATAGGTCAATGTGCCGTGCTCTTCCACGATCAGTTGGCGGCGCAGCGGGATCATGAACAGTACGCCCAGCCAGCCGCCGAAGAGGGCGAGCGCGAAGATGCGTGAGGACTCGAGGTCGAAACCAAGGAAGACCAGCGCCGGGAGCGTAAAGATGACGCCCGAGGCAATCGACTGGCCCGCGTTGCCGGTCGTCTGCACGATGTTGTTCTCAAGGATGCTGGCATCGCGCAGGCCAAAGACCCGGGAAATGTACCGCATGATTGAGATGGAGAGGACCGAGATGGGGATGCTGGCGGCGACCGTCAAGCCGGCGCGCAGCCCCACGTAGACCGTGACCGCACCGAACAACACGCCGAAGACCGCGCCCAGCAGCAACGCGCGGACGGTCAACTCCGGACGCGACTCGGTGGCGGGGACAAATGGTCTGAAAACAGGCTTTACGGGTGCAGCGGTGGCCATACGAGTCGAACTCTCCGGGTGTGAATGCGGCGTTACTTCCCTTCGATGGGAGTGTATCAGCGGAGAAGGGCTTTGGAACGGGGTGGCGCATTCGGGCTGGCGAAGCAGGCCCAGAGCATTTATACTTCGACCATTGGCGCGGCCCAAGCGGCCTGGAGCGCCAACCGAGCGAGGTGCATCTTCAGCGCAAGCCTGAATGAGAGTACGCTCAGAGTTCCGCCCGGCGCTCCGCCTGGTTCAGGCGTCGGGTCGTACGCGGGTCGCGCAGGAATGCGGCCTGGACGAGGCCGGGTTGTGGCGCCCTTTCCGCATAGCCCATATCTCCAATCTGGCCCAGGCCGATTGCTCCGAGGAGTGCTCGACGACGTTGTGACGACAGCGTTTCCAGCCGACTGCCGCGTGTGCAGCCAGCCATTGCTGCGTTTGGGAACGCTCCCCATCTGCGATGCCTGCCGAACTGCGGTGCCGCGGCAGGATATGGCAATCTGCGGTTGCTGCGGCGAGGCCTTGGATATGGAGAGCGTGCGTATCGCGCCCGCGGAGGGCCTGCTCTGCTATCCGTGCCGCGCTGTGCCGCCGATGTTTGCGCGCGCAGTTGCGTACGCGGTCTACCAGGACGAGTTGCGCGAGATGATTCACCTGCTGAAGTACGAGCGGATGCGAGGCGTCGCGAAGGTGCTGGGAGGAATGCTCGCCGAGGCGGTTCTGATGTTGCACGCAGAGGCTGCCCCGGAGCTGGCCGTGGTTGCGGTGCCGCTGTTTCCGGCAAAGCAGCGCGAGCGCGGATATAACCAGTCGGAGCTGTTGGCGGATGCGGCCATCGGCGAGCTGCGGCGGAGCGCTCCGGAATGGAAGCTGCGACGGGAAACCGGAGTTCTGGCGCGGCAGCGCGATACGAGAAGCCAGTTCGAGTTGAACCCGGTGGCGCGGCGGAGAAACCTGGAAGGCGCTTTTGCGGCGGACGCGAGCCGGCTTGTGCCCGGCTGCGAGGTGCTGCTGGTCGACGACATTTATACCACCGGCGCAACCGCTCGGGAGTGTGCGCGAGTGCTGCGGCGCGCGGGCGCAGGCAAGGTGTGGGTGGCAACGCTGGCGCGGGCGCAGACACCGCGGGTTGCGCTGTGGGAAGAGAACGGGATGCGCGCCGCGCAAGGATAAAGGCAGCGCAGATGGCGGCGAAATGGGATGCGGATTGGAACCGGAGGAGCGAGAGCAATGCAAGGGTCGAAGGTGCGAAAGCAGCGAGTGAGCGGCAACCGGCACGCAGCCGGACACGCCTCGCCGCGGCTGACCACGGAGCTGGATGTCCGGATCGGCGTCTTTCGCCAGCCGGTGATGCAGATGCCGGTGCTGGTGCTGAACGCATCGTACGAGCCGATCAACATCTGCGGCGCGCGGCGGGCGCTGGTGCTGGTGCTGAAGGGCGTTGCCCGCACGGAGGAGGAGCAGGGCGCGGTGCTGCACGCGGCGAGGGTGAGCGTGGCGATGCCGAGCGTCATCCGGTTGCTCGAGTACCGCAGAATTCCGCACCAGACGCGAGCGCTCTCGCGCAAGAACATCCTGCTGCGCGACCGGAACTCGTGCCAGTACTGCGGCATCGTGCTGACTGCGGGCGAGCTGACCCTGGACCATGTGATTCCGCGCTCGCGGGGCGGGTTGTCGACGTGGGAGAACCTGGTCGCGTGCTGCCACGAGTGCAACCGGAAGAAGGGCAACCAGTTGCTGCATGAGCTGACCGACATGAAGCTGCAGCGCGAGCCGCGCTCCTTCAGCCTGCACACGTCGCGGCACATCATGCGCATGATCGGTTCGGCAGATCCGAGTTGGCGGCGGTATCTGTATTTCGAATCGGAGCCGGCGGCCTAGGAACT
>PLUT01000165.1 GCA_003162875.1 Granulicella sp.
CCAGTTGTGGTCGTATCCGCCGGCGATCTTCAACTGCTCGTTCGGCTGGTCGATCCGCGCCCCGATTGCCGTCGGCTTGCGGAAGTCGAATGGCGTTCCTTCCACCGGCTTCGGCCCACCCACCGGAATCAGCCCGGCGTCCACCGGCGTGTACTGGTCGGCGTTCAGCATCAGCACCTCGTTCAGGATGGTGCCTGAGCCCTCGCCGGAGAGGTTGAAGTACGAATGGTTGGTAATGTTCGTCACCGTCGGCTTGTCGGTGGTCGCCGAGTAGACAATCTGCACGGAGCCGTCCACCAGCGTATAGCGCACGTGCACCGTCAGCGTGCCCGGGAAGCCCATGTCCCCGTCCTTCGACACCAGCGACATCTCCACGCCGCCGGGAATCTCCCTGCCCGTCCACAACTGGTCGTCGAAGCCGTGCGGACCTCCGTGCAGCGCGTTGCCGTTGTTGTTGGGCGGGATCTGATACTGCTTGCCGTCGATGGAGAACTTGCCCGCGCGAATCCGGTTGCCGTACCGTCCCACAATCGAGCCAAAGTACGTCTTGGCCGTCCCCTCGGCCACGTATCCATCCACCGACTTGTAGCCCAGCACCACGTCGGCCACCTTGCCGTCACGGTCCTTGGTCTTCAGCCAGACGATGCGCGCGCCGTAGGTCGCGATGCCCACATCCAGGTCGGCGTTCTTCAGCGCATAGACGTCCACCGCCCTGCCATCCGGCAGCTTGCCGAAATCCGCCTTCGTCACTGTAACCGCCGCCATCGCACCCTGCGCTCCCAGCATCGTTGTCATCGCCAGCACCAAACCTCTCGCAAATCGCATCGTCATTTTTTCCTCTTGGCGGTATCCGTTCTACGTTGTCCGTTGACCGTTGGAAAATGCAAATACGGAGATTCTGACTCTTCGAGTCAGAATGACGCCTCTGTAGAACTAACGTGCAACGCAGAACGGCAACGATCAACGTTCTTCCGCACCGCCCACTATACGTGAAAGGCGGGCAGCGCCCAAGCGGCGCGCGGCGTCGACCACGGCGGCGGAAGGCAGTTACCAGCTATAGGTGTATCCGATGCTGCTGGTGGTGTACCACGGCACGGTGACGACTTTGCTATAGCTCTCCTGAATCCAGATGGAACTGTGGAAGCTGAGATGCACGATTGCCCCGATCGACAGGCCGGTATCAAGATGGTTGCTCAGGCTGCTGTAACCGGTGTAGGTGGTGATGCCGGTCTGGATCCAGGTGTATCCGGAGACAACCTGGGTGCCGTGGATGGCGAAGTTCTTCATTACGCCGACCTGCTCGGAGTGCTCTCCATACCGGGTGTGCAGAAAGCCGTGGGTTCCGGCGTTCTCGTAGGTGTAGGCGAAGGTGAGCTCGTCGCCGATGGGGTCTTTCTTGAGGAAGCCGAAGGTGTGGCCGATGCCGATGTTGTAGTTAGCCCGCGGCAAGGTGCCCGGGCGGTCAAGATCCGAGCCGGCCATGAGGAAGAGATCGGTGCTGGTGCTGGGGGCTGAGGCGGGTGCCGATGCGGGGGTGGGAGCGGATGCCTGCGCCTGCGCTGCGCTCGCCTTGAGCGTGAGACCACACGCCAAGGCGAGGATTGGCAACACGCGGATGGTTCGCGGTATCAGCATTTGGAGCCTCCTATTTAAGGCTCACATTACACGCAGGTTCATCAGCGCCGCATAAAGGTCCGCGGCGAGCACGAGGGTTCGGCCCGCCCGGTTTCAGGCAAACCAGCGTAATATGGTGCCGCTGAAACTTTCTTCCGAGGTTGACTGACTCCCGTGACCAGACTCCTGCGCCGCTCCATCGTTGCCAATTTCTTTCTGCTGCTCGCCNNGCCGCCAACAACGGCCGGCCGGCAGCGCCTCCGGTCACAGCTGTGCCGATCGGCTCCGCGCCCGCTGCTGCGCCCACTCCTGCCGTGCCACCCGCCGCATCGCCCGCGCCTGAGCCCGCAGCCGCGCCGGCACAATCTGCGCCTGCAACAGCCGCGCCTGCGCTCATTCCACCATTGTTCGCAGCCGGGTCCACGCCTCCGCGCCCGCCGGCGTTCGTCTACGGCACGGACGACACCACCGTGCGCGAGATCGTCCACCTCTCCATCGGCGGTCCCCAGGTCCGCGTCATCTTCACCAACGAGTTCGGCACCGAGCCGCTCATCATCGGCGCGGCCGACGTGGGCGTCAGCCAGGGCGGCAGCACCATCAACCTGGTCTCCTCTGCCGGCCTCACTTTTAGCGGGCGCACCATGGTCACCGTCCCGCCCGGCGCGCTGATGGTCAGCGACCCCGCCACCGTCAACGTGCCCGCCGGCTGCGATCTCGCCGTCAGCTTCTTCCTGCCGGAGCAGACCATCACCCACCTTTCCGTGCATGGCGGCGCAGACCAGACCAGCTACACCGCTCCCGGCAACGTCGTCGGCGCCAAGACGCTGGAGTCGCCCACCGAGATCCGCAACTGGCCCTTCGTCAAGGGCGTCGACGTCAAAGTCCCGGCCCGCGCAGACGCCGTGGTCGCGTTCGGCGACAGCATCACCGACGGCGCATATGCCGCGCAGAACCAGAACGCGCGCTGGCCCGATGAACTCGCCCGCCGCCTGCTCGCCAACCCCAAGACCGCCGGCATCGGCGTGCTCAACGAGGGCATTGGCGGCAACCGCATCCTGCACGACACCACCGGCCCCAGCGCGCTCGCCCGCTTCGACCGCGACGTCATCGCGCAATCCGGCGTCAAGTACGTCATCATCCTCGAAGCCATCAACGACATCGGCCACGCCTACACCACCGTGCGCCCCTACGACGTTGTTTCCGCCGACGACCTCATCATGGGCTACACCCAGATGACCGAACGCGCGCACACCCACGGCATCAAGGTGTACTTCGGGACCCTGACTCCGTACACCGGCGCCGGCTACATGTCGCCCGCCGGCGAGGAGGTGCGCCAGGCCCTGAACCAGTGGATTCGCACCACGCACGAGATCGACGGCTTCATCGACTTCGACAAGGCTACCCAGGACCCCGCCAACCCCGCGGTCTTCCTGCCCGCCTACGACCACGGAGACCACCTGCACCCCAGCGACCCCGGCTACAAGGCCATGGGCGACGCCATCGATCTGAATCTGTTTACCAAGTAGCTCGGTCCTGGAGAATCGCCGCACTCAGAAACGCCCGGAAAGGCGAGAATGACCAATTCAAGTTTCACCCTCGTCGTATTGCAGATTGGGCTAGCAGTTGCGATCATTGTCGCTCTAATCAGGAAGTATCTGCGCACCCGCGACGTTGGATTCGTGTGGCTCGGCGTGGCCGCTGTTATCTGGCCTCTTGCATCTGGCTTCCTCGCGGCAAGCCTGAGGATGTTAGTTCAGCGCAGCATCAACGGCAGTCCAGTCGCAGTCTATCCGCTCAGCCTCATCGGGCATGGAGAGTTGACCTACGGCACCGTTCTGCTGGTGTTTAACATGACTCGCCAGGTGGTTGCCACTGGCCTGATGCTGATTGCGATCCTGTATCTGCATCGATTACCGCGAGAGAATAAGGTGGCGGCCGAGGCGTAGGATCGGCGATTTAGCCGGCCAGTTTTCTTTCCCAGGGCTGGAGGATCTTGATGCTGGCCATCCCGGCGGCGGTTGCGGCCTGGACGCCCATGTCGGTGTCCTCGAAGACGAGGCAGTCGGCGGGCGCGACCTTGAGCCGGGCGGCGGCGGTGAGGAACGGGTCGGGATCGGGTTTGCTGCGAGCGTAGTCGCCTGCGCAGACGAGTGTGTCGAATCGGTCCATCAGCCCCAGCAACTCCAGCGACTTCGTCACCGACTCGCGCGTGCTGCCCGACACCACGCCCATGGGCAGACGGGCCGCGCCCAGCGCCCAGTTCTGCTCGATCACCTCGAGCACCTCCGGCACTGCCTGCAACCGCGGCAGGCTGTCGAAGTAGAGGCCCTCCTTCCGCCGCGCTAACTGTTCCGTCGGGATCGCCAGCCCGTTGCGCGCATTCAGGTTGGCGACGATCTCGCGCACCGGCGTGCCGCCCCACGAATAGAACAGGTCCTCGGGAAACTCGCAGTTCCACTCCGCCAGCGCCTGCTTCCACGCCAGGTAATGCAGCGGCATGGAATCGACAATCGTCCCGTCGCAGTCGAACAGGTAAGCCTTGAATGGCCCGGCCGGCAGCTTCAGCTTCATCTCCCCCCGCATCTCTACCAAACCCGGCAAACTTTCTCTTTCACCATCGCCTGGCCCGCCTTGCACGAAAACGCCTTCTGGAACTCCGGCATATTTACGACCACCCCATTCACCCGGGCAACGCCGGGAGAATGCGGGTCGGTCGCCGCGCTCACCCGCAGATTCTCCGGCCGGTCATTCTCGCACGCCCACTGCGCCATCCCAACGAAGTACCTCTGGTCCGGAGTAAATCCGTCGCGGCTCGCGAGCGTCATCCCCTCCGTCTGCTTCTTCCACGCGATGTAAGCCAGCAGCGTCCCGCCCAGGTCCGCCACGTCCTCGCCGCTCGTCAGCTTCGAATTGATGTGGATGTCATCGACCACAACATAGCCCGCATACTGGTCGCGAATGCAGTTGATCCGGTCCTCAAAGCCCTTAGCGTCCGCCGCCGTCCACCAGTCATGCAGATTGCCATTCGAGTCGAACTGCCGTCCCTCGTCGTCGAACGCGTGTGTCAGCTCGTGCCCAATCGTCGAGCCGGTATCGCCGTAGTTCGGCGCGTCGTCCAGCTTTGCGTCGTACAGCGGCGGCTGCAGCACGCCTGCCGGAAAATTAATGTCGTTCATCTTCGAATCGAAGTACGCGTTCACGGTCGGCGGCGTCATGCCCCACTCATTGCGGTCGACTGGCTTGCCCAGCTTGCGCCACTCGCGCGCGTCCTCGAACTGGATCGCCCGCAATACGTTCCCAAAATAATCATCCCGCTTGATGGTCAACGCCGAGTAGTCCCGCCACGTCTCCGGATACCCGATCTTGTTGCGGATCGCGTGCAGCTTGCGCAGAGCCTCCTGCTTGGTCTCCGGGCTCATCCAGTCCAGCCCGGCGATCTCCTCGCCCATCGCTGTCTCGACCTGCTCCGTCATCTTCTGCGTCTCCGCCTTCATGCTCGCGGAAAACGTTCGCCGCACAAACTCCTGCCCCAGCGCCTCGCCGAGCGAGCGATCCACCTGCCGCGTGCACGTCTTCCAGCGCGGCGGCATGCTCGGAACTCCCCGCAGCGTCGTCGAGAAAAAGTCGAACTGCGCCTGCTGGAAGGGCATAGCCAGCGACGGTGCCTCCGCGGTCGCCAGATGAAACCGCAGATACGCCCGCAGCGCATCCAGTGACTCCGTCGTCAGCTCCGCATCCACCGCCTTCATAAACTCCGGCTGCGAGACATTCAGCGATGCCACTCCCGCAACGCCCTGCGTCGCAAAGTAGGCCGCCCAATCGATCGCCGGATCGAGCCCGTGCAGCTCCGCCAGGGTCATCTTGTGGTACACCTTGTGCGGATCGCGCCGATCGACGCGTGTAAGAGACGCCTTCGCCAGCGCCGTCTCGATGCGCATCACTGCATCCGCGTCCGCCTTTGCCCGCGCCTCCGGCTCGCCAATCATGCCCATCAGCTTTACGATGTAGGCCGCGTACTGCTCGCGCAGCGTTACGCTCTTCACGTCCGTCTTCAGGTAGTAATCGCGATCCGGTAAGCCCAGGCCGCCGGCTCCCACCGACGCGATTACCGTGTTCGAATCCGCATCGTCCTGCTGCGTGCCTGATCCGAAAAAATATGTTCCCGGCAGTTCGTGATGAATCCCCGCGATCGCCGCAATCAGTTTGGCCCGCGTGTCCAGCGCATTCACCCGCGCCAGCCCCGGCTTCAGCGGATCGTACCCGCGCCGGTCGATCGCCGCCGTATCCATACACGCCCAAAAATAATCGCCAATCTTCTGCTGCACCGGCGTGCGATCCTTCGCGGCCGCCGCTTCGCGCAGAATCCCCCACAGGAACTGCTGGTTCTCATCGGCCAGCTTGCCGTACACGCTCCACCGTGCCTGGTCCGCCGGAATCGGATTGTTCTTCTGCCAGCCGCCGCAGGAAAACTTGTAGAAGTCCTCGCACGGGTCCACGCTGCGGTCCAGATCGCTCAAATCAAGCGAAGGCGAATACGGCATCGCCTCCAGCGGCTGCGCGGTCTGTGCTGGTGTCGCACGCGCGGCAACCGCAGCACTCTGCGCCGACGCCGTGGTAGAACAAGCAGCTATCGCTGCCGCAAGTATGCCAATCGCCAGAGACGAAAACCGGAATCCCATCGCTCACCTCGACTTCGAATCCACCGCAAGGCCCGCACGCAAACCACCCAATCGCGGGACAACGGCCGCCGCACCGGGCACCTAGCAACCAACAACTGACCACTGACAACTACTTCAGTTCAATCCCCGCGAAGAAGTAGCCAATCTCGAATGCCGCCGTCTCCTCCGCGTCCGATCCGTGGATCGCATTCTCGCCAATCGACGCGGCATACTTCTTGCGGATGGTGCCTTCGTCCGCCTGCGCCGGATTGGTCGCGCCCATCAGCTTGCGCAGATCGGCGATCGCGTTGTCTTTCTCCAGCACCATGGGGAAGATCGGCCCCGAACTCATGAAGGTGGTCAGCTCGCCGAAGAACGGCCGTCCCGCATGAACGTAATAAAAGCCCTCCGCCTGCGCCTTCGAGATGGACATCCGCTTGATGGCGACGATCTTGAAACCGGCCTTCTCAATCTCCGCCAGAATGGCCCCGGTGTAGCCCTTGCGGACCGCGTCCGGCTTGATGATGCTGAATGTGCGCTGTGACAAAATCTCTCTCCTGGGCGCGAAATGCGCGCTCGATCCAGTGTAACAACCCTTCCGGCGAGTCATTTCGCCTGATCCCCAGCTGAGCCGGGAGCGGGCGGCGGAATCGCGGTGTTTGTCAGCCGCCAGCGCGCCTTCGGCGTCCTGACAACGAAAGCCTGTCCCGCCTCGTCGTACATTGGAACGATGCGCAGGACTGCGTGGATCTGGTTTGTCGGATGTGCCGCATGGCTCGCGGATGGCGTTGTCCAGCTTCGCCTGCACGCGCGTCCGCACGCCCAACTAGCCTTCATGGTCGCGCTGATGTTCCTCGTCGCCGGCCTCTACTATCGCCGCCAACCGCGCTAACGCGTCGCACCAGCAAAAAGCGCGGCGCACAAACCGGCACGCCACGCTTAGTTCCTGCTATCAAGGCCCTTCCGCCCTGACAACTGACAACTCACAACTAGCAACTGTCCTTACGCCTTCCCCAGCACCTTTGCCATCATCTCGCCAATCTCCGCCGGCGACTTCACCACGTGAATCCCCGCCGCCGACATCGCCGCCATTTTGCTTGCGGCCGTTCCTTCGCCGCCCGAGATGATCGCGCCCGCATGGCCCATGCGCCGTCCCGGAGGAGCCGTCTGCCCCGCGATAAACCCAACCACCGGCTTCTTTACGTTGGCCTTGATGTACTCGGCCGCCGCCTCTTCGGCGGAACCGCCGANNGGGTCGCCGCCAATGCCGATCGCTGTCGACTGGCCAATGCCGCGCGTGGTGAGCTGATAAACCGCCTCATAGGTCAGCGTGCCGGATTTCGACACGATCCCGACCGAGCCTTCCTTGTGAATCCGCCCCGGCATGATGCCGATCTTGGCCTTGCCCGGCGAGATGACGCCCGGGCAATTCGGTCCAACCAGGCGTACCGGCAGCCGCTTCACAATCTCCCAGACCTTCACCATGTCCAGCGTCGGAATGCCCTCCGTAATGCACACGATCAACGGAATCCCCGCGGACGCCGCCTCCAGAATCCCGTCCGCGGCAAACGGCGGCGGCACAAAGATCATGGTCGCGTTCGCGCCCGTCTCCTTCACCGCCTCCTCGACGGTGTTGAAGACCGGCCAGCCCTCGTGGATGGTGCCGCCCTTGCCCGGCGTCACGCCGCCGACGACTTTGGTCCCGTATTCGGCACAGCCTTTCGCATGAAATGTGCCTTCGCGGCCGGTGATTCCTTGAACTATGAGTCGAGTATTGTTGTCTACGAGAACGGACATTGGCTTTCAGCTCCTAACTCTTGATTCTTCTTTGGTGCAGCAGTTTTGCTAAAGCACTAGCTGCAGGGAACTTTATTTTGTCTTCCGGGACGGTATTCAGATAGCCAGGAACATGTGTGTCTCGATAAAAACCCACACTGCTCACGTTGAACAAATCCGGGTTTACAGCCAAGCAGGCCCCGATTAAGGATTCTTCCAGCTGGTGGATTGCAGAATGATGCCCTGCCTTATTAGTTTCCGCTATCCGGAGATCATCGCCATTCTCTTTTGCAAGGGCTATCAACAATAAGCTGACTTGTGCCTTACGATCGAACAATTCCTTCAATTTTGGATTGTGCGGTCTATTGAAATGGTTGGGGATTCGAGTCCCGAAGCTGTCTTTTTCAGCTTTTCCGACGTAAACAGGGAGACCGCCGTTGATAAATATGTAGACGCCCGAAGCTTCGTTGAGATGTCCCTTTTTCTTGTTGAATTGTTTCGCAAGCAAATCTGCCTTAAGTTCCTCATTCATGGGAACACTAAACGGTCCGTAGGTCTGGAATTTCATCGCATCTCCCTCCAAAATGGGTCAACTCTTCGCCGCTTTGACCGCCAAATCCGCGGCTTCTTTCATTGTTGCGCCCACTTGGAACTTCAATCCCGACTCGGCCAGAATCTTTCGTCCTTCTTCGACGTTCGTGCCTTCAAGGCGAAGGATGATCGGTAGCTGAACATTCAGCTTCTTCGCGGCTGCAACCACCGCCGCCGCCAGCACATCCACGCGCAGGATCCCGCCAAAGATGTTGATGAAGATTGCCTTCACGTGCGGGTCGCTGAGCAGGATGCCGAATGCGTTCTCAATCTGCTCCTGGCTGGCGCCGCCGCCCACGTCCAGGAAGTTGGCCGGGCTGCCGCCCGCGTAGCTGATGATGTCCATGGTCGCCATCGCCAGGCCCGCGCCGTTCACCATGCACGCAATCGAGCCGTCCAGCTTGATGTAGTTCAGGTTGAACTTCGACGCCTCAACCTCCAGCGGATCTTCCTCGGCCAGGTCGCGCAGCTCTTTCAGGTCCTTGTGCCGGAACATGGCGTTGTCGTCGAAGTTGATCTTGCAGTCCAGCGCCAGCAGGTCGCCGTCCTTGGTGGTGATGAAAGGGTTGATCTCCATCAGGCTCGCGTCCGTCTCAATGTAAGCCTTGTACAGCCCCATCATGAAGCTCACCGCCGGCCCGATCTGCTTGGGCGCGAGTCCTAGCTTGAATGCCAGCTTGCGCGCCTGGTACGGCTGCAGGCCCAGCGCCGGCTCAATCGTCTCCTTGTAGATTTTCTCCGGCGTCGCCTTCGCCACCTGCTCAATCTCCATGCCGCCGGCCTGCGACGCCATGAACACGATCTTCGCCGTCGCCCGGTCCAGCACCAGCCCCAAGTAGAGCTCGCGGTCGATCGCCGACCCGGCTTCGATCAGCAGCCGCTGGACTT
>PLUT01000255.1 GCA_003162875.1 Granulicella sp.
TCAGACACTACCTAAAGCCCCACTAGTTTTGTGGCGCTTACGGACGGGCTGAAGCCCGTCCCTTTCAATGCTCGAACTTGTTCAGAGCTTCCCTAGGGGAAGGGGACGAATTTTGCGGTGCAATCGGGCAGGGCGCCCTTTGCTTGCTTGCCGGTCACGGTGGAGTCGTCGCCGGTAAAGATCAGGTTCACCGGACCGGGACCGAAGGTAATGTCGGTGTGAAGGGCCTGCGCGCGGTACAGGTCCGGTCGATCGAGGGCAAGCACGCCATCCAGGGTTACGTCGATGCGATGAGTTTTGTCGAAGCCGTTGAGTTGAATTTTGCCTCCGCCCAGGAGGCGCACATTGCGCAGGACAATGTTTTGGTATTCCGGCAGAGCGATGATTTCCTTGCCAGGAAAAGAGTAAGCGGTGTCGAAGTCGATGGGGTTCTTTGAGTCGCGAATGCACACGTCGCTGTACACGACGTCTTCGACCGGGCCGCCGTGCCCGGCGCTGGAGTGGATGCGTATTCCGAAGTCGGGGCCGTCGAGCGAGAGGTCCTGGACGCGAATCTGGCTGACGCCGAAGTTGGTTTCGCTGCCGATGGACATGCCGTGTCCCCAGTAGAAGCGATTGTGGGCGATGGTGACGCCGGTGGTGGAGCCGTCGCTGGCCTTGATGGCGATGTCGTCGTCGCCGGTGCGAATCCAGCTTCGGGTGATGGTGATGTTCTTCGCCTGTTCGGAATCGATGCCATCGGTATTGCGCGCGGTCCTGGGAGTGTCGATGCGGACGCCCCAGACGGTGAAGCCTTCGCCGCGGTGAAAGGCGACGTGGAGGCTGGGAGCGTTGCGGAGGGTGATGCGGTAGAGGGTAAAGTCGTCGCTGAGGTCGGTCGAGATCATGCGCGGCGCCTGCTGATGGCCGCCGGTGCGGGCGTCCTCGGCCAGGTCCCACCAGGATTTCGCGGCCAGCTTGCCATCGACCACCATTGCGGCGCCGCCCTGACCATCGATGGCGCCGTCGCCCATGATGGCGGAGCCGGTGGCGTTCTTGACGGCGATGAGCGGCTTGCAACCGCTGGAGGCATCGTTGACCAGCCCGCAGCCTTCCGGGACCAAGGCATAGGATTCAGGGTTGCGCGAGGCATAGAGCGTCACTCCCTTATCCACGAGCAGGGTGACGCTGGGTCGCAGCGCGATGGGCCCGGTGAGGAATGCGGTGTTCGGGCCATTGGGCGCCAGCTCGACCGCATGACCCTTGGCGCAACCATCGAGCGCCTGCTGGATTCGGGTGGTGTCGAGCCCCGCGCGATCGGAGCCTGCCGCGTCGGCGCGCGCCTCAAGCTGGCCGCTGGTGGCCGAAGCCGCGGTGAGAATGGCTTGCAGGGTGACGCACGCGGGAGGGATGACCGGCTCCTTCACGGTCCGCATGTCCTGGGAAAGCAGGTGCGGCGCTGCAAGCGCGAACGCGGCCGCAACGGAAGTTGCGATGGTCCTGCGAAACGGCGAGCGCTGCACCCAGCCCATATCGACCCCTTTTCAACCTGGATCAGTGTAGCGAGAAAGGCGCAGGAGGGCAGTGACGGACGGCACTGGACGCCACTGGACGCCACTCAAGAACAGCGCGGCCCTATAATCGGGAACGAGAGGCGCCGGATGACGGCAGGATTGAGGTTTCTGTGGACGGCGACGCGGGGGCACCGGCTGCGACCCTGGCGCAGCGAGTACCTCAGGTGGAGATTGGAGACGTTCACCGGCAAGCACGCGGAAGAGGTTGGCCCGCGCGACTTCTGGAGGTTTCTGTGGTCGGAGCGGAGGCAGTTGCTGCGATTTCTGCGCTGGCTGGCGGAGATGCGGTCGTACGCGGACGCGGGCGGCAGCGAGTAATGGAACGCAACGGGACGTGAGAATAACAGGAGCGAAACGATGGGTGAATGGGTAGAGGTGAAGGCGGCGGACGGACACGAACTGGGCGCGTACGTGGCGACTCCCGCGAAGCAGCCGATCGGCGCGCTGGTGGTGGTGCAGGAGATCTTCGGGGTGAATGCGCACATCCGCTCGGTTGCCGACGGGTACGCGCGCGACGGATTTCTGGTGATTGCGCCCGCGCTGTTCGACCGGATCGAGCGCGACCTGGAGCTGAGCTACAGCGATGAGGACATGAAGAAGGCGTTCGGGCTGTACCCGAAGCTGAACCCGGAGCTGTCGCTGCTGGACGTGGCCGCTGCCTTTGCGCATGTGAAGCAGGCGGAGAGAGCTGTTGGAGTGCTGGGATTCTGCTATGGGGGGCTGCTCAGCTGGCTGGCGGCGACCCGCGGCGAGAGCCTGAAGATGCAGCCGGGATGCTGCGTGGGCTACTACGCCGGCGGCATCGGCAAGTTTGCGGCGGAGGAGCCGGTGTGCCCGGTGCTGCTGCACTTCGGCGCGAACGACAGCCACATCGGCAAAGACCAGATCGACGCGGTGCGCGCGGCCCATCCGGAGGTGGAGATCTATGTGTATGAGGGCGCGGGCCACGCGTTCAATCGCGATCCGCATCCGGATGCGTACCATGCGCCGTCGGCAAAGCTGGCGCGGGAGCGGTCGCTGGAGTTTCTGAAGAAGAACCTGGCGTAGGTACAAGGCTTAACACCGATTGACACCGATGGGACCGATTTAAGGCGCTAAGACGTGCACTGGATCGGTGCTTGTCGGTGTGAATCGGTGTTAGGTCTCTTTTCGGGTCGGTCAAATTGCCGCTTTTCGCGTTCCAATGCTATCCTTTAGGGAGACACCACGAGCGCGAATAAGACAGAAGACCAGGAGCAACAACTGCTGTGTTGGAATCCGTAAAGAAGACAGACATTATCCAAAAGTTTCGCACGCACGAGTCGGACACCGGGAGTCCGGAGGTCCAGATCGCCCTCCTGAGCGAGCGCATCGGCGAGTTGACGGAGCACTTTAAGCTGCACAAGAAGGACCACGGCTCTCGCCGCGGACTTTTGATGCTGGTGAGCAAGCGCCGCCGTCTGCTTGATTATCTGAAGAAGTGCGACTCGGAGCGGTATCGCGAGGTCATCGGCAAGCTTGGCA
Source organism: Granulicella sp. (assembly GCA_003162875.1). Classification (GTDB taxonomy): domain Bacteria; phylum Acidobacteriota; class Terriglobia; order Terriglobales; family Acidobacteriaceae; genus Edaphobacter. The sequence continues at coordinate 3,057 of PLUT01000255.1, forward strand.
TCCGCAAGTAGAACGAACTGGGACAACCCCTCATCATGGACGCAGGCAAGACCCGCCAATTCCCGGCAATTCTTTTGGCGCAAGGCCGTTTCGGCGCTTGCCACGGGAGATGCTAGTGGAGTGCGAGGGCGGAATGCGGAACCGGCCGGCGCCGCAGCGAGCGACCGCGGCTGGAGCCATCCCGGCGCGTCCGGACAAGAGCGCGAAGTCCAGAACTCAACCATTTCCTTGCAGCCCTCGGCGGCCTGAGACCCGCCCAGCCGGGCTGCATATTTGCGTGAGCGCGTAGCGGCGTAACGCAACACAAAAGTTTCCATATAGACAAGAAAGAACAGAGAAGAGGCGCACCCATGAAACAGGACGTAACCGTTGAGCTTGCCGGCGGCAAGCAGATCAAATTCGAGACTGGACGGATTGCCAGGCAAGCTGGCGGCGCCGCGCTGGTAAGCAGCGGCGACAACGTAGTACTGGCCACGGCCACGGCGGCTCCCGAACCCAAGGAAGGGATCGACTTTTTCCCGCTGACGGTGGAGTACCGCGAGAACACCTACGCCGGCGGCCGCATTCCCGGCGGCTTCATCAAGCGCGAAGGCCGCCCCAGCGAGAAGGAAATTCTTACCTGCCGGCAGATCGACCGGCCGATTCGTCCTCTGTTTCCGGAGACTTTCCGCAACGAGACCCAGGTGGTTGCGTTCATCTACTCGGCGGACAAAGAGAATGACCCGGATGTGCTGGGCATCAACGGCGCAAGCTGCGCGCTGGCGCTCTCGGACATTCCGTTCCACGGGCCGGTAGGCGCGGTACGCATCGGACTGATCGACGACGTCTTTATCGTGAACCCTACCTACGCGGAGCGCGCGAAGAGCCTGCTGAACATCATGGTCGTCGGCACCAAGGACGGCATTGTGATGGTGGAGTCGGGTTCGAAGGAATGCTCCGAGGAGCAGGTGGTGGATGCGATCGAGTTCGCCCACATTGAGATCAAAAAAATCTGCGCGGCGATCGACGACCTGGTCAAGCGCGCGGGCAAGCCGAAGCGCCAGCCGGCGCCGGTGGTGATCGATCAGACCTATCTCGACCAGCTTGCGGCGAAGACGGGCAAGCAACTGAAGGATGCGCTGGACACGCAGAAGCACCCGAAGTTCGAGAGCTACGCGCTGGTGAAGGAGCTGAAGGACGCGCTGAAGAAGGAGTTGCCGGAGGGCGACGCCGAGGCCGCGAAGAAGTTTTCGAAGTACTACGAACTGCTGCGCGAACAGATCTTCCGCGAACAGGTGCTGCAGGAGCGGATACGGCCGGACCACCGCGCGTTCGACGAGATTCGGCCGGTGACGATTGAGGTGGGCGTGCTGCCGCGCGTGCATGGCTCGGCGCTGTTTACCCGCGGCGAAACCCAGGCGCTGGTGACGGCGACGCTGGGCACCACGGACGACGCACAGCGGATGGAGAGCTACGAGGGAGAGCAGAAGCGGCGCTTCATGCTGCACTACAACTTCCCGCCATTCTCAGTGGGCGAAGTGGGGCGCATGGGCGGCGTGGGGCGGCGCGAGATCGGACACGGCGCGCTGGCGTGGCGCGCGATTGAGGCGGTGCTGCCGGCGGAGGATGAATCGCCGTACGTGCTGCGGGTAGTGTCGGACATTCTGGAATCGAACGGATCGTCGTCGATGGCGACGGTGTGCGGCTCGTCTCTGGCGCTGATGCAGGCCGGCATCTCGCTGAAGGGTTCGGTTGCTGGCGTGGCGATGGGGCTGGTGAAGGAGGGCGACAACTATGCCGTGCTCTCCGACATTGCCGGCGCCGAGGACCACTACGGCGACATGGACTTCAAGGTGGCGGGCACGCGCAAGGGCATTACCGCGC
>PLUT01000367.1 GCA_003162875.1 Granulicella sp.
TGATGGCGGCGGCGGCGGCCATTTGCGGGCTGACGAGGTGGGTGCGGCCTCCGCGGCCCTGGCGGCCTTCGAAGTTGCGGTTGGAGGTGGAGGCGCAGCGCTCGCCGGGCTGGAGGATGTCCGGGTTCATGCCGAGGCACATGCTGCAGCCGGGCTCGCGCCACTCGAAGCCGGCGGTCTTGAAGATGGCGTCGAGGCCTTCGGATTCGGCCTGGCGCTTGACCGCCTGCGAGCCGGGGACAACCATGGCGCGGATTTTGGTGGCGACGTGGTGGCCCTTGACGATGGCGGCGGCAGCGCGCAGGTCCTCGATGCGGCCGTTGGTGCAGGAGCCGAGGAAGACGGTGTCGATCTTGATCTGCTGGATGGGCGTGCCGGGTCGGAGTCCCATGTACTCGTAGGCGCGGGCGTACGATTTCCGGTCGGCTTCGGTTTTGGCGTCGGCGAGGGTGGGGACGGCGGCGTCGATGGTGGTGGTCATGCCGGGTGAGGTGCCCCAGGTGACGGCGGGCGCGAGGGTGGCGGCGTCGATGTGGAGCTCGCGGTCGAACTTCGCGCCGGGGTCGGAGGGAAGGGTCTTCCAATGCGCGACTGCCTCATCCCAAGGTGAAGACCCCAGGGTCGACGATGAAGCTGTCGAACCTGGGGCACCCGACTTTGAGGCCGGTTCTGTGGAAGGCGAAAAGCGGCGGCCTTTCAGGTAGGCGAAGGTGGTTTCGTCGGGGGCGATGAGGCCGGCGCGGGCACCGGCTTCGATGCTCATGTTGCAGACGGTCATGCGGCCTTCCATCGACAGGGCGCGGATTGCGGAGCCGGCGTATTCGACGACGCAGCCGGTGGCGCCGTCCGTTCCGATGCGGCCGATGATGGCGAGGATGATGTCCTTGGCGGTGACGCCGAAGGGAAGCTCGCCGTCGACGGTGATCCGGAAGGTCTTCGGCTTGTCCTGCGGGAGGGTCTGCGTGGCCATGACGTGCTCGACCTCGGAGGTGCCGATGCCGAAGGCGAGCGCTCCGAAGGCTCCGTGGGTGCTGGTGTGCGAGTCGCCGCAGACGATGGTGCTGCCGGGCTTGGTGGCGCCGAGTTCGGGGCCGATCATGTGGACGATGCCCTGGTCGCGGTCCTGCACGTCGAAGAACTCGATGCCGAACTCGGCGCAGTTTTTGCGCAGCGCGTTGACCTGCGCAGCGGAGATCTGGTCGGTGATGACCAGGCGGTCCTGCGCGGAGGTGGTGGGGACGTTGTGGTCGACCGTGGCGATGTGGCGGTCTGGTCTCCTGAGCTTGCGATTTGCCAATCGCAGACCGTCGAATGCTTGCGGCGAGGTGACCTCGTGGATGAGCTGGAGGTCGATGTAGAGGATCGTGGGCTCGCCTGCGGGCTCGGCGACGAGGTGGGACTGCCAGACTTTTTCGAAGAGGGTGCGGGGTGTGGTCATTACTTTGCTCCTGTTTCTGCGATTCCAAGGGGAAGCGTTTCGGGGGAGATGTCTTGCATGATCCCGTTCGGTTGCACGATGGTTACGAGATCGAATTTGAAGGAAGTGCCGGACGACCCGCTGGTCGAAAGCCAGCGCGGGAGACTGACCGAAAACGACGGTGGAAGATTCTGCCAGTTGAGCTTGGTGCTGCTGAAAATCCAAAGATGGTAGGCTGCGGGGCCGTTCCCGGATACCAGATTCGTTGCCGCGAAAATGAGCGATGCCGGGTGTACTCCGGTGTCGATCCAGAGCATGCCCTGATCCACATTGCAGACATGAGCGACACAACCATTGACGGTGACGTAGCGGCCTTGATCGAGGATGGGATCTCCGAAGGAGACGGCGAGGAAGGCGTTGATCAGATCGTCCGTGGAGACGAGGCTGTCATGGTCGTACCAGAACCACTGGTGCTGCGGGAACGATGCCTTGAGCAGCGGTAAAAATCGGGGATCGGTGATGAGCTTGCCCTGGACGGTGGGGGCCTGCAGCGGATTGAAGGGCACGGCGAACTGGCGAGTCCAGGTCGCATCGGTTGCAGGCGCGGAGGCGAGCGCGTGCGTGGCCTGGGCTCGCGCGGGAGCGAATCCGACGAGGAGGAGGACAGCGGCGAGAGTCAGGAGGCGTGAGGCCATTGTGTTATCCGTCCTAGTTCCTTGGCTTCAGCACGGGGGCTGTGGTGTCGGTGTCGGACTTCGGCGCGGGCGGTGGTGCTACGCCGAGCGCGGCGGGTGCGACTTCGTGGGGCGTGCCGTCAGGATCGACGAGCATGGCGTGGGTGATGTTCTGGACGACTCCCGAACCTGCGAGCGGCTGGGCGGCCCAGCGGCCGATGGCTTTTGTGAGTGCGGCGGGCGGATGACCCGTGGGGCCGGCGAGCGAAAGCGGGTCGTCGGGGAAGACCCAGAGGGTGTATTCGGCGGCGGGGTCGCTGGTTGGGCGACCCTGTTTGTTCCAGTCGATGGCCGCGAAGACGACCAGGTGGTGGGCGCCGTTGAGGTCGATCCAGAGCAGGCCGCGCGCGGCGCAGAAGTGGACGACGCAGCCAGAGATGGAGACGTAGCGGTTCTCTTCGGCAAGGACTTTATCGGGGACGGAGAGGTGGTCGAGCGCGGTCGAGGCCAGCGAGCGGTAGCGTCCGTTGAGGGGCTGCCCCCAGAAGGTCTGCGGCGCAGTGAGGAACTGCTGAAGGAACGGAATGAAGCGGAGATCCTGGGCGAGATCGTTCTCGCGGCCGTCCTTGTGAGTGTCGTCGGGCGTGTACTGCCAGATCCACTCCACGTTCTCGGGCTGGGGCTTCTGATTCTTGGCGGGCTTGCCCTGCGGGGCCGGCTGGGCCGGTGGCGGCTGGCCGGGCGCGAGAGTGGCCGTGAGGAGAAGAGCGGCGGCGAGTTGGAGGAGGCGGCACATGGGCAGCATTAGAGGCTTAACACGGATGAACACGGATAGAAGCACGGATTGACGCAGATTAGGCGCGGTACGGTTTGAGTCACTCGACTTCGTTTGTTCTTGATCCGTATCATCCGTGTTGATCCGTGGTGAGTACTTGTTTTCGTAGCTAGACGGCGTGCATGGACTGACGGCGGTCGATGGATTCGGCGAGCGCCTGGTGGACGAGTTTGCCCATCTCCTGGGTCGAGACGAGGTACTGGGCTGGCGCATTTTGAGGCACGCTGCCGCGGGCGATGTCGGCGGTACGGGCACCCGCTGCGAGAACCTTGCTGACGGCTGATTCAATGGCCGCAGCATCCTGTTCAAGACTTGCGGAGTGGCGCAGGACCATCGCGGCGGTGAGGATGGCGCCGAGCGGATTGGCTTTTCCTGTGCCAGCAATGTCGGGGGCCGATCCATGCACGGGTTCGTAGAGGTTGACTTGGCCGCCGATGGTGGCCGAGGGCAGCATGCCGAGCGAGCCGGTGATGACCGCGGCCTCGTCGGAGAGGATGTCGCCGAAGAGGTTTTCGGTGAGGACCACGTCGAAGTTGCGGGGAATGTTCATCAGGTGCATGGCCATGGAGTCGACGAGCTGGTGCTCTAAAGTCACGCCTGGATAGTCTTTGGCTACTTCCGTGACGGTGGCGCGCCAGAGTTGCGAGACCTCGAGGACGTTGGCCTTGTCGACGGAGGTCACCTTCTTTTTGCGCTTGGCGGCCAGCTCGAAGGCGACGCGCGCGACGCGGGCTACCTCGGATTTTGTGTAGCGCATGGTGTTGATGGACTCGCCGGTTTCCTTGTTCCACCAGCGGGGCGAGCCGAAGTAGAGGCCGCCGAGCAGTTCGCGGACGAAGAGGATGTCGGCACCCTCGGTGACCTCCGGGCGCAGGGGCGAATTGGCGGAGAGGGCGGGATAGGCGATGGAGGGGCGCAGGTTGGCGAAACCGCCGAGCGCCTGGCGGATCTGGAGCAGACCGGCCTCGGGGCGCTTGTCGGGTGGGAGGGCGTTGAATTTGTTGTCGCCGACGGCGCCCATCAGCACAGCGTCGGACTCGAGGCAGGCGTCGAGCGTAGCCGTGGGCAACGGCGATCCGGTCGCGTCAATGGCGACTCCGCCGACCAGCAGCGGCACGAAGGTGAAGTCGTGGCCGCCGAACTCGGCGACGGCTTTGAGGATGTTGACGGCTTCGTTGGTGACTTCCGGGCCGATGCCGTCGCCGGCGAGGATGGCTATCTTAAGACGCATTCACTGACTCCTAAGGCAAAGGCTTAACACGGATTAACGCGGATAGAAGCACGGATCAAGAACAGACGACGCAATATGTTCAATGGAGGTCTGGCCAGCGATGGATGATCCAAAAATAGACCGGGACATAGGCGAGCGAGGTGATTCCAATAATCCATTCCCTCTTGTTTTTGGGATACCTGCCCGCCAAGGGATTCATGAAAAAGAAGCACGCGGGGATGGTGGGCGCCAGCAAAAACAGCATGAACAGAACCTTCAAAAGAACCATGGGTAAGGGCATCATGCGATTGCGGAGACTTTCTGTTCGGGTTTGAGCAGGGCGAGCAGGTCCTGGTCGTAGATGGTTTTTTTGCGGTCGGCGAGTTCGGTGAAGCGGGTGTAGACCGCGTTGAGCTGTTCGCGGGTGAGCGGGTGGCCGAGTTCGACGTAGCGCTGTTCCAGGGCGCGGCGGCCGGAGTGCTTGCCCAGCACGAGCGAGTTGTGAGGGACGCCGACGGAGGCGGGCGTCATGATCTCGTAGGTGAGCGGGTTGACCATGACGCCGTGCTGGTGGATGCCGGCGGCGTGGGCGAAGGCATTGGCTCCGACGATGGCCTTGTTGGGCGCGGCGCCAAAGGCGATGCACTCGGCCAGCATCTGGCTGGTGGGGTAGAGCTTGCTCATGACGATGTTGTGCTTGTACGGCAGCTTGTCCCTGCGGGTGACGAAGATGGCGGCCAGTTCTTCCAGCGAGGCGTTGCCGGCGCGTTCGCCGATGCCGTTGATGGCGCACTCGACCTGGCGGACGCCGGCTTCGACCGAGGCGATGGTATTGGCGACAGCGAGGCCGAGGTCGTCGTGGCAGTGGGCGGAGAGAATGATGTTGTCCTCTCCGTTGGCTCCGCGGATGCCGGGGACGCGGGCGCGGACATCGAGGAACATCTGAGCGTAGTCCCGCGGGATGCAGTAGCCGACGGTGTCGGGCAGGTTGAGAGTGGTGGCGCCGGCCTGGATGGCGACCTCGCAGACTTTGATGAGGAAATCGCGGTCGGTGCGGGTTGCATCCTCCGGGGAAAACTCGACGTCGTCGCGATAGCTCTTGGCGAGCGCGACCATCTCGGCGATCTGGTCGAGCGCCTGGGCACGAGTGATTTGCAGTTTTGCGGCTAAGTGTAAGTCGGAGGTGGAAAGGAAGGTGTGGATGCGGGCGCGGGCGGCGGGTTCGACGCTGCGGGCGGCGGCTTCGACGTCTTCGCGCTTGCAGCGGGCGAGCGAGGCGATGATGGGGGCGTTCGCAGAAGAACCGACCTCGCGGGCGATGAGGCGGATGGATTCGGAGTCGCCCTCGGAGGCGATGGCGAAGCCTGCCTCCAGGATATCGACACCGAGGGCGGCGATCTGGTGGGCCAGGCGCAGCTTCTCGCCGCGATGCATGGTGCATCCGGGCGACTGCTCGCCGTCGCGGAGGGTGGTGTCGAAGAAGTAGACGCGGGATCGTTGCGAATCGTCCGCGGGGCCGATCGGCGGTTCTGTCCGGGTATCTGTCACAGGCATGGCGGCCTCTACTCCTTCAGCCTATAGAATAATGCAGACTTATAGTATCAGGCGTGAGTATTATAATTTTTAATTGAAGTATTCGAGATATAGAGTAACGGCGTGCCCCATGGTCCGCGCGCAGGGGCTAGCGGGCCGGTTTCTGTCGAAGGGGAAATTTAGCGCGGGCCTTCAGCCCGCTGTTGAGGGTCGAGGAAAGGGAAGATGGACCTGTTTCAACTGGAGACGTTTCTGGCGGTGGCGGAGGAGCGCAGCTTCTCCCGCGCGGCGGCGCGGCTGCACCGAACCCAGTCGGCGGTGAGCCAGGCGATCGCCAAGCTGGAAGCGGAGCT
>PLUT01000207.1:0-2547 GCA_003162875.1 Granulicella sp.
ACGATGCCGAACTGCGAGTTAATCGACGGCCACCCATAAGGAGTCGGCTCGCCACGATAGTCGAAACCAGTCCACGCAAACCCGCCGGCAAGCCACGGGCGCGCCGCATAGAACTGCCACCACTCCTCGGCAATCTCGGACCATTGCGTGTGATTTACGTCGTACGCGCTGACCCAGTTGCGCAGCTTGTCCGTCGAGTAGATGCCGCGTGTCGACACGGTACTCGCCGTCTCCGTGCCGATCGAAGGCTCCTTCGGATGCGCTGCATGGTACGCATCAATGTCCTTCAGCGTGTAGTTGAATCCCTCAACATCCAGCGACCTCGCCACGTTGTTGTTGAACGGCGAGGTCGTCGCCGCCGTGCACAAACGCGTCGGATCGAGCTCGTGCGCGCGCGCCACCATAGCCGCCACCACATGCTCGCCATGCTCGGTCGATTGCAGCGGCCACTCTTCGTTGCCCACGGACCACAGGATAATCGCCGGAGAGTTCCGGTAGCGCTTCACCATCAGCTCCAGTTGCGTCAGTCCTTCGGGATTGGAACTCATCATGCGTGTCTCGCACAGCATCATCATGCCCATGCGGTCGCAGGCTTCCACCCACTCCGGAGTCGGCATGTTGTGCGAAGTGCGCACAGCATTCGACCCCATCTCCTTCAACACCGCAAGCCGAAACCACTGCAGCCGGTCCGGCAACGCGGCGCCAACGCCCGCATGGTCCTGGTGGTTGCAGGTCCCCTTGATCTTCACCGACTTTCCATTGAGAAAGAAGCCCTTGTCCGCATCGAACAGAACGCTCCGCACGCCGAACCGAACCTGCTCCGCATCTCGCGCTTTGCCGTCCGCCTCGACCGTCACCATCGCCAAGTGCAACTCCGGCGACTCCAGAGACCACAGCGCCGGATTCGCGAGAATCGCAGTCGCCTTGAAGTCGGCAGCGCCGCCGCTCGCGATCGTCTCAGGTGCGGCATCCGCTGTCGCAACCACTTTGCCCGCCCCATCCAGAATCTGCCAGCGGACGCGACAAGTCTCCGCCTGCATGCCTTCGTTCTGAACAACTGTCCCCAGGCTCAGAGTTGCCGAATCGCCCTTGGTTTTGTTGTGAACGATCTCCGCACGAACGTAACTCTCCCAGTGGCCCAGGTGCAGCGCGTCGCTCTTAGTCAGCCACACGTGCCGGTAGATGCCCGCGCCTTCGTAGAACCAGCCGTCGCCGAAACTCGCGTCCATACGAACAACCAGAAAGTTCTTGCCGCCGTAGTTGATAAAGTCGGTCAGATCGAAGCTGAAAGGAGCATACCCGTTGTCGTTTCTGCCAATGAAATATCCGTTCAGAAAGACCAGCGCATCGCGGAACCCGCCGTCGAACTCAATCGACGCTCGGCGCCCGCGATCGCTCTCGGGAATCTCAATCTCACGGCGATACCAACCCACGCTGGTCTCCGGGTAGCGGCGGCCGAGCGGCTTGTAGCCGTGCCCCTGCAACGCCTCATCATGCACGAACGGCAATTCCACCGCCCAGTCGTGCGGAAGATTCAGCGAGCGCCACTTCGAGTCGTCGAACTTCTCCGTCGCGAAGTCAAAGCTGCCCGACTTGGCGAAGTCTCCCTGACCCGCGCCAAAGCCGAGATCGCGGTACGGATCGCTCCCATGGCCCTGAAAGAACTTCCAGCCGAAATCGAGCAGCAACCGCTCGCGCGGAACAACAGCCGCTGCACCGGTGCTCGCATCGGCCAGCGCCGCGGCGCGCGCAACTGCGCTGCCCGAAAGAAAGGTGGACGCGACAGTCGCGGCTCCGGAACAAAGCAAAGTACGGCGAGTCAGTGATGACATTCGAGCCTTCTCTCCCATGCACAACGTTAGTGAACAGCAATAGTCATCTGCTTCCCTGCGTAAACCGCACTGGCTGACAGAGCCGGCGATGAAGATACAGGCGAAGGATGTCCCGGCGCCACCAGCACGATCCGCAGATGATTCCATTGGACACAACCGCTGTCGATATGCTCTTCTGGTTTGCGGAGAATAGCAAAGAAATTCCCGGATATAAAACGATTCAGGTGAAACGTGAATAAAGTCGGAACTGCATCGGATGATTTGAGGCTACAGACGGCGGTCGAGCTTCCGTAATCAAGTGTCTGCAGCAAGAGCCGTCATCGTTGTGCGGTTCGCGGCATCAAGATACTCAAGGTCAACAGCACCACTACCGCAACCATCGACATTGCCAGTCCCGCCCGGAGCGATGCCGTCCGTGTCGAGACAAATCCAGTTACTGAGGGCAGAATAGTTGCCCCAAGGCCGGTGATCGCCAGCGCCCATCCAACCTGCCGCGCCCGCGCGCCCCGCGCCATCAACAGAGCACACTGCGAAGGGAAGATGGGTGCCAGAAATAGGCCGGTCAGTAAAGCCGCGCCGACAATCTGTTCACCGGAGCGGGCAACAATCACCATTCCCAGTGACAGGATCGCGCCGGTCAGGCAAACATGCTGCATCAGGCGCTCATCGACAAACCGCAGCAGTCCTGCAGCAATAGCGCGTCCGGAAGTAATCG
>PLUT01000207.1:2569-2697 GCA_003162875.1 Granulicella sp.
CGCCGCAAACAGGAGCCACTGGTTGAACGATATTCCACCAGGCTCATTCCCAATCAACGGCGACTCTTCAGAACCCGGCCGCTCCAGCGCATCGCCGGCCCGCAAAATATGGAACAGGAACCCGGCCA
>PLUT01000179.1:0-18672 GCA_003162875.1 Granulicella sp.
GGAAGTTGCGGTTGATCTCGTACACGCGGTCCATGCCGCCGACGACGAGGCGCTTGAGGTAAAGCTCCGGCGCGATGCGCAGCTTCAGGTCCAGGTCCAGCGCGTTGTGGTGTGTGGTAAACGGCTTTGCCGCCGCGCCGCCCGCGATGGTATGCATCATCGGCGTTTCGACTTCAAGGTAGCCGCGCGCGTCGAAGAACCGCCGCATCGCCTGCAGGATGGCTGCGCGCTTCACGAAGACTTCGCGGACATTGCCAGGGCCTTCGTCTGAGGCATTGACTGGCGTGGTTGCCGCTTCGGGCGAACTACGGAGATTCTGAGCTTCGCTCAGAATGACGGGCGCGGTGGGGGGAATGACGGGCGCGGAGGGGGGAGCGTCGGCTTTTTTCTGGGTGGCTTTTGTGGAGTGGCCGGTGTTGACGATCAGGTCGAGGTACCGCTGCCGATAGCGCAACTCGGTATCTTCCAGGCCGTGGAACTTGTCCGGCAGCGCCAGCATCGCTTTTGCGAGAAAGGTGAGGGCGCGCTCGCCTTCGTGCTTCGGCAGCGATATTTGGGACACGTGCACGGTCAACTCGCCGGTGCGGGTGCGGAACAGGAAGCCGCGCGCGCCGATGTGGTCGCCCAGGTCCAGCAGCTTGTACAACGCGAACAGGTCTTCGCCAACATCGTCCTTGCGCACATAGAGCTGCATGCGTTGGCCCGCCTGCTGCAACTGCGCAAAGCCGGCCTTGCCCTGGACGCGGATGGCCATAATGCGCCCGGCGATGGAGACCTCGATCTTCTTGCCCGCTGCCAGCTCCGCCTCGAACTGCTCGGCCGTCATCGGGTCGTACGCGGCGCGCAGTTCGGGAATGGTGTGGGTGACAGCGTAATGGTTGGGATAGGTGGCCGCGGCGTAACTCAGCCCAGCCTTCTGGCCCAGCGCGGCGATCTGGCGCAGCTTCTCGCGGCGCTCGTTGTAAAGCCTCTCTTCAAACTGCGATTCGTACACTTGTTGCTCCAGCTTGCAATGACCCGGCTTTTGCCGCGGCCACGGTTTTGATAGGGCAGGGTTTCAACCCTGCCGAAATCGGCGACCAAACAGAAAGGGGCTTTAGCCCCGGAAGCTTTCACCCCGACGATTCAGTATATCGGCGAGACGTGGTGTAATGGTTGCGCAATGACCGATGAGCCGGACAAGAAGGGAAGCTTCCTCAAGGGCTACGTGAAGGCCGAGTCGATGGTGCAGCTCGCCATCGCCATTCCCGCCGGATGCCTGATCGGCTGGCTTCTGGGCTCCTGGCTGGACCGCCATTTCCACACCACCTGGATCGCCATTGCAGGCATTGTGCTTGGGGCCGTCGGCGGCTTTATCCAGATGATCACCACCGCGTTACGCTATATGAAAGACAACAAGTGAGTTTCGATGGGCCTATGAATTCGACGAACGACAGTCCCCCCGACCTCGACACCTTCTCCGATGCCGATTTCAAGCGCAGTATCCGAAGCGCACTCCGGCTGGTCCTGATCGCGCTCGCCATAGGCGTGCCGCTGTTGTGGTGGAAGCTGGGCTGGCAGTCGGCGGCGCTGCTCGCGGTCGGCGGCCTCATCTCCGGAACCGGCTTGTTTGAGTGGTTGCATCTGATGTCCGCGCTGATGGCCCGGATGGACGCGGGCGGTAGGCCTCCCACGCGGGAAGGATCCATCGCGCGCGTACTGGTCGGGTTCTTTCTTCGATTGGCGGTGGCCGTGGCGCTGCTTTATGGTAGCCTTAAGTTTCTGCATGGATCGGTCTACGCACTGATTGCCGGCCTTGCGCTGGGAGTGGCCTCGCTGCTGATTGAGGGGCTGCGCCTGCTCAAGAGCTGGACAGGGTAACCGCTCCTCCGATCACCGAGATTTATGCCGACCCAACTGCTTTTTACGCGATTCCTGAATGACCTCTTTGCCGCGCCGGTGGATGCGCTGCTCCGGGTATTTCACATTCATCCCGCCTATCCGAATGCACCCATCAACGACACGTTTTCGATGGAACTGCTGGTCGTCGCGATCCTCCTGGTTTTCTTTATCGCGGTTCGCCTGTCGCTCGATGTCGAAAAGCCCAATCCGCTGCAGCATCTCGCGGAAGGAATTCATGAGTTTGTCGCCGAGCAGGGCGAATCCATCGTCGGTCACGACTTTGAACGCTTCCTCGGCTTCATCACCGTTTTGGGCTTGTTCATCCTGCTCTGCAACCTGCTGGGGCTGGTTCCGGGATTGAAGTCTCCCACTGCGGATGTGGTTGTTCCTTTTGGCTGCGCGGTCCTTACCTTTCTTTACTACCACTATTACGGCATCCGCAAAAACGGCTGGCGATACATCAAGCAGTTCCTGGGGCCGGTGTGGTGGCTCGCCCCGCTGATGTTTGTGATCGAGATTATCTCTCACCTCGCCCGAGTGCTCTCGCTCACCGTTCGTCTCTTTGCCAACATCTTTGCCGGCGACATGGTGACACTGGCCTTTTTCTCGCTGGTCCCGGTGTTTGTTCCCCTCATCTTCCTCGGGCTACATGTCTTTGTCTCCGTGTTGCAGGCGTATCTGTTCATGGCGCTGGCGCTGAGCTATCTCTCCCTGGCCGTTGCCGAGGAGCATTAGTCGTTTCGCATTAGACGTTTCGTGTTACTCCGGGCCAGGGCCGGGAGACATCAGGTTTCGCTGCGGAGGCGCTCTCCCACTTCGCGGTGTGCAGCAACGCCGTTGAGTGTGAGGGTGCCAGCACGGTGAGCATCAACCACCCACTGGCGGCGTACTTTGGGGGAATGGAGCAAGGAACTATGCGTACATTGCAGTATCTCTTCATGTCACTAGCGGCGCTGCTGTTGGCAACGCCGGCTCTAGCCCAGGGCGCCGGCGTTGCCGTAAACCCATATGCCCCTCTCGCCGCCGGAATCGGCATGGGAATTGCTTCCGGTCTGTGCGGCATCGGACAGGGCAGAGCAGCCGCCAGCGCCGCCGAGGCAGTGGCCCGCAACCCAGGAGCGCGGCCGGCAATCTTTCTCTTCCTTATCCTTGGCCTAGCTCTCATCGAGTCGCTAGCGCTGTATACCTTCGTCATCATCTTCATGTTTGTGAAGTAATCCGGAAGATCCGCTACGATTCCCACCGAAAAGCCTCCTTGCCGGGGGCTTTTTGCTGTCGCGTTCCGGTTGCCGGATGAGGTTAGCCATGTAATGTTTGTCGTTGAGGCGGCAACTTGGTAGACTTCGGACGCTGCGGCAGCCATTGACGGACCGGGCTTGCGCAGCGGAGAAGGGCCAATGAAGACGCAATTCAAAACCAGCCGCCGCAGCGTTCTGGCGGGAATGACGGCCGTGGCCGGAAGCCTTACGCTGGGGCGCAGTGCCTGGGGAATGCTGGATGGCGCGAGTTCGCGGAATCCGGGCAACCTGGTCTGGTCGCTGAATCCAGGGTATGGGGATGCGGGGCTTGCGCCGTTTTCGATGCCGCAGGTGCGTCTGCTGGACGGAATATGCAAGCAGCAGGCGGAGATCAACCAGTCGTATCTCGACTCGCTGAAGACGGACCGGCTGCTGCACAGCTTTCGCCTTACCGCCGGGTTGACCTCGAACGCCACGCCCTATGGCGGGTGGGAGAAGCCGGACTGCGAGTTGCGCGGCCACTTCAACGGAGGCCATTACCTCTCCGCGGTAGCGCTGGCCTACTCCGGCGCCGGCAACGAAACGCTGCGTAAGAGCGGCGATACCATGGTGGCCGAACTGGCACGCTGCCAGAAGGCGAATGGCGACGGCTATCTGAGCGCCTTTCCGCGAACGGAGTTTGAGACGCTCAAGAGCCTCGGCAAGGTATGGGCGCCGTTCTACACGCTGCATAAGATCATGGCCGGCATGGTGGATATGTACATCCACACCGGCAATGAGCAGGCACTGGCGTGCGCGGAGGGAATGGCAACGTGGGTCGGAGCCTACTTCCGGGGCGTTCCGGATGAGCAGCGCCAGCGCATGCTGCGCACGGAATATGGCGGCATGAACGAGGTGCTGGCGAACCTCTACGGGCTGACCGGCAAGCAGCAGTATCTGGACACCGCGCATCTATTCGAGCAGCCGGCCTTTCTCGATCCGCTGGCCGGGCATCGCGACGAGCTGAAGGGCCTGCACGCGAATACGCACGTGCCCAAGATTATCGGCGCGGCGCGCATGTATGAGTTGACAGGAGAGCGGCGCTATCGCGAGATTGCCCTGTATTTTCTGGATGAGGTCTTGACCCAGCGCAGCTACGCGATCGGCAACACCAGCGTGGGCGAATCCTGGCGGAGCGATCCGGGCGATCTGAAGGGGAGCCTGCAGTATCACGACGCCGAGTGCTGCGTGGCCTACAACCTGATGAAGCTGGAGCGGCACGCCTTCGCGTGGACAGGCGACGCGCGCTGGATGGACGCCTACGAACGCAGCCTGTGGAACTGCCGTTTGGGAACGCAGAACCCGCAGGGGCTGAAGCAATACTTCTTTCCGTTGGCTGCCGGATACTGGCGCTACTACAACTCGGCGGAGAATTCGTTCTGGTGCTGCACCGGTACCGGCGCTGAGGAGTTTGCCAAGTTCAACGACTCGATCTATTTCCACGATGGCGATGGGATATGGGTAAACCACTTCATCGCATCGGAGTTGACCTGGAAGGCTGGCGGGGTGACGTTGCGCCAGGAGACTGCATTTCCAGCACAACCGGGAACCACATTGCGCGTAAGCATGGCGAAGCCGCGGCACTGGACAATGTGTATCCGGATTCCGGCGTGGACGGCGGAAGGTGGCTCGGTAAAGGTAAACGGACAAACCCAGGAGGCCTTTGCGCGGCCGGGCAGCTACCTGACTTTGACCCGGCTGTGGCACGACGGGGACAAGGTGGAGTTGACGCTGCCGATGCGGCTTTACACGGAGGGCCTGCTGGGCGATGAGAACAATCTGCGGGCGGCCCTGTACGGTCCGATGGTGCTGGCTGCGAACCTCGGGCAAGGGCCGGGAGCAGATGATCCGCTGCGTATCGGAGGGTACGACACGGGGCCGAGCGCACAGGCGCTGCCGCCTCCGGCTGAGGCTCCCAGAAGCGAAGGATCGCCGGATGCTGCGGACTGGGTAAAGGTGGTGTCAGCGAAGGACCTGACCTTTCGCTCCGGGACGAAGGATTCGCTTGAGGTCAAGCCGATGTACCGCATCACCGGCCAGAAATACGCCGTTTACTGGGCGACGGAGAAGAAGGCCTGAGCGCACCGATTAAGACGATCAGCAGTCGCGAGGTCTATCGCAACAAGTGGATGACGATCCGCGAGGACATCATCGAGCGCGCCCACGGCGAGCGCGGCATCTACGGCGTCGTCGACAAGGAACCCTCCTGCCTCGTCATTCCTCTGGAGACGACCGCGGAGGGCGAATTCCTCTATCTGGTCTCGCAGTTCCGCTACACCGTCGGCAAGCGCCTGATGGAATTCCCGCAGGGAACCTGGGAAGGTTCCGACGCCGATCCGATCACCGTGGCTCGTGGCGAACTGCGCGAAGAGACCGGCCTCCGTGCCGACCGCATGACGCCTCTCGCATCGCTGCAGATTGCCTATGGCGTCCTCAACCAGGTGCAGCATATCTATCTCGCCGAAGGCCTGACGCCGGGTGAGCATGCGCGCGATCCTGAGGAGAGCGACCTGGAGGTACACCGCGTGCCGGTATCCGAGTTTGAAACGATGCTGCTGGATGGGCGCGTGGTGGATAACTGCTCGGCGGCGGCGTGGGGCGTGTACCAACTGTGGCGCGATCGCCAAAAGAGAGGATGAATCGCGCTAGCTGACCAGGTGGCCCATCTTGTCGCGCTTGGTCTGCAGGTAGCGGGCTGATTCGGGCTCCGCGGAGACTTCGGCGGAGATGCGTTCAACCACGCTGACGCCGACTGCTTCCAGGGCTTCAACCTTGGCCGGGTTGTTGGTGATAAGGCGGACCGAACGCACGCCGAGCGACAGTAGAATCTGGGCGGGCAGCTCGTATTCGCGGCAGTCGGCCTTGTAGCCGAGTTCGAGGTTGGCTTCGATGGTGTCGAGACCCTGGTCCTGTAGCTCGTAGGCCTGGAGCTTGGCCATTAAGCCGATGCCTCGGCCTTCCTGGTTCTCGTAGATGAGGATGCCGGCGCCGGCGCCGGCGATGGTGGCCAATGCCAGCTCCAGTTGTTGCCGGCAGTCGCAACGCAGCGAGTGGAAGACGTCTCCGGTGAGGCACTGGGAGTGGATGCGGACGATGGGCGGCGCCGCGCCGGGCTTGGCGGGCACAATGTCGCCCAGCACCAGGGCGATGGCGGATTCGGTGCGGCGGGCAGGCGCGGGGACCCCGTCGCTGCAGGGCTCGGGATCGGCGATCACGCCCTCGAAGCCAAGGATGCGGAAGTGGCCCCAGCGAGTGGGGAAGTCGGCATCGGCGAGCTTGCGCACGGAAGCAAAGGGCATACGTTGATTATACGGTTCGCGGTCCGGACAGGCCGCCCAAACGAATGGCGCGCCTGAGGACGGCGCCGTGAGATTAGAGTAATGGGTATGGTGCAGGGACTGTTGCACGTGGGCATACCGCAGGTGAAGGACAGCCTGATTCTGATCACGCTGCTGGTGGAGCTGGGCGTGGCCGCCTCGTTCGCCGCCATCCTGGCGCGCACGGCGACGTTCAAGAACCTGCTGCTTAACCCGCATCGCAGCGCGCGGCAGAAGCTGGCGATGGTGGCGATGATCACGATTCCGCTGACTCTCGGCGTGTGGCTGCGCATCCGCGTGCCCAACTTTCTGGCAGCGGACCTTTCCTACGAGGCGACCATCCTGATGGGCCTGCTGCTGGGACCCGGCGCAGCGATGATCGGCGGTGCGACGCTGGCGATTCCGGCACTCGCGCACGGCGAGTACTGGACGCTGCCGGTGAACCTGGCCGTAGCCGCCATCGCCGGGGGGTACGGGCAGATTACGGACCGGGAAGAGATGTGGTCGTTCTCGCCGATGATCGACCTGAGCCTGTACCGGTGGGTGACGCGCAACCTGCGCCGGCCGCAGTTCGACCGCCAGATCCTGCTGCTGGTACTGATTACCGTGATGCAGTTCGGGACCAGCATGCTGAGCCGCCGATATCCAACCCGGTTCTTTGAGCTGCACTCTCCGGATTGGCTGGTGGAGCTGGCGATCTGTGCGTGCGCGCCGGTGGTGGTGGGAATCCCGCTGAAGATATGGAACTCGATCCGCATCGAACGCCAACTGGAGGAACAAAGCCGGCTGCTGATGGAGGCCCGTCTGGATGCGCTGCAGCGGCAGATCAATCCGCATTTTCTGTTCAACACGCTGAACTCCATCGCCTCGCTGGTGCGCTCCAAACCGGAGCTGGCGCGCGAAATGATTGTGAAGCTGGCGAACATCCTGCGCGTGCTGCTGAAGAACCGCGACGCGTTTGTGCCCTTTGCCGAGGAACTGGCATTTACGGACGACTACCTGGACATCGAGGTGGTGCGGTTCGGCGAGAAGCTGCGCGTGGTGAAGGAGATTGCCGAGGAGACGCTGGAGGTGGTGGTGCCCAGCATGCTGCTGCAGCCGCTGATCGAGAACTCGATCAAGCATGGGCTGGAGCCGCGGATCGGCGGCGGAACGGTGACCCTGCGCAGCCGGATACTGCAGGACGGGCGGCTGCTGGTGGAGGTGGAAGACGACGGCATTGGAATGGAGGCGGAGCCGCCGGAGTTTCTGCCGTGGGGGTCGAACGAGGCTGCGCGGGCCGGCGCGGGGAGTGGGAATGGCATCGGGATGCGTAACGTGCGCGAGCGCATGGAGGTGCTCTACGGGAACCAGGCCGAAGTGGACATCGTGAGCCGGCCGGGGCGGGGAACCAGGGTGCGGCTGGTGATGCCGGTGCTCGAGGCAGGCGCGGCTCCGTGGGCGCAGTTCGGCGAGGCGCTGCAGGCAACCTGGGCGGACGTAGCGCGGACGATTACGCGGGGCTGAGGCGGCTGAAGTCAGGATCGCCATGCAGACTGCGCCTCAGAATGCGCTTCAACCGGACTACCTTGTGGATCAGATCGTCGGCCACGTGCTTAAAGACCGGCCTCCGCCGCAGACGAAGTAGGCGATCCGGCCGGCTTAAGAAAATAATTTGAGAAAGATCGTTGACATACGATAACTATCGTACTATGGTGATCGACATGATGCGACGAGGCAATAAGACCGATGCGGTGCAGCTTCCGACGGAGGCTGAGCTGGAGATCCTGAACATCCTGTGGGCGCTCGGCCCCAGCACCGTGCGCGCCGTCCACGAGGCCAGCAGCAAGGACACCGGCTATACCACCGTGCTGAAGCAGATGCAGGTGATGGCCGAAAAAGGCCTGCTGGAACGCAGCGAGCAATTCCGGTCGCACGTCTATTCTCCGCGCGTGGCCAAGGGGCAAACGCAGCAACGCCTGGCGCGCAATCTCGTCCAGCGCGCGTTCGACGGCTCCGCGGCAAACCTGGTGCTGGGCGCGCTGTCGTCGCAAAAGGTGTCGGCGGCGGAGCTGAGGGAGATTCGGCAGATGCTGGATGAGTTTGAAAAGGGGGCGCGATGACAACTCTAATGCAGGGCCTGATTCAGCTTTCGGGACATCCGCTGGTCCACGCGCTGGGCTGGACGCTGCTGCACTTCTGCTGGCAGGGAGCGGCGGTGGCGCTGGTGCTTTGGTGCGTGCTGGGATTGCTGGGTGGACGATCCTCGCAGGCGCGGTACGGAGCGGCGTGCCTGGCGCTGGGGCTGATGGTGGCCCTGCCCGCAGCCACCTTCGCGCATGTCGCGTCCGCAGAGTACAAAGCCCGGACCGCAATGCAGGGCTCAGGCGTGGTGCTCGACGCAGACCTCGTGCTGCAAGTCGGCGTGGACGCGCCGGCACCGCCGTGGCCCGCTCGGATCGGCATGGCGCTCGACCGGTCATTGCCGTGGGTTCTGCTGGCGTGGTTCGCCGGTGTGATCGTATTCGTAGGGCGGCTGAACTTCGGATTGCTGGTCGCCCGCCGGCTGAAGACTGCCGGAACCGAGGCTCCGCCTCCGGCGTTACTACAGTTGTTTGAAGACCTGCGGACTCGCCTCGGGGTCGAGCGCGCCGTCGAGTTGCTGCATTCGGCGCAGGTGCAGGTGCCGACGGTGATTGGCTGGCTGCGTCCGGTGGTCCTGCTGCCGGTGAGCTGCCTTACCGGGCTCTCGCCCGACCAGATCGAGGCAGTCCTGTGCCACGAACTCGCCCACGTGCGCCGCCACGACTACCTGGTCAGCGTGATCCAGTCCGTGATCGAGACGATATTGTTCTACCATCCCGCGGTGTGGTGGGTGTCGAAGCAGGTTCGCCGTGAGCGCGAGTGCTGCTGCGATGAGCTTGCGGTCGCGGTCGGCGGCGACGTGCTGGCGTATGCGCGCGCGTTGTCGTTTCTCGAGGAGAGTCGCGTGTCGTTCCCGGAGTTTGTGCTGGGAGCGAACGGAGGCGTGCTGAAAATGCGGATCAAGCGAATCCTGGGGAGCAAGCGCGACGCCGAAGGTTCGCCGGCCGCCGCGCTCGTGGCTTTGGGAATGATCGTTGCGGTGGCAGGGTCGTATTTCGTTGCAGTCTCCCGCGCGCAATCCCAGGCGCAGGCGCAGGCGTCGCACACTGAGATCGCCAGCGCCGCAGTGCCGGCCGGAATCGTCAACATGTCGCAGGAGGGGACGGCGATTCCAGGCGCACCGGCAGCGCAGCCCGCAGCTCCCCGCGGCGCGGAGAACCAGCCCGATCTACATCAACTGCCCCCGGAGACGCTAGACGCCGAGCGGCAGGCTCTCGACCTGGCGGCCAAAATTAGTCCGGAGTACAGAAAGCAATTGGAGGAAGCCCTCGCTGCATTTGCGAAGGTGAACACTCCCGAGTTTAGAAAACAGTTGGATGTGGCCATCAGGCCGGAGTTCAAGAAGCAGATGGAGGACGCACAGCGGCAATTGCAGGATGCGCAGACGAAGCTGGACAGCCCGGAGTTCAAGGAGCAGATGAAAGATGCGCGGCGGCAATTACAGGATGCGCAGACGAAGCTGGACAGCGAGCAGGTCAAGAAACAGATGGAGGACGCACAGCGGCAATTGCGGGATGCGCAAGAGAAGCTGAACAGTCCGGAGTTCAAGAAGCAGTGGGCCGATACGCTGGCGAAAGCGGCCAGCGCCGATTCTCCCCAGTTCCGAAAGCAACTCGACGACGCAATGAAGGCTTTGGATAAGGTCAACACTCCCGAGTACAGGAAGGAGATGGAGGCGCTGGCGGCGGAGAGCGTGGCCATGGCCCGGGAATCGGGCGGCTCGCCACAGAGCGTGACTCCGCCTCCCACCGCAGGAGCATCGCAGGAGGCCGGCTCCATCTCGGGAATCATCGTCGATCCGACGGGCGCTCTGGTGGCTCGCGCCAAAGTTACGACGGTCAACACCGACACCGGTAGCACCATGACCAAGGTGACCGACAATACGGGCAGCTATTCGTTCTCACCGATGCCGCCCGGCCCATACAACGTCGAGGTTGAGGCCAAAGGCTTCATGAGGATGCTGCAGGAGAATGTCCAGGTCAAGGCGGGGCAAACGTTTGGCCTGAACTTCAGGCTAAGAGTCGGCGCAGCAAACGAAAGCCTAACCGTCACCGGAAAGTCGGCTGCGGTAGTGCCGCCGCCGCCTCCACCACCACCACCGCCGGTTGCTTCTGGCGCTGCGAAGCCAACCGGTCCGCAGCGGGTTTCCGCCGGCGTGATGGCGGGCAATATGATCTCGAAGGTGGACCCTGTCTATCCCGACGAGGCCAAGGCGCAGCATGTGCAGGGAGTGGTGGTGCTGCGCGCCCGCATCTCGAAAGATGGAACCGTGAAGGATGTGCAGGTGGTCAGCGGGCCGCCGCCTTTGATCGTCAGCGCGATCGACGCGGTGCGGCAGTGGAAGTACAAGCCGTACCTGCTGAACGGCGAGCCGACCGAGGTGGATACGACCATCAACATCAACTACACGTTTGGCGAAGCGGCGGACTCGCAGTTGCAAGCTGCGCCTGGGTCTTCGCAGGCTGNNTCTATCCGGAAATAGCCAAAGCAGCGCACGTGCAGGGTGCTGTGGTGCTGCATGCCGTTATCTCGAAGACGGGAGACGTCGAGAACCTGAGCGTGATCAGCGGTTCACCGATGCTGACGGCGAGTGCGATCGAGGCGGTGAAGCAGTGGAAGTACAAGCCATATCTGCTGAACGGCCAGCCAACCGAGGTGGAAACGACCATCAACGTGAACTTCACGCTGGCGGGTCCGGAATCACCGGGAAGCGGTCCTACCGGGGCTTCTGCGCCGGCTCCGCCTGCCGAGCCAAACATTCGCTCGATCGATTACAAGGGCTTGAACTCGGTCACGATCCAGGAGGTTGGGGAGCGGTTCAACCAGGACGGAATCGGGCTTAGCCCGGAGACTCCGTACGATGTTGCGCGGGTTGCCCGGGCGGCAGCGGTGCTAAAGCAGTTGCTGGCAGAGCGCGGGCATCCGAATGCGATCGTCACCGTGGCGACCCAGGCGATTCCGCCGGGAGCGATTGCGATTCAGTTCAACGTCAAAGAGGGGCCGAAGGGGGCAGCGAGCAAGCCGAGAGAGACGCCTGTTGCAGAATCTGCTCCTCCGGCGCAGAGTGCCCCGCAGGAGTACGGCGGTGTCCCGGTCAGGAAGATTGGCGGCGGCGTTACTACGCCTGAGTTGATCTACCACGTTGAGCCCGAGTTTTCAGCCGAGGCGAGGAAGGCGAAGTTCGAGGGCATCGTGCTGGTGAACCTCATCGTCGATGCGAAAGGAAAACCGCAGGACGTGCATGTGGTGCGCGGCGCGGGAATGGGGTTGGATGAGAAGGCGCTCAAGGCTGTCAAACAGTACAAGTTCAAGCCGGCGATGGAGGGTGGCAAGCCGGTACCCGTGGGGTTGAATGTGGAGATCAACTTCAAGATCTTCTAGCACTCGATTCAGCTCTGCGGCTGGTGCTCTGTGCTGCGGGCGAGGACGCGCTCGTAGTACTGCTCGTAGAGCGGGATGATGCGGGTGGAGCAGAAGCGGTCGCTGGCGGTCTTGCGGGCGGCGGCGGCCATGGCGTGCAGGCGGGGCCGGTCGCGCAGCAGCGCGATGGCCGCGTCGGCCATGGCTTCAATGTCGCCGACGGGGAACAGCAGGCCGTTGGCTGGACCTCCCTGCGGGCCGGCGCCGTCATCGATCAACTCGGGCACGCCGCCGACGCGGGTGGCGATGGAAGGCACGGAGCAGGCCATGGCTTCCAGCGCGGCCAGGCCGAAGGATTCCATCTCCGAGGGCATCAGCATCAGGTCGGCGAGCGGGAGCAGCTCGTTGACGTTGTCCTGCTTGCCGAGGAAGTGGATGCGGTCGGCGACGCCGAGGGTCAGTGCGAGGTGCTCGGCGGCGGAGCGGTCGGGGCCATCGCCGATCATCATCAGGCGCGCCGGAAGCGCTTGCGCGACACGGGCGAAGACGGCAACGACATCCAGAATGCGCTTGACCGGGCGGAAGTTGGAGAGGTGGACGAGCAGCTTCTCTTCGTCCGAGGCGTAGCGCGGGCGCATGGCGGCGAGTTTGGTGGGCACGCGGACGTAGACGTCGCAGTTGACGAAGTTGCGGATGACCTCGATTTCGCCCAGGACGTTGAAGGCCTCGCGGGTGCGGTCGCGCAGGTAGTTGGAGATGGCGGTGACGCCGTCGGACTGCTCGATGCCGAACTGGGTGATGGGAAGGTAGGAGCGGTCCAGGCCGACCAGGGTGATGTCGGTGCCGTGCAGCGTGGTGATGAAGGGCAGGTAGCGGCGGCGCGCGGCATCCTGCCTGGTCTCCAGCATCTGGCGCGCCAGCAGGGCGGAGAGTGAGTGGGGGATGGCGTAGTGGACGTGGAGCAGGTCGAGCGAGTAGAACTCGGCGACCTCGGCCATGCGGGTGGCAAGCGCGAGGTCGTAAGGCGGGTGCTCGAAGAGCGGGTAGTGATAGACATCGACCTCGTGGAAGCGGATGTTGGCCTCGCGGCCGCTGAGACGGAAGGGCGGGGAAGAGGTGATGAAATGGACTTCGTGGCCGCGCGCGGCAAGCTCGATGCCGAGTTCCGTGGCAACCACGCCGCTGCCGCCATAGGTGGGGTAGCAGGTGATGCCGATCTTGCGCAGTGGCGTCATAGAAACTGTGGGCGACCGGGTGGAAGCGAGCGTCCGCCACGTACGATGCTACCGGATAATTGCAGAACTGGCGTGGGTGGGCAGAGAAGAAGGCGGCAGGAAGGGCGTCACCGCCGGCGGCAACATCGATCGCCGGTCATTGCACCCTGGGTGCCCTGCCGCGGCTGGCGTCAGACCGATGACGGACTGGCGCCGGGCTTTTGCGTTGACAGCACCGCCAGCACGATCAACGGGGGGCAGACGGTCTGGGTCCCGTAGCCGGAGCAGACACCTTTGCAGTGCGGATTGGTTGCTGCGCAGCTACTGGTAGCGATCACCGATTGCATACATCACCCCACGCTAGATTGTGGCAGGCGTGCCGGGCTGGGTCTGTGTTCGCCGTCACACAGCTAAGTGTTTATGGTTGACCTGTTTGGCGCCTCGTTGAGCGGCTGCATGCTCGGTGCGGGTGTGCGAAGCGAAGGCCATGGTCAGCACCGGGCAATTGGCCTCAGTGATGATGCGGTAGGTGATGTGCTCGGGCACATGCGAGGCCAGCAGCGAAGCCTGGCGGACGCCGAGGACGATCAGCTTTGCCTTCTGCTGCCGGGCATAATCCACCACCGCGTAGGATATCTCGCTGCCGAAGATGGTGGCGCAGGTAGGCGTTTCGATGACCACGCCGCTCTCGTTGGCGAGCTGGTGGAGCGCCTCGGACATGATCCCGGGAACGATCTGGCATTGCGAGCCGGCTTCCAGGGTACGCGGCAGGACATGAACGCAATGCAGCGGGGCCGCGGTGAGATTGGAGAGGTACGCGGCATAGCGAATGGCGTGCATGGTGGTGAAATCGAAGTCTGTGGCGAAGATGACGGGGGCGTCTGCTTGACCGTCTTTGGAGCAGTTCGCAACGCGAGGGCCGACCGTCAACACCGGACAGGGAGCCTTGCGCAGAACGGTTTCCGCGGTGGAACCGAAGATCAGGCGTTCAAAACCGTGCAGGGCGTTGGTTCCCAGGACAGCGAGATCGATTTCCTTTTCCTCGATGGCTTTCAGGATGCAGTCGGATGCGTTGCCGTCCTCCATGACGGTTTCGCACTTGACGCCGGCGCGGCCGGACTCGCTGCACAGCTGTTCAAGGCCTTGCCGGCAGCTTTCCCGCAGGCCTTGCATCTCCAGCAGCAGCCCTCCGCTCTCCGGGGCTGCCATTTCGCCATACTCAAATACATGCAAGACGAGGAGACTGGCGCCCAGCGAGACACAGGTCTCGAGGGCAGTGCGGTAGGCCGCCTGCGACGCAGCCGAGAAGTCGGTGGCGACGAGAACTCGTTGAAAGGAGGGCATGGTGTCGATCGCAGGTGTCTGCATTGGAGCCGCTTCACTTTCTGATACGCGGCGGCCGTTTGAAGGCCGCGTCAAATCGATTCGTCCTTGCCGAAGAGCATCAGAATGCATATCGATAGCACGGAGATCGCCACGGTTGAGCAAGCGGAAGTGCACACGGCAAGCCGGTCGCGTAACACTCAACCATGCGCTACCTCCCCAAAATTGAAGTTTAGGAGGCTGCATGGGAGAAAGCTGTGATAGTGGTCACTTGTCTGTGGTGGTGTAAACCGGGGGATAACAGGAGGTTGAGACGAAACAAAACGCCAGGCTGCACAGGCCTATGCGGAGATCCGTTCCAACTTCTCGGGAGAGAGGATATGAATGGAGACGCCGTGCATCTTGATCAGCTTTTCGCGCTTGAAGCGACCCAGCATCCGGGTCATGGTCTCGCGCGAGCAGCCTACCAGGTTGGCCAGTTCCTCATGGGTCAAGGCCATGGTGAGGCGCAACTCCGGCTTGCCGCAGGACTCGGCGCGAGCCCAGTCCAGCAAGACGCCGGCGAGCCGTCCGGCGGTGGATCCGGAGAGGGCAAGGCGGCGCGCATCGAAGAAGGCGGCCTTGTACTCCTCGGAGAGCGCCTTGGCGGCATGCAGGCTGGCCTGGCCGTGCTTCTTGAGGAAGTTGAGAAACTCGTCGCGGCGGATGCTCTTGATCTCGGAGGGCTGGACCGTCTCCGCGGTGACCTCGTACTTCGATCCGGAGATGACGGCGCCCAGGCCGAGGACATCTCCCGGCATTGCGATTTTGAGGATGAGCGTGCGACCCTCCCTGGAGGTGCACGAGAGCTTTACCTGGCCCGAGCAAATGACGAAGACTCCCTGGCTGGGAGCGTTTTCCTGAAAAAGCTTGGCACCGCGGGGAAGGGTGGAATGAGCGCCGATGGCCTCGAAGTCGTCGAGCGCGCCGGGGCCGAGGCTGCAAAACATGCGTAGAGACCGGAAATCGCAATCGCCGCACTGGCGAACGGGGCGGATTAGGGAAGCTAAAGGCATTTCTTAATGTTGCCCCGTGTCATTGCCGGAAGCGTGCGGCAGGGATCAATCATCCTATTTGCACAACACCCGGTAATGATCTGCTAAACGACGATTCTAACACACGGTCATAACCGGACATCTGGCCGCGGCCAGCAGATCCGGAGTAAGACCATGTTCGATGTGAGTAAGCCAAAACGACGCGTTGCGCGCGCCGAGGACGATGAGATCAGCGTTGACATTGTCGGCCAGTTCCAGAATCGCCGCGGCAGGATGGCCGTGCCTGACCACGGTTTGCGGGCTGCACCACTCGTAAACAGACTCGGGAATCATCTTGTTCAGCGCGGCATTGAAGGCCGTATCCATGGCTTCGCTCTCCGCGGGAGTGGCTTCCGCACCGGCGATGTGGCAAAAGTAGAGATGCGCGCCGCTGTCCTGGGCGAAGGAGAGCGCGTAGACCGCCGCCTTGGAAGCATGGACGGAAAAGTCGGTCGCGTAAACGATGGTGCGAAAGACCAACGGGCCGGCTTCTGGCTGGCGGGCGTGCGGACCCACGGTGAGCACCGGGCAGGCGGCCTTGCGAATCAACTCTTCGGCGGTGGAACCGAGAACAAGTCTCTCCAGTCCCCACTTGGAATGAGTTCCGGCAACGATCAGGTCGGCCTCGTGCTCCTGGGCGAATCTGAGCAGCGCGGCTTGCGGCGGATGACCTTCAGGCAGGGCCGTGCGCACTTCAACGCCGGCGGCGGAAAAATCCTTCTGCAATTTCTCCAGGCCTTCCACGCTGAGCTCCCGCCTCTGCTTTACAGGGGTGCGAAAGATTCCCTCCACGTACGCGGTAACCATCGACGGATCGAAGACGTGGGCAATCACGACGCTGGAGCGGAAGTTCAAGGCCAGCGCTTTGGCATACGAGGTTGCGAGATCCGAGACGGATGAGAAGTCGGTGGCGACGAGGATGCTCTTTAGCGAAACGGAGACGCGCTGCAGCACAGGCATAACACAACCCTCGATCGCGAGCAGGCCGTATGCTCAGTGGCCAGCCCAGGAGTTTGGCTGGCTCGATTAGAACGGGGAAGGGACCGGGCTGTCCGTGACGTACATCACAGCGGTAAGGGTGCGCAAACACTTGGGCTAGGCAGGAGCGATCCGATTCACATGACGGGCTAGGCTGGGACCGGTTCCGGCTGAAGAGGCGAGCCGGCCATGGCGCGAATGGACTCGGGGTACGGCGATCGCAGAATGCCGCGCTCGGTGACGATGGCGGTGATGTACCTGGCGGGGGTGACGTCGAAGGCGGGATTTTGAATCGCCACTCCGTTGGGCGTGACCTGAATGCCGCCGACGTGCGTAACTTCGCGGGCGGAGCGCTGTTCGATGGGGATGAGGTCGCCGGAGACAGTTGCAAGGTCGATGGTGTTGAAGGGCGCGGCGACATAGAACGGGATGCCGTGCTCTTTGGCGAGAATGGAGAGCGAGTAGGTACCGATCTTGTTGGCGGCATCGCCGTTGGCGGCGATGCGGTCGGCGCCGACGATGACTGCGGAGATGCGGCCCTTGGACATGAAGTAGCCGGCCATGTTGTCGCAGATAAGCGTGGTAGGAATGTTGTCCTTGACCAGTTCCCAGGCCGTGAGGCGCGTGCCCTGGTTGAAAGGACGGGTCTCGTCGGCGAAGACGTCGATCTGCTTGCCTTGTTCGATGGCGGCGCGGATGACGCCCAGAGCGGAACCATAGCCGCAGGCTGCCAGTGCGCCGGCGTTGCAGTGGGTGAGCACCGTGCCTTGCTGCGGGAGGAGCGCCGCACCGAATGCACCGAGCTTGCGCAGGTTGGCGATGTCTTCGTCGTAGAGGCGACGGGCCAGGGTAACGACAGCCTGCTTTATTTCGGGAATGGGCGTATTGCGGGCGGCGAGCTGGTTGTAAAGGTCGCGGACCTGGGCGATGCCCCAGAAGAGGTTGACGGCGGTGGGACGGGTTTCGGCGAGGGTGCGGCAGATAACGTCGACTTCGGCGGTGAGAGCGGGGAGCGTGGTGGCGTTGCTGCGGTCGATGCCGAGCGCGACGCCCATGGCGGCGGAGACGCCGATAGCCATGGCGCCACGAACGATCATGTCCTTGATAACACGGGCGACCTGCTTGTAGTCGGTGGCGAGGACGTAGGTCTCCTCGAAGGGGAGCTTGGTCTGATCGAGGAAATTGACGCCTTCAGGGAGCCATTCGAGGGTGGGAATCATGCAGCTTCATTCTATCGCGGGCAGCGGCCCGGCGTTGAGGGCTGTCTGCTCGCGGCAAGCAGCGCCGCACCGAATCCTGTCCTAGCCTTCCACCACGCTGACAGCGCCGCCCGCCGAACCCTTGACGGCTGCCGCCGGCGTTACCGCAGCCCGCTGCGCCCGCATGCGGAAGGCCGCGAAGAAGCCCAGGCACACGCCGTACGCCGCCAGTACCCCCACCGCCAGCGATGCGAACACCGCACACACCAACATCATCGAATCAATCACTTCAAATTTCCTTTGCTTTCGCCGCTGGAATCGTGCGCAAACGGACTGTGGGACAAAACCCACCCGAATTTATTCTTGCAGGAAGTTCGGCGTTCGGAAAGATGGCCGCGAAGATTTTCCCGGAATCATCGTTGCTTCTTAAGGTACGCAGTCTCCCCAGTCGAGTCTGTGCGTTCCATCACTCCGCCTCACCTTCGCCTGCCCGAATGCCGTATCCTAGAGGCTTGGCCCATTCGCTGCCGCGCCGCACTGTGGGAGCCCGCGGGCCGAGACCATCTGCATGGGAATCACTCACATTACGGTGCGTGGGGCGCGGCAGCACAACCTGCGCAACATCTCGGTCGCCATTCCGCGCAACACCCTGACCGTGGTTACCGGACTTTCCGGTTCGGGCAAGTCCTCGCTCGCCTTCGNNCCTCGCGCAGCCCGCGCTCGACCGTGGGCACCATCACCGAGATCTACGACTATCTTCGCCTGCTCTACGCCTCCGTGGGTCAGCCGCACTGCCCCAACTGCGGCCTTCCCATCAGCCGCCAGACCCTGGACCAGATCGTCGCCCAAATCGTGAGCCAGGCGACAACGCCGCGCGAAGGCGCGGTTGGAATCCAGGAACGCATCACCGTCTTCGCGCCCATCGT
>PLUT01000179.1:18678-25196 GCA_003162875.1 Granulicella sp.
CCACAGATCTGTCATCTCGACCGGAGTCTTCGCGGAACCGCGAAGACGCAGTGGAGAGACCTGCGGTTGGATACGACACCAAGCGCCTCGAAACCTCGGTTGCCAAGGCGCTCCAGATGGCCAACGGCCTGGTCCTGGTCGGCATTCAGAGCGTCAACCGCGCCCAGCAGGAGACGCTCTATTCCTCCTCCATGGCCTGCCCCGACTGCGGCATCAACATCGCCCGCCTGGAGCCGCGCAGTTTCTCGTTCAACTCCGCCTACGGAGCCTGCCCCGAGTGCCACGGCCTGGGCAGCATCTACGACTTCGACCCCGCCAAGACCATCATTGACTGGTCCAAGCCGCTGCTGGACGGCGCGATGGGCCCGGGTTCCGGTTCGTCCTATCTGCTGCGCCTTATCAAACTCGCCGCGGACAAGTACAAGATCAACCTGAAGGTCCCGTTCGAGGACCTGACCAAGCCGCAGCAGGACCTCTTCCTCTACGGTCCACCGAAAAATGAAGTCGGCCGCACCGGCTTTCACGGCATATTCGCCTATCTGCGCTCCAACCTCGACGACACCCGCTCCGAGGGCTATCGCGAGTACATGATGCAGTACATGTCCGCGGCCACCTGCCCGCGCTGCCACGGCAAGCGCCTCCGCCCCGAGTCCCTCGCCGTCACCATCCCCGTCACTCCCAATAAACCTGTCATCCTGAGCGGAGCGCGCAGCGCGGAGTCGAAGGACCCCAATAAATCTGTCATCCTGAGCGGAGCGCGCAGCGCGGAGTCGAAGGACCTGCGGTCAAACGGCGCCACCAACCTCTCCATCGCCGACTTTACCGCCCTCTCGCTGGAGCGCGCCCTGGCCGCGGCGCGGGCCATGCACTTTACCGGCCGCGACCGTATCGTTGCCGATCGCCTGCAGCGCGAGATCATTGAGCGCCTCGAATTCCTCAACGCGGTCGGCCTCGATTACCTGTCGCTCGACCGTTCCGCCACCACCCTCTCCGGCGGCGAGGGCCAGCGCATTCGCCTTGCCACCCAGATCGGTTCCCGCCTGCGCGGCGTGCTCTACGTCCTCGACGAGCCATCCATCGGCCTGCACCAGCGCGACAACCAACGGCTGCTGGATGCGCTGGAAAACCTGCGCAACCTCGGCAACACCGTCCTGGTGGTGGAGCACGACGAGGACACCATCCGCAAGGCCGACTATGTGCTCGACCTGGGCCCCGGCGCCGGGCGTAATGGCGGAATGCTCATCGCCGCGGGAACTCCGCAGGACATCATGGACTCGCCCGCATCGCTCACCGGCCAATACCTCGCGGGCAAGATCGAAATTGTCGCCCGCGCTCACCCGCGCCCGCTCACCGGCAAATGGATCACCATTGAAAACGCCCGCGCGCACAACCTCCAGGACTTGACCGTCCACTTCCCGCTGGGCGTTATGACGGTTGTCACCGGGGTCTCCGGATCGGGCAAATCCACGCTGGTCGCAGACATCCTCTACCGCGCGCTCGCCCGCACTCTCTACGGCTCCCGCGAAGAACCCGGCGAACATGGCCGCGTCGTCGGCATCGACCAACTCGACAAGGTCATCCAGATCGACCAGTCACCCATCGGCCGTACGCCACGGTCGAATCCCGCAACCTATACGGGTGTTTTTACCGCCATACGCGACCTCTTCGCCCTGCTGCCCGATTCGCGCGAGCGCGGCTACAAACCCGGGCGTTTTTCTTTCAACGTGCAAGGTGGAAGATGCGAGGCCTGCCAGGGCGAGGGCCAGCGCCGCATCGAAATGAACTTCCTGCCCGATGTCTACGTTCTTTGCGACGTATGTAACGGCCGCCGTTACAATCAGGAAACTCTTGCCGTCCGCTTCAACGGCTACTCCATCGCCGATCTGCTCGACTTACCGATCGCCGACGCGCTTCCCATCCTCAAAGACATTCCCACCGCCGCAGCCAAACTGCAAACCCTGGTCGACGTGGGTCTCGGCTACATCCACCTCGGCCAGTCCGCCACCACCCTCTCCGGCGGCGAAGCCCAGCGCATGAAGCTCGCGCGCGAACTCTCCAAGCGCCAGACCGGCCGGACTCTGTATCTATTAGACGAGCCCACCACCGGCCTCCACTTTGACGACGTGCGCAAACTCCTCGAAGTGCTGCACCGCCTGACTGACCTGGGCAACACCATCATCATCATCGAGCACAATCTCGACATCGTCCGCAACGCCGACTACGTGCTCGACATGGGTCCCGAGGGCGGCGAGCGCGGCGGACAAATCATCGCTCACGGCACGCCGGAGCAGGTGGCCACCGTCGCCGGGTCCTACACCGGCCAATTCCTGGCCCGCCACTACACGGGTGCCCCAGGTTCGACGGTTTCTTCGTCGACCCTGGGAATACAAAACACTCTCACCACCAGCAACGGCCACTCCCACGCGGGCGCCCAACCGATCAACATCATCGCGGCCCCCGACCGGCCCCGCACCGCCCGCGGCAAATTCATCGCGCCCGAGAAGAAGACCGGCGTGCCGACCGCCTCCGCCGCCAAGCCGGAGAAGCCCACAAAGAAATCTGCCCCCAAAAGGCGGAGCAAATCTAAATGAGTCTCCCGCCCTTCAACGGCCCCGAGATCGATCGCCAAGCCCCTTCCGATTCCGATTCCCATTCCCATTCCGAAGCCCCGCCCCAATACGATGGCCTCGCCCCGCCCACCCCGCGCCGCATCCCCAACCTGGGCCACGCCCTTTTGTTCGTCAGCTTCGCCGGTCTGCTCCTGCTGGTTCTTCAAGTCATCCTGCTGGTTCTGGGCAAGACGCCTGCGACGGCGCATGCCGGCGTCGTCACCGTGCCGCACCCCCGATTGCAGCTCGCCGTGGAAGCCGCAGCCTATCTGGTCACCCTGCTGGCCTCCTGGCTCTTCTTTCCCTTGCTCTGGAAACGCAGCTTTCTCGACGGAGTGCGCTGGCATTGGGCAACGGCGCGCCGCCAGGCGGCAAAGCTCATCGCCCTTGGCCTGCTGCTGGGAGGAGCAATGCAGCTGGTCACGTACTTCATTACCCCGCCCAAGACGCTACCGATCGACGAATTCTTCCTCACGTCTTCGTCGGCATGGGTCACCACATTCTTCGGGATTCTGGTTGCGCCGGTATTCGAAGAGATCTGCTTCCGCGGTTTTCTGCTGCCGGCCTTCGCCATTGCGTACGACTGGCTGAGCCTGCCGCGCACCCCTGAGGCGCGCCTCCGCTGGCATACCACCGCCACCCTCACTCCCATCTCCCTCATCTTCTCGGCCGTCCTCACCAGCATCCTGTTTGCGGCGATGCATGCGGAGCAGATCGCGCACATCTGGGCCGCGCTGCTGGCCCTGTTCACCATCTCGCTGCTGCTCACCTACGTGCGCGTCAAAACTCAATCCGTCGCCGCCTCCGCCATGGTCCACGCAGCTTACAACGGCTTAGTCTTCCTGACCGTGCTGATTTTCACCGGCGGCTACCGCCACCTGGACCGCATGACCCACTGATGCACATGTCATGCACATGTGCTATTCTTTGTCCATGGCAGCCTCATCCCAATCCGCAGCCACCCGCAAAGTGTTTCTCCTAAGGCCCAGTGAGAACAAGCGTCTCCAAAGGCTCGCTCGTGACGAGAATGTCTCCGCCAGCGAGATCGTTAGGCGTTCAATCCATGCCTATCGGTCAAGCTCATCGGGCCAGGAAGAGCAGAACTTGCGAGGTCTCATCGCTGAGATGAACTACGCCTTGGATGCCGCTCTGACTTCCGCGCGTGCTTCACGAAAGGAGATTGCGAAGAACCTTGCCTTGATTAAGGAACGCCGGGAGAAGCGAGCATGACCGTGGCAAGTGACCTTTTCTCAATTGTCAAAAAGATATTCCTCGTCAGTGACGAGTTGACTCGACTTTCAATCGAAGTCAAGGACCTGACGCGTGCAGTGAACGATCATGACATTCGCTTGGCGGTGATCGAGAACACCCTGGCACTCACCCTCCGCTCAACCAAGCGCGTCCTTCCGGGGAACTGATTGGAAATGACCGCACCCCGCGCCGCCCTTCTCGATCTCATCGCGACCCTCTCTTTCAAACTGGGCGACTTCACCCTGGCCAGCGGGCAGAAGTCCGACTACTACATCGACTGCCGCACCACCACCCTCCACGCTGAAGGCGGNNGTGGGCGGCCTGACCATGGGCGCCGACCCGCTGGTCTCAAACACCGCCTCCGCCAGTGCGTGGGCGCTCGCCGACTACGACGAAATGCTCCGGCTCTCCGCCGAATTCGAATTCGACGACGAGGACCCCGGCCCCGCGCCCACTCTCATCCACGGTTTCCTGGTGCGCAAGCAGGAAAAGGACCACGGCACCGGCCGCCGCATCGAAGGCTTCCTGCAACCCGGCGCGCCCGTGGTCATCGTCGACGACGTCTGCACCACCGGCGCTTCCACCATCACCGCCATCGAAGCCACGCGCGACGCCGGCATGATCGTCGCCGGAGTCCTCTGCCTGGTCGATCGCGAGCAGGGCGGCCGCGACAACATCGAACGCGCCCTCGCCGAGGTCCCTTCCCGGAAAGTTGCTCCCTTCCACAGCGTCTTCACCGCCAGCGACGTCCGCCGCGCGCACGTGGCCCTGACCTAGCCGCCGGGATTGCGCGGACACAGATGGGGTGACCAACGCCTTTTCGTCGGCGACGAACGACCAGCCCCGCAAACCCGCCAAGAGCGTTACAGTGGAATAGTCACGCGGTGAAAGGATGCCGCAATGCAGAGATTCATTGTCTTGCTATCACTCGCCTTTTTCTCGGTGAGCGCCCCCTCCCAATCGTTGCCTTTATCCCAGCGCGAGGCCTGCGAGAAGTTCTCGGACGCTGTTGTTAGCCTCTATGTGGGAGTAACAGTGGGAACCGGATTCATTGTCTCTGCCGATGGTCTAATGTTGACCGCCAATCATGTAGTGCGCGGCGAAGATGGGGCTTACTTTGGTGTAATTATGGTCCGGCTACCTGATGGCTCTAACGCCTTCGCAAAACCAGTAAGCCCATTATCAGCGGAGAGTATTGGACAGGACTATGCATTGCTTAGGATAGATACAAAAAAGACATTGCCCTTTCTCTCTTTGGGAACCGTTGGAGACGTAGCGATAGGGTCGGATGCGACCATAATCGGCTTTCCATTCAGTGCCCTTTCTAGGGAAGGAAAGCAGATTTCTACAAAGTTTTGCCTCGCTGCCAGTTTCGCAGCTAGTGCAAATGAACCAGTCGGAGTCGATATAGCAAATAGGACGCCGAAGGGAGTCGTCACTTCACACCATTCCATACAAGTGGATGTTGTTTACTTCCAAGGACCGTCCGTAAAGGGACTCTCCGGTTCCCCCATCATTTCCCGCGACACTGGAAAAGTGGTCGGAATTGTCAGTACGAGGCTTTCTGGAATCGGCAATTCGCTCGAAGAACTCAAGACTCAGACGGCGCAAGGATTGGGAGGCGGCGTAGTTATAAGCGGCTTGGCTCCGGGGCCAGCCATCAATGCGATACTCACTGTGATGGACAGTCAACTCGCTAATGGACTCGGCTCCGCGACAGGAATCGACGACCCCAAGGAGGCTTTGCGGAAAGAGCAGAGTAAGAGAAAGTAACACTGCATTGAACTGCATGGGCGTACTACTACAAAGTGCGCGCCACACGCACCGCCCTCCGTTACCAGCGGAGCGCTTTGTATTGCTGACATCCTAGCACTGCCGGGTGCCCCGTCCTACCCAAGGGGCGGGTGGCACCACCCTCGACCGACCCCAAAGGCTCGGGTGCCCCATCCTTCGCGCTTTTGCGAAGGGTGGGATGTAAACCGCCCGAACGACCGCTCTTCACTCCTGACCAATCCCAACCACTGATGGGAACGTAAACCGCTCGAACCGCCATGCCGACCGGCGAAAACCCCGGCGCCTTCCGCTTGACACCCCGGCGTATAATCAACTTGAGGTCGAGACAGAAACCACGAGCCATAGGTTTGTGCCTCCAAAGCTTCAAATTAACCATAACTCCAGCGTTTTGTTGATCCTGCAAACTATCTCCTTTGTTTTCACGATCATGCAAAAACCGCGAAACGGTAAGTGGTTTGTTTTGTCGATCATGCACAAAATCGATAGGGGAGGGGGCACACCATTCCGGAGCCAATTCACGCCGCCGCCTCGCCTCATCAGCGTGTTGCCGACCAGCGACGGCGCAAAGATTTGAAAGAAAATGCTCTAATTGCTGTTGTGGGTCGCAAAACTGAATCCGTCGCTTCAACCTCAGGACCTGAGCTTCGATTGACGCTGGCGGTAACCGGCGCCAGCGGCTCGATCTTTGCCGCCGAGATGCTGCGTGCTCTGGACGCGGATGCGCGCGTTGCCAGGGTTGACTTTATTCCGTCAGAGGCGGCCCTGCGGGTGTTTGCCGAGGAGATGACGTTGAGCGGCCGGATCGGGCTGGTGGAGAAGCTGCTGGGCCGGCCGCGCGCGCAGGGCAAGATCGTCCAGCACTCC
>PLUT01000299.1 GCA_003162875.1 Granulicella sp.
GAGCTATCCAGCTAACAGCTAAGAACTAACGGCTATCAGCGATCAGCTATCAGCTATCAGCGCACGCGGGGACGGTGTCCTTGAGCCGGGGCTAGGGGATGGGGGTATAGGGTTCGGCGGTGAGGAGGGTGCGGATCGTGGAGCGCTCGCCCTCGTTGAACTGCCCGGCAAAGGCGGGCGACTCGATGACCTGCTCGCGCTGGCCCGGGGGCATCATGCGGAGATCGACGATGGCCTTGGCCATGAGCCGCTGGCGGGCCGGGGGAGCCGCACGCAACTGCTGCGCGGCGCCACGATACTGCTGCTGCTGCGGCGGCGACATGCGTTCCAGCATTTCGGTGCGGTCGAGCATCCGGTCACGCTGCTGGGGCGGCATGTTGTTGAGATTTCGCAACTGCTGAAGTTCTTGCTGCTGCATCTGCGGCGTCAGCTCGCGGAAGCCGGGCTCGTTCTGCAACTCGTGCTCCTGCTGGTCCGGAGTGAGGTCCTTGTGATTCTCCAGCCAGCGCTTGAGGTGGGGCTGGCCCTGGACGACCGAACCTGCCGGATTGGGCGAATTGGGCGCCGGCCGGGCGGCGGGGCGCTGTTCGGCGCGCTGTTCGGCACGCTGCGCAGCACGTTGCTGGGCGGGCGGAGGCGGTCCCGGCATACGACCGCGTCCGCGGGCAAACACCGGCGCAGCAGCGAACAGCACAAGGAGTGCCGCGCCGAGGCCAAGCCGGGATGGGCGGTGCGAATTCATGATAAGGACGACGCACCTTTCAGCGTCGAGAAACATGCGCAGAGGCTGGACTGGGGAGGAGGTTCCAGAGGGGAGGANNGAACGACGGGATGGCGAAACCATGGAAGCGCATGACTAGCTCTGCGGCGTTGTGCCGGTGTCGTCGGCGGGCGCGTTCTCCTGTAGCAGTTGATCCACCTGCTGCAGCGCCTGCTCGTTATTGTCGAGGATCTGCAGGTCGTTGACGGCTGCGGACATGGGGGCTACCTGGGCGGTGTGTGGGTGCGAGAAGGTGGAGATGCCAAAGCTGCCACCGCCGGCGATGAGCACCAGGGCCATGGCTCCGGCGAGCGCCGGACGGAACTGGCGGCCGGTGTTGAGGAGCAGGCGGGTGCGGAGCCGCTCGAACCAACCGGGTGCGGGAGCGGCTTGCTGCTCGCGCAGACGGACAGCCAGCTTCTGGTCGAAGTAGGGCGAGACTTCGGGCGCCTGCCAGGTGTCGAGCAGCGCGACGGTGGCCTCCAGGGCGCGGAGCTGCTGCGCGCAGCCGGCACAGGCGGCGAGGTGGGCACGCGCAGCGGCATTTGCCGGCGCGGCGGGATCCAGCAGCAGATCGGGAAAAGCGGTTTGGCAGGCTTTGCAGTTCATCGGGGTCCTTCCTTTCCTTCAGCGACGCGTCGGGTTCGATCTTGCGCGTCATCTTGCGTCGATCAAACGAACTCCTTCAGCTTCTCGCGCAACGTCTGGTAGGCGCGGAAGAGCAACGATTTTGTGGCGGACTCACTGAGCTTGAGCACATCGCCGATTTGCTTGTAGTCCATGCCCTCGTACTTGTGCATGAGGACGGCCATGCGCTGGCGCTCCGGCAGGGCCATGACGTGCTGGCGAATGGCATTCATGCGCTCGCGGCGGAGCATGTGGGCCTCCGCGCTGGGCGTCAAGTCAGCGACGTCGGGGGTGGTCCCGGTCTCGGAATCCGCCTCGTCGAGATAGACGGTGGAGGCGGCGCGTTCGAGGCGTGTGTCGCGGGCATAATTCACGCCGAGGTTGGTGGCAATGCGGTAGAGCCAGGTGCTGAAGCGGGCCTCCGCCCGGTAGGTCTCGCGGGAGCGATAGACGCGGAGAAAGACCTCCTGGGCGAGTTCCTCGGCGACCGCCTGATTGTGCGCCATGCGGTACATGAAATTGACGATCGGCTTGCGGTACTTCTGGATGAGGTAGTCGAAGCCGGCCATGTTGCCGGCGCGAAGCTCGAGCATAATGGCGGAGTCTTCCAACTCGTGGAAGTGCGCCGAACCCTGTGCGGCGGTGGGCGGCAGGACGCCTTCGAGGACACCCGGGTTGACAGCCAGAGTCGCCATATCCTCAATAACCCCATCCTGGTCGTGAGGTTGCGTGGATTCGCCGAAATCCAGAGGAATTTTCTCGTCGTCGAAATCGTCGTCCGGGAGGCGGGAGGCGTCGTCGCGCTGCGGCGACTCCGTTCTGGGGGGGTGGGACGCTGGCGGGGCCGGCGATTGGCCATTCTGTGGACGAGCGGGCATGGGTCTGCGCTATTGTACTTGGCCGGGACGGCTGCGGGCCGAAGAAGAAGTGGTATGCTGACTCAAGTGCGGGTTGCCGACCACGGCGCGGCTCCGGGCGCATAACTCAGCGGTAGAGTGCCACCTTCACACGGTGGAAGTCGCAGGTTCGAATCCTGCTGCGCCCNNGGCGGCTGACGGTACGGACGACGGTACGCAAACGCTTCCTCCCATAAGCCATGCACAACTTCTCAATAGACGCCGCCGCCGAAGCGACGCGGGTCGCAACTAGCCGCTTTCAGCGACGGCAGCATTCGTCACTCGGATCCAATTTGTACTGGGTCACGCCTTGGCGATATAAAGATCACAACCGCTATTTTGNNGAGGCCGACGCGCCGGACCAGATCGTCAAAGCGGGGGTCGGAGCGCAAGGGGTCGAGGCAAGGATCGATTCTTAGATATAGGAGCCCCACGTCATGCGCGGCGTAAGCGTCCTCAAGCCATTTGAAGGCTTGCTGCCTGTTGCCGAGTCCGGCATACACGAGGGCAATCTCGTAGCGGCCAACACCATTCTTCTGTACGTGCTGTTCGAGCCGGGCGATCGTTTTGCGAGCGTCGTCTATACGTCCGGCCCGAGCATAGGTATTACCCAGGTGGCCCAAAGAATCCGGACCGGCACCGGATTTTAGGAACTCGGCTATGGATTCGGAGAATTTTCCCTGCTCCACATAAACGTCTCCTCGAAGAAAGCTCCAATCCGGGGGATTGATATTGAGCGCGCGGACTCTCTGAATGAGCGAAAGTGCGTCGTCATAGTGGCGGGCGAAGTAGCAGNNTAAACCCCTCGGCATGGAAGGAATGCCAGGTAACCGGGTCGAGGTCGACGCCACGCTCGACTTCTGCAAGGGCTTTGGAGAGCTGGCCTGTGCGGGCCAAGTAAAACGCATACTTCTCATGAATAGGCGCGGAATTTGGATTCAGTTCGAGGGCACGGTTGAACTGCGTCTCTGCCGTTGCCCAGTCCCAATCCAGCGTCATCGCCGTATTGGCGAGCTCGGCATGACCCTCCGGCAGGGAGTCATCTAACTCGATTGCCCTAAGTGCCTCGGCCTTCTGCCGGGAAAATGCTTCTTTATATGCCATTTGGCCAGACTCGCCCATTCTGCCGTAACAGTTTGCCAGCGCAGCGTGGGCCTGGGCATAGTTGGAGTCGCTGCCGAGGGCCCGATTGAAGTAATCGACTGCTCCTTTGCAATCGTCTGCTTCCAGCCGGAGCATCCCTCTGAGGTAGAGATCCTGGGCTGCGGGGTCGATGGAGCGATTGCGGGCAAGGCGTGCCTGCTCCTGGGGAGTTACTTTGATACTGATCTCATCGACGATCGCCTGCGCTACCTCACCCTGCCACGCGTGGGTGTTGGTAAGGTCGCGGACATAGGTATGGGCCATGATGGGACGGTCGGTGCGAGCGTCGATCAACTGGGCGCAGATACGGACTTTGTTGCCGTCGCGCAGAATGCCGCCTTCCACTACGGCGTCTACGGCTAACTCATGCGCGATCTCAGGGAGCTTCTTCCGTGTCCCCTTATAGCTCATCGAAGAGGTGAGAGAGATGACGCGCAGGGTCGATACCTGGCCAAGATCGTTGATCAATTCTTCGGTCATGCCGTCGGCAAAATACTCCTGGGAGGGGTCGCCGGAGAGATTTTCGAGCGGCAAAATTACAATAGAGCGGATCCCCAAGCGCGAGTTGGAATCGCTGTACCATTTTTTGAATCCGGCATAGCTGAGAGCCGCAACCACCGCAAGGCCGAGGGCAATGGCGATCAGGCGACGTTGCCGGAGCCGCGGTCGGGGCGCCGAGGGAGTCAACGTGGCCGGCACTCTTGCGGGAGTCGTGTCTCGGAGCGACGGTTTGTGCAGTGGCGCCTGGTCGACTGGGGTAGGACCCTGGTCATCGGTTTCCAGGATTTCGGATACCGCAGGTGGGTGGGGTTGCTCGAAATGGAATCTGGGGACGTAAGATCCGCTGGGGAGTTCAATGCGGGCCAGCGGCTGTTCCTTGGTTTCCGCGTAGTACTGGGCAAGCTTCTTGCGGACGTCGGTGGCCTTGACGCGGACGATTGAATCGCTTCCGGTGTCGTAGCCCAGCGGGCGGCCGAACATCTCGGCCCCGATCATGCGCTCGTGGAGCTGGTCGAATTGTCCCTTCAGCGCATGGGCGACAATCAGTTCGAGAAAATCCTGGGTCCGTTTGCTTGCAGCGAACACATGGCTGGCCAGCAACTCCTTAAGGTGCTGCCGTATCAACAGGATCTGCTCCGAATTGGGAACGGTCGGTTGTCCAACCGGAGATGGGTGGTCTGTCACCATTGTGTTCGCGGATACCGGTTATCCTTCCTTCCGGCCAAATCACTATACCACCGCTATACCACTGCTCGATCCTGCGAATTTTGACCGAGGCGCCGATGAGTTTCATCACGTAACGTCCCCCTGTGTTATACCTTCAAACCTAAGAAAAATAGTTACTTAGACAACAAACGTCCCCGCCAAGCCGTTAATAGCGTTGCATGTTCTGTAATGGAGTGTTTGAATCGCGGCGCTTCCGGAATGAGGGAATCGATCGCGGCTACCGGCGAAGCGGTTCCAGATCGCAAGCCGAATTTCCATGACTTGTGTGGAATGCAGTAAGGCCGGTAATCCTGCGGAGGGCAAAGTGGCCTCTTCAGGAGACGGGAAGCAGGCAGAATGGGCCGGCAGAAAACGGGAAACAAGAAGCAGAAGAAGGGCTTGAGAAGGGTTTGCTCGGGAGGCAAAAAGATGATTTCCAACTCTATATCAATGCACGTCAAGGCCAGATGCATACGCTTGCTCGGATCAGGATCGCGGACTGTTGGTGCGCTGCTGACGTTGCTGGTTATGCTGCTGGTATCCGCCGCA
This sequence comes from Granulicella sp., assembly GCA_003162875.1. Taxonomy (GTDB): domain Bacteria; phylum Acidobacteriota; class Terriglobia; order Terriglobales; family Acidobacteriaceae; genus Edaphobacter. The sequence goes on from PLUT01000299.1 coordinate 5,182, forward strand.
CCCGCGGTAGGCCAGTTGGACACAGGCGGTATCGCCGGGACCATTCTCGATCCAACCGGCAAGGTGGTGACCGGGGCGCAGGTCAGCATCCGCGAGGAGTCCACGGGAACGAGTTATTCAACGGTCAGTTCGTCGACCGGCTACTACGTATTTCCGTCGGTTCGGCCCGGAACGTATGACGTGACAGTGACGGCTGCCGGGTTCAAGACAGCGGCTCGCAATGGCGTCACCGTGGCTATCGGCACGCACAGCGCGCTCGACGTGACACTCGCAGTGGGCGCGACGACCGAGACCGTGACTGTGTCTGCCAGTGCTCAAACGCTCGAATCGGAATCATCGGACATCGGCACCTCCATCCAGCCGTTGCAAGTGGAGGACCTGCCGCTGACTGTGGCAGGTTGGCGTTCGTTGGAGACACTGGTCGCCCTGACGCCGGGTGTCGTCGGTTACGGCAGCGAAGCCGCCGCGACCGATCCGATCAAGATGGACGGCGGACAGGAAGCGGGAACCGACTTCCTGATTGACGGCATCACTACCAATCGGCAGCAGAATGGCTCCGGCAGCTTTGCCATCATTTCGCCCTCGGTCGACGCGGTGAGTGAGTTCCACGTCACGCTCTCCGGCCTGCCTGCGGAGTTGGGCAGAACCACGGGCGGCATCTCCAACTTCAACACAAGGGGGGGAACCAACGGCTATCACGGCTCGGTCTACGACTTCTACAAGAACGCCGCACTGGACGCCAATACCTGGTTCCTCAACGGCGATATAGGTCAGCAGGGAAACACTGCCGCCGCGAGGCAGGAGTATAAGCGAGGGGCGGATACGAAGAACGACTATGGCGGCAGCCTGGGGGGTCCGGTTCGGATTCCTCACGTCTACGACGGCAAGAACAGGACCTTCTTCTTCTTCAACTGGGAGCAGTGGCGGCAGAACTATGGCGGCGCCATCACCAGTCTGCTTCCTACGCCGGCAGAACTCGGCAGCAACGGGCAGTACTTCGACTTTTCGTCCACCCTGGGAACGACGCCACTGGGTGTGTCTCCTACCTGCGGCGAGACCGTGTATCCGGGCGAAATCTTCGATCCACTCTACGAGAACACCTCAGTTCCTTGCCGCACGACGCCATTTGCCGGCAACAAGATTCCCATCAGCCGTATGAGCACCATCGCCAGGACCATGGTGAACACCTATCTGATGCCGCTGGCCAAGCAGGAGGTTAGCGGGAGCACCACCTACAACTACGTTCAGCGCAGCCCGGGCACGATCACCAATACGGCTTACAGCTTCCGCATCGACCAGAATCTCGGACAGAAGAACAAGATTTGGGGTTTCTGGAGTTCCAGAGAGAACACCGATACAGGCGGCAACTCCAACCTGCCGATGCCGATTCAGACCTGCTGCGGGACGGTCAACCAGTTGGGCAAATTACTCCGTGCGGGCTGGGACTGGAACGTGACGCCGACCGTGGTCAATTCGCTGACCATCGGCGGCAACCGCTCCAACAACATCAACTTGTCCAAGGCAACCCAGATGGGAACCGATTGGGATCAGCAGCTGGGTATCGCCAACGGCTTCAGCAACAACTTCCCGGTCTTTGAGTTCTATGGCAACACCTTTGGAAGCATTGGCGAGGCAGAGCACAGCACGGACATCGACAACGTGGTTGCGTTGAATGACATCCTGCACTGGCAGCACGGCGCGCACAGCTTCAAATTCGGCGGCGAGCTGCAGTATCACCAGTACTCGTGGATCAGCCAGATTGGCGGCACGTGCAGCGGCAACGCTGGATGCCTGCAGTTCTGGGATAACCAGACGGCTTCGGATGAGAAGTTCTGGGGACAGGACGGAAATTCGTTCGCGGCCTTCCTCATCGGCGAAGCGGGTCTGATGAGCAACCTCAACGATCTTCATCAGCCGCGCTGGATCACCCACTATGGTGCGATCTTCGCCCAGGACGACTGGAAGGTGAAGCCGAACCTGACGCTGAATCTCGGCCTGCGCTGGAGCTACGATACGCCCCGCCACGAGGCGGCCGGGGATACGTCGATCTGGGATCCAACCCTTCCCGACGCGGCAACAACTGCCGGCGACTTTCCCCAAGCGCTGGGGGCCCTAGTCTTTGCCGGCAAGGGCGCGGGCCGCAACGGAAGCAAGAACGAAACCTGGGGCACCGTCTACAAGAAGGACTTTGAGCCCCGCGTGGGATTCTCCTGGGAACCGGACTTCCTCGCTCACAAGGACGTGGTTCACGGCAGCGCCGGATTCTATTACGGCCCGCTGGTGTATGCCGACTACGGCCAGGGAACTGTCCAGGGCTTCACCGCCCAGGGCAATCTCTTTACCGCCGACCCGCTGGACGGCCCCCCGCTCGACGCCGGCCTTGCGCCGTTGCCCACCACACCCGACCTTAACCCCAACCAGTTGGACGGCACCTCGACCGGCGCGGACTACGTATCCCCAAGCAACGGACGTCCGGGCATGGTCGAGACCTGGACGCTGGAAGTCCAGCATCAACTTACCTCCAGTCTCTTTCTGAGTGCGGGCTATCTGGGCATGCATGCCACTCACCTGCATGCCATGCTGAACTTCATGAACGATATGCCGGACAAGTACATGGCACTGGGCGACTGGCTCACCAATTGGGCTTATTATCCCCCCAATGCCCAGGGTGGATTTGGCGTCAACTCGATCGAGCCGTACGCCAACTTCAGTTGCCCGGCCGGGCCGCCAACCTGCACCTGGGCGTTGCAGGAGCCGATATCGCAAGCGCTGCGGCCGTTCCCGCAGATCGGTTACATCAACTCGGACAGCTATCTGCAGAACATGGGACAGTCCACTTACAACGCGCTCGAACTAAAGCTCGAACAGCGCTTCCACAACGGCCTGAATATCCTGGCCTCGTATACCTTCTCCAAGACGCTCACCGATGCAGATGTCATCCAGCCCTACTGGAGCACGCTGCAAAACGGAGGCGCCGTACAGGACCCGGAAAACCTGAGAGGTGAAAAGGCGGTCAGCAGCGAGGACGCGCCCAACAACTTTACGATTAGCTACGTCTACGAACTGCCTGTCGGCAACGGCAAGAAGTTCCTCGGCGCAGCCTCCGGGCCGGTCAATGCGGTCGTATCGGGCTGGAGCATCAGCGGCATTCAGCGCTATGTGAGCGGTCAGCCTATGAGTATCTTCGGCGCGACCGGCATCCCCGGCAAGAACTCCAGCGTCCGATTTGACCGCGTGGCGGGCCAGTCGGTGAAAAACCCGAACTACAAGAACCCCTTCAACTTCAACCCAACCAGCAATGCAACCGCTTGCGCAACTGGCTATTTCAATTGCGCGGCATTTTACGACCCCAATCTGTTTCAGAATCGCGACCCGAATGGGATAGGCGCCTCGGGCGAGGGCAATCCGTGGCGTTTCGGCACCATGCCGCGCAATTCGGCTGATATTCGCGGCTTCACTTATCTCGACGAGGACTTCGGTGTCGCAAAAGCCATCCCCGTCACCGAAAAGGTCAAGATGGAGCTTCGCTGGGAGGCGTTCGATGCCTTCAATCGCCATATGTTCACCCGGCCAGTCTCCAACCTAAGCAGCAGCACCCTAAACGTGGGCCAGATCGGCGGCCTGCAAAACGGACCAAGAAGCATGCAGGTGCGGCTGAGGATCAGTTTCTGATCGGCTGATTCGGGAACTACTTCCGTTTGCTCGAAACCCCTGATAACGCGGCGCCCAAATTAGCGGGCGCCGCGCCTTCCGGGAAGGACGCGCCAATCGCGATGTCCCTCGCGGAGGTAAACGCAGTTCGTCACAGAAAGAGAGTTCCCTGATGCGTTGCATCCTGCTGCTGTTCGCCGCATTCATGACGATCGTCCCGCAGCCTTGCTTTTGCCAGGAGCCCCACGCGCTTCCACTGAGCGGCGATTATGCGGTCACACACGATCCGTCCATTGGCCGCGAGGGAGACATGTACTACGTCTTCGCTACAACCTCGAACGCCGAGGAGGGTCAGTTTCCGATTCGCTGCTCTCACGACCTGTTGACGTGGAAGCTGTGCGGCCACGTCTTCGACAAGATACCTGCCTGGATTCACGAAGTAAGCCCCACAACAAAAGAGCTGTGGGCACCCGACATCTCCTACTTTGAAGGCAAGTACCACCTCTATTACGCCTATTCGGCATTCGGCGTGAACACCTCCGGTATTGCGCTTGCGACCAATGAAACGCTGGACCCGAAAAGCCCGAAGTATCACTGGCGGGACGAAGGCCTGGTGCTGAAATCGACTTTGCCGGACGACTTCAACGCTATCGACCCCAACATCGCATTCGATGACAAGGGCGATCCGTGGCTGAGTTTTGGCAGCTTTTGGGGCGGCATCAAGATGAGGCGCATCGATCCAATGACTGGGAAGCCTGCTTCCGGGGACCCTAAGCTCTATTCGCTGGCCGCGCGCGCTATGCCACCTCATGCCGATCCACCAAAGCCTGGCTTGCCTCCCGATTGGCAGGCCATCGAAGCGCCATTCATTGTGCGCCACGGGGACTTTTATTATCTTTTCGTCTCGTTCGATCTGTGCTGCCGCAGTACAAAAAGTACGTATCGGACCATGGTTGGCCGGTCACGCGCGGTTACCGGGCCCTACCTGGATGCAGACGGTAAAGCGATGCTTCAAGGCGGTGGCACGCAACTGCTTATGCCCAATGACCGGTGGCTGGGCCCAGGCGGGGAGTCAGTGCTGCAACGGCCCGAAGGCGATATCCTGGTTTTCCATGCCTATGATGCAGTGACGGGTAAGCCCGCACTCCAGATTTCGACACTGATATGGAAGGACGGCTGGCCGCACGCCACACTGGGAACAACCGGTGAGTCGAAGTAAGTCAGTCTCGCTGCGCATGAGAAGTCCATCGACGCACGGACAGAGTTTTTGCAATGTTGGCAATGGGGAAGAAGAGCGGGCAGATATTTGCCCGCTCATTTGCGGGGGTTCCCTGACGAACAAATTAGCTGCGCACTAGCTCGCGCGGCACAGCGACAACGGAGAAAGGTCCCAACAAAACCGGGGCGGAGGTAAGGAAGATGTCATTGAGTCGCAGGCCGATCGGAACAGCAGCGGCATATGGATCAATTTGCATTCCGCTGGGGCTGCTCGTTCTTTTGGCCGGTTGCGGCGGCGGAGGCGGGGGAAGCACCCAGCCGGCAACGCAGGTTATGACACCAGCGATCTCTCCCAGCTCGGGTTCGGTGTTTGCGGCTGGTTCCGTGACGATCGCCGATTCCACTTCCGGCGCGACGATCTACTACACCACCGATGGCAGCATGCCTACGACATCGTCCACCAGGTACACCGGGGCAATCGCACTTTCTACAACCGCCGCCGAGACCGTCAACGCGATCGCGGCGGTCAGCGGAGACACCAACAGCTCGGTTGCTACAGCCAGCTTCACCTTCACGCCCGACATGGGCACTATAGTGAACGTGCAGTATCCAGTGTCCCAGCTGCTCGACAGCAACCAGTATCAGATCAAGAATGCGGTCAGTGGCCTGGTGCTGGGTATTCAAGGACAGAGCCAGGCGGCGGGAACCAGCGTGGTGCAGGAGACCAACACCAACTCGACCGACTCAATGTGGCATTTCATGCAGCAGGTAGACACAATCGGCGACTACCGCGCCAACATCGAGAACATGCTGACGCATCAAGTGATTGCTCTCTCAGCTACGGTCCCGGCCGACGGAGTTGTGCCTCCCGCCGCATCGGCTTCTGGCGCGCAGGCACTCCAATACAGCAACACCGGCAACGACGATCAGAACTGGGTGCTATCCCAACTGACTGATGGGAATTACCTCATCAAGAATCACAACAGCGGTCTTTACCTGCAGGACGACAGCTCGAATCTGAATTCGTCGGCCATCATCGACCAGGGGACGCGCGCGACTACCGGCGGAGGCTGCACATGTCAGGAGTGGACACTGGTCAATACCGGCAATGCAGCCTACACGGCGCCACTCGCTGTCAAAGGAACAGGAATTTACGTTCACGATCCATACATGTTACAGGATCAGAACCACGTCTACTGGCTCTACGGAACGCACCAGACCCTCGCTTACTCCACCGACCTCACCACCTTTACCTACACCACCGGGACCTCGGCCCTGGGCGCCTGTGCGAGCACCCAGTCCAGCGACGAGTGGCTGACCGTAGTGGACCGTTGCGCCGACATAGGCCCCGACTTCCCTTCGTGGACGGGATTGCAGACCCCGCCGTCCGATAACAACGGGGGCAACACCGATGTCTGGGCGCCGAGTCTAATGTATGTCAACGGAGTCTATTACCAGTACTATGCCATTCCAGTCGAGCCCGACACAGCAGGCGGAGAGGCAATTATCGGGCTGGCCACCAGTTCCAGCGCCTTTGGGCCGTGGACGGATAAAGGATGGATCGTCCGCTCGTGGAGCAATGCCAACACCCCGCTGAGCGGTTTTGGATTTGTCGGTGGGACTGCCGACAATGCCATCGATCCGGCGCCATTCGTCGATGCGCAGGGTAACTGGTGGCTGGTTTACGGATCGTGGTTCGACGGCACTCACATGATTCAGCTAGATCCCTCTACCGGATTGCCCTCCACTACCAACACCACGGTCTATAACATCGCCCGTCGCTGGTGGGGCGAAGAAGGCCCATTCATCTATTACTGGAACGGCTATTACTATTACTTTGCGCCGGCAAACGCCTGCTGCAGCGCAACCAGCCCCTACCGCATCCTTTACGGGCGCTCAACGAGTCCCACGGGACCGTATGTGGATCGCGGCGGCGTGCCTCTTTACAACAGCCAGGGCGGAGGAGGTGGCACCATTTTGCTGAGTGCGCACGGACATATTGTCGGGCCAGGCGGACAGAGCGTCTTTACCGACACGGGCACCACCGGCACACAAGCTCTGCCGACGCTTGTCTACCACTACTACGATGGCAATAACAATGGAACGCCCACGCTCGGCATTAACCGCATCGCATTCACCACAGACGGCTGGCCGTATATTCAGTGAGCCGGGCACTTAAGATCGTTATCCGCACGGAATGCGGGCAACTCTCCGGTGTTGATTGAAAGGTATGTTCAATCAAGCGCCAAATAAAAACGCCAAAACTTGGCAAAAGCGATGCTTCTGAGCGCCTGCGAATATGGCTGTCCATTCCACCCCGTATAAGCAAAACGGCACAGCGCCTGCTGCTTTGGCAGAACATACTTTCCGTAAGAGCGTGGAAGATGCCAATGCTCCTGTCACTCGTGATTGGCCAGATCATCCAGGAGGATGCGGCGCTCACAAAGAGGTTACGGACCGCTCGCAGTTGCGCCAGCCGCCCTGCGGATTTCTTCCCGCTCACAGTCTTGCCCAATGCTCCCGATAGGATGCCGCTGCTCGATGGCAGTTGGTCACCGGGGAGGGCTTTCGGCATTCATTGCCTCTGGTGGCAGACAAGGCTCGTCAGCTCAGAACCTGAGCACCAGTCCGCTTCCGAGCTGCAGATGGTTCTGCACGTTCGTTGTGCCGTTCTGCAACTGGGTCCGCAACCACTCGGCCTGTAGCGCGCGGAAGGCGAAGCGCCGCGAAAGGCCCACGTCGATGCCTCCGCCGACCTGGAGAGCGAGTGAGTTGGCGCTGTCGGTGACCCCCTGAGTCGATGGCAACGAGCTGTGAAACGCGTTCGCCTCGCCCAGCAACGCCTCGCCGAAGACCGATAAACTCCCTCGTCCCGAACCCAGCGCCCGGGTGTAACGGTAGCGCGGCCCGAAGGTTGTCGTCACGAATGCCAACGGCACGCCGGGGTGGCCGATGGAGGACGTTTGCAGTCCCGCGATGGCAACTGCGAGGCCGAAGCCGCGGAAAGCGTCCACGCCATACTCGATGCCGCCTCCGGTCAGCCATGAGTCGGATCCGTTCACAGGGTTGGTCCGGTCGCCGAGGAAGGTCACACCAAGGTCTAACTTGGGCCTCACCACCTGGGCCGATGCGATGCCCGTTGCCAGCATGAGGCCGACGATGAGGGCGATGCTACACCGACTCTTCGCTACGCTGGAACCCATGACTTGCTCCGAGCGCTTTCTCGCAAGGAGCAGCAGAGCGCTTTTGCCATACGATCGATTCATACTCGATCCCCTTTCTACTGCACTGTAAGCGTGAGGGTTGTGGTGTGCGACAGAGCTCCCGAAGTTGCCGTCACGGTCAAATTGCTCGTCGTCTGTGGCTGTCCAATGAAGCCGTTGACGCTGCCGCACCCGCTCAGCCCCGCCACCGCTCCGGCACTGGCCAGCAACAGCAGCAGAGAACAGCAGAGCCGCCCCAGCCGCTTGCCCGAGCGCCTCATCTTGCCGGCGAAGGGCAGCAGCAGAATGCCAAGTGCGAGCGGCGCAAGTCCCCGGCCGAACGGCTCTATGCCCGGTTTTCTGCCCGGCGCAAGCATTCCCGTCTGCTGTGGCACCTCGACCGTCAGTGTGACGGTCGTGGTCCCGCTGCCTGCAGCAAGTGATGCCGGCGCGAACGTTGCCGTAGCGCCCGCCGGCAAACCGGAAATGGTGAAATTAACCTGCGCGGGGAAGACGGTTCCACCGGTCGGGGTGACGATCAGCGTGTAGATCGCGGTCCCTCCTGGAACCACTGTCTGCGATGCCGTGCTACCGGCGGATGTCGAGATGTTCAGGTTGAAGTCCTGAATCATTTGTGTCAGGCAAGCGCTGGTCGCGGCTGCGAAATTACCATCGCCGCTATAGACCGCGGCGATCGAGTGCGTTCCCACAGCCAGCGACGAAGTGGTCAGCGTTGCAACACCTCCAGATAGCGTGCCCGAGCCGAGCGGCGTCGTGCCATCCAGGAAGCTCACCGTACCCGTGGGGATGCCTGACGGCGAGGATACCGTAGCCGTCAACGTGACCGCATTCTGAACCAGCACGGGGTTGGCGCTGCTCGCAACCGCGATGGCAGACAACGCCCGATTGACCACGATGTACTGCGCGACCTGCGCCGCGGCCGTGTAGTTCGTGTTGCCAAGCTGATTCGCGGCCACCACCACCGACCCTGCGCCGTTGATGGTCAGCGTGTTGCCGGTGATACTTCCGGGACCGGAGACGACAGAAAAGGTAACCGCATTGCCCGAAGCTCCGCCCGTCGCCGACAGCGCGATGGGTGCGGTTCCATACGTCACCGGTGAGGGTGTTGTGAAGCCGATCGTGAGCGTCGCCTTGCCGATCAGCAGCGTGCCAGTGTTGCTTCCCTGGTAGTTGCTGTCGCTGATCGTCGCGACGACGGGGTAGCTTCCCGCCGCGGTTGGTGCGGTTGAGCTGCCGCTATAGGTGAAGTTCACGGTCAAGCNNGCCGCCAACGCAGAGCCGGTGTAGGTCTGGCTCAGGCTGCCCAGCGTTAGCGTCGCCGTCGCCCTGCCGATGACGAGGGTTCCGGTTGCCGTGCCTGTGTAGTTGGTGTCGTTGATCGTCGCGACGACGGGGTAGCTTCCCGCCGCGGTTGGTGCGGTTGAGCNNGGCTGCCCAGCGTTAGCGTCGCCGTTGCCTTGCCGATGACGAGCGTTCCGGTGTTCGATCCCTGATAGTTGCTGTCGCTGATCGTTCCCACAACGGTGTAGCTTCCCGCCGCAGTCGGGACCGTCGAGCTGCCGTTATAGGTGAAGTTCACCGTCAAGCCGCTGGGCGTGGTGGTGGCTGTCGCCGCCAGAGCAGAGCCGGTGTAGGTCTGCGAGAGGCTGCCCAGCATAACCGTCGCCGTTGCCTTGCCGATGACGAGGGTTCCGGTTGCCGTGCCTG
>PLUT01000169.1 GCA_003162875.1 Granulicella sp.
CTTTTTGAAACTGATCAGCACCCTTTGCTCCGCGGTCCAGCCCCCGTCGCAGCCAACCTGCATGTATCCCGAACAGTGGAGCGATCCAGCGGCCATCATGGTTAACGGTGTGCCCCGGTACCCGGGAAGCTACGCAGCGCAGCTTGTGCGCAGCCAGCCTGCGAATCGGCTCGGGGCTTTTCTGGACTGTTTCTAGCCGGCAACCAGGAGGCGGGCACTTCTCAGAGGTAGGAGAGCGCTCGCGCTCTCACCGGCTTTGGCAAGGATAGGGTGATTCCGCGTGAAGAGTGCCAATGCGAGGCGATCAGAGACACCACACTTGGCGAAGAGGTTGCTCACGTAATTCTTGACGACCTGCTCTTTGGTTCCGAGGCAATCAGCAATTTCTTTGTTCTTGTACGCCTTGGCGATCAAGCCGACGACCTGTAGCTCCCGTCGAGTGAGGCGATTGCGGACGCATCTACCAATCAGGTCCGATTTAACAGGGGCAATCGCACGATGTACGAGGCTCTGGCTATCCCGGTGTCCGCGAGACACGTGCCGAACGGAATGTACGAGATCGTCTACTAAGATGTCAGGCGAGATTGTCCCATGCAGATGCTTTGCAATCTCACTGGGTATCTGTTCAGGGGTGGGTGCAACGACAATTACTCCGATGGCGGCCTGTTTGAGTGGGTGAAGCAAGTCTGGATGGTCGCAGAGTATCGTTAGCGAAACAATCAGGGCCGATGACTTGAGCGTCTCGATTGCAACCCGGATTTCTGTGTGTTCCTCGCACTGGGCAACAATCTGCATGTCGTGCTCTAGCGAGAGAACGCGCGCTACTCCGGCGCGGAAAGTCGTCTGAGGGCCTGCAAGGATGATTCGCTTGTCTTTGATGATCCGTCTCCCGAGCGGCATGCACCGCCTCAGATAGCTTACGGTCATTCACCGCCGGTTAATGATCCCCCAAAAGTTGCAAGTTCCTCTATTTATCAGTAACTTGTGGCCTGCTCTGTCCTATTTGGGACAGACGCCTTTGCCCCCTATTAGCTCAATCAGGCCGCCTGGCGAGGCCATTTCTGGAGGCCCAATGAAGCTATTTCAGTATGTAAACCATCTCAGCCCTGTTACCGGTCTTGCCAGCGGATCCACATACCAGATTCCTCGGCTGGACTTGCCGATCACCCGCATCAATGACACCATCTTTGTGCCGTTGCCCGTGGAACTGGGGCGCGCATGCCCAGGCGGTTGCTCCTGCCAGTTCTGCAAAGCAGATGGCTCTCATGGCTACTGGGATACTTTGGCTCTCAGCGCTGTTGGCGGCAATCGCCACCAGGACCGAACGTATACCGTCCATCATCCTGCGCTGCACGCGCCCCATATTCGCAAGCAAATGGCCGTAAGTGGCTCAGCAAGCCATCCCTACAACGACCTTGCAGGCAACGGTTTCTGCTTTGATTGCGGACTGGCGGAAACACATCCGGAGGCAAAACATTCCGCATCCACGACATCCGTCAAGGAATGAAAAATCAGGAAAACAGAGGTATTATGTCAAGCATGGCGACCATTCACATCACGAGAGCAGAAGCTGTCCGAGACATTGAAAGACTCTTGGATCAGGCTGCCGGCGGAGCGGACATTCTCGTGGAGTCTGAGACGGGTGGCCCGGTGTTGATTCAGGGGAGCAGTCTTTCAATGGATCCGAATGATCCGGATTTTGAAGCCTGGCTCCTCTCTGAGGAAGCGGAAGGGCTGCGCGAAGCCGACGACCCCGACACTGTGTGGATACCAAACGATGTCGTCGAAGCGGAGTCCCATACGCTAAACGCGGACCTATTGGCGCGCGTCGAGGCGGAACGAAAGGCCAAGGCTAGTTGAAAATCCTCTGGCTCCCCTCGGCCGCAAGAAATAGACGAGAACAAATTCTCTTCATCGCTCAAGATAAACCCAGTGCCGCTCTCAAGCAAAATACGCTAATCGAATCACGAGTGCGTTTGTTGGCTCAGTTTCCCGAACTCGGCACGTACAATCCGAAGGCTGATAGTTATCGCCTGGTGATCAATAGAACGCGTTTCATCGTGTCCTATAGGATTCGGGGCAATCGAATCGAAATCTTTCGCTTCCTCCACGGTAAACAAAAGCCTTTATAGACGAACATCCTCGCTCATCTCACACCAAGGACGGCCCATAGCGGGCCGTCCTTTTTGAATTTAGTTATAGAAGGAGTCTTGTGGCAAAACCAGCGATTGAGTTGATTGAGACCCGGCAAGGCTGTGAAATGTTGGAGTCGACCCCACGCTACAACGTCATGCTCAAGGGCGTCAAAGTCGATCAGTTGTTCTACAACATGCGTGGATACGTCGGCAACCTGCCAACACCGGACGGTTCCAGCCTCTACGTTCCCGAGAGCGGCATTGCGCGATTTCGTCGTGAGGTCGCAAAACTCAACCGTGAATTTGCAGCAGCGGATAATGTGATGGCTGCGAAATAGGCCAACCCAAAGCGTTGCACTGGGTGGCGGCATATCGCTGTATCCAGCACAACGTCAGTCCTGGCTCATTTTGTGAGATAGCCGAGGCCGCTGGCGCAGTGTTCACCCCCGAAGAAGCACAGAGTTTTATGTAGAACTAACCCGTTGAGCAAACCGAGGGGTGGCCTATTTCCGGCCACTCCTTTTGCATTTCATCCCGAAAAACAAGGACTCCATCATGTTCAAAGAACTGGCACCGCTTCTGGCAAAACGCAGCTTGATCCTCACTGTTTCATCGGTTGAAGACGAGCGCATCCGAGTCACCATCACCCCGCGTCCCACCGGCAAGGACGACGTCAAGGAACTTTCGCAGCCGTTCGCCGTCGAAGGGACTGCCGAGGAGCTGGACACCGAACTGCCCAACGCGATTGTGGGCTACGCCGCGCAGCACATGACGCTGGAGAACTCGCTCGCGCAGGTCAAGGCCAGCATGGACGCCACGCTCAAAGAGGTGAAGGACGAGGCAGCCAAGAAGGTTGCCGACGCCAAGAAGACCGCCAAGGTCGGCACGAAGACGCTGGCTGTGCCCGCAAAGGCAGCCGAGGTGAAGGCCCCCGAGCCTCCGAGTCTGTTCGACGTGGCCGCCCCGGCTGCGGAGACAACGCCTGCGCCAGTGCTGGCGTCGACCACCACCGCGGCTGAGTCGGACGAAGCGGAGGAGGAAGAGGATCAGGACGAGGAAACTCCGGAGGCTGCGGTGACCGAAATCGCAGCAGCTGCGCGCTCATCCGATTCGGTGCGGTCGATGTTCGATCAGCAGGCCGAGGAAGAGGCTGAGATCATGCGTGAGGCGTTCCCGGAAATGGGCGGCCAGCTCATCGCAGCCTGAATCCAACCTCTCTCGATCACGATACCCCCTGGACGGCGCCGCTCAATTTGAGTAGCGCCGTCCATCAACATTGGCGACATTGCTGTCCACCGAAGGAGCTTCTATGGCATTGAAGACAGTCGCACTCCCGAGAACGTTCTACAGTTCGGGCCGAAAGCTTGCCGACCCGAATCCGGCGCTATCGATCGAAGAGGTCCGCGCGCACTATGCGGGTATCTACCCGGAACTCAACAACTCCTCATTTGAGGAAGAGATCACCGGAACGGAGCACAAGATCACCTTCAGCACGTCTGTCGGACACAAGGGCTAACCCCAATGGCAGCCCCAATCCGAAAGAAGACTGATCCCCAATCGCGTAAGTTCCTGCTGGCCGAGTTGCAACGAATCGCCCGGCAGGAACGCACGCCCAACGAACAAATGATTGCGAGTTTCGTCCAATGCGAGAAGGCACAAAAGGCATCCAAAGTCGTCGCCGCCGTGTTGGGACGACACAGGTACAACGAGCAGCCGATCCCAACGCCGAGCGCCTTGCTTCCCTGGCTGCAATGACGATGGCCCGGCAGACCCCGGGCCTCGTTCTCCCATTCATCAACACCGTACCGACCTCTTACACCTACACCAAGGGCGAAGATAAAACCCTCACTCTGGCCCGCACCCTCGTCGAAATGGGNNGAACTGAATGACCAGGTCAACGTCGACTTCGCCGTCTTCGACCAGTTGGACGGTTACAGCGACAGCAACGCGCCAGAGGGTAGTCTGTATGCCCTGCTGGATACACCAGACGGCTGCGGGTTTATCTCAGTCGGCGACGAACTGGATCTGTTGGAAAAGGAGCACCCCGGCTTGGGCCGAGCCTTCTACCTCGTTCTCATCGGCACGATGAATCAGTGGATGGACGTCTACGATTCAGAGCGCACCCGCTACTTTCTGGATAGATGGAAGGAATCGATCGAAATGGATATCGACGAAGGCGATTCCATGCGTGTGCCTGAAGAATTATTTGCCGAATACCTTAAGGCGCATGATATCGACTTTCCCGATCTCGACG
>PLUT01000142.1:0-6785 GCA_003162875.1 Granulicella sp.
TCGAGAGCAAGCTGGTCGTGGATCGTCCGATAGACAGCCTGTGAGTCATGTTCGACGTCCGGGAATTTGTAGGTCGCAGTTTGCTCATTGTGGACTTCGGACTCAATATGACTGGTGGGGCCGGCTTTGAGTTCTGCGGTGTTGTGCAGCGGCATAAGTTTCTCCTGTACACGTGTGAACTCGAAGTCTATTCGACAGGCGGCCAAGCTGCGGGAGGAATTTCCCAACTGCTCCGCAGCTTCTTTCAGAATGACCCCTAGTTCGCTGTTGCCTTTCCGGCGATTCGCAGGCCCATCGTACCTTTGGGTAAAGTGAAAGCAAGCCGCGGGTAACGCCCAGCGAAGAGAGCTTGAGGTCCTCGAAAATGTGCCGCAACATTAAAATGCTCTTCAACTTCGACCCGCCCGTCACCCCGGACGAGGTCCGCGCAGCCTCCCTCCAGTTCGTCCGCAAGATCGGCGGCATCAACAAACCCTCCAAGGCCAACGAACCCGCCTTTCTGGCCGCAATTGACGCCATTGCTGCTGCTTCCACCCAGCTTCTCTCTTCGCTTGAAACCATCGCGCCCCCGCGAAATCGGGAAGCAGAGGCGGCCAAGGCCAGGGCACGCAATGCTATCCGCTTCCCAGTCTGAAACTTACCGCCATGCGGCCGCAAAACCCTCTTACGCTGTGCCTTGCCGTCCCCTTCCGGATCGGCCGGACCTCGCCCTTCCTGTTTCATCCGGGCCTCATCCCACTTCTTTGATATTGCAGCCGCATGAATGCGCGGTATAGGCTTATCGAATCGACCGGAAAATCCGCCCGGCAGCCTTGCCTGCGGAATCTTCGATCTAAGTGTGTGTGAGGTTCTTCGCTACGATGCGGCTCGGTCAGATCGCTCTCATTTCCTCGATTGCCGTTGCCCTTACTCTTCCCGCCGTCGCGGCAACCCGTGCCCACCACAGTTCCGCCTCGGCGCATAAGACGACCGCAAAACACACCGCCAAATCCAAGCCTGTTGTCGGCCAGCGCGGCATCGACGATGAACGCGCGACCCAGATCCAGGCGGCCCTCATCAAGTCCGGCTATCTCTCCGGCACGCCCAGCGGCCACTGGGACGCCGCCTCAATCGCCGCCATGACCAAGGTCCAGGCCGACCATGGCTGGCAGACCAAGCTCGTTCCCGACTCCCGCGCGCTCATCAAGCTCGGCCTCGGCCCGGCCTCGGCATCCAGCCAGCCCCCAGGCTCCGCCTCCGGCGAATCGCTCGCCAGCCCATCCGCCTCGCTCGCCGCAGCCCAAGCCGACGCCCTCGCTGGAAGCCGGTCGGTAGGTCCCTGAATCGCTACGCCACCATGTTCCGCGCCGGCTACGCCGCAGAGCGCTCAGTCGCCTTCTTCGCGCCATTCGCCGCGTTGTGGGTCCGCAGGCCCGCCAGCGCCGCACGCAGCCGCACCACCGCCGACGAGTGAATCTGCGACACCCGCGACTCCACCACCCCCAGCGTCAGCCCAATCTCCTTCATCGTCAGCTCTTCGTAGTAGTAGAGCGACAGTACCATCCGTTCCTTCTCCGGCAGTTCCTCGATCGCGTCCGCCAGCCGCTGTTTCATCTCGCCCTGCAGACAGCGGAACAGCGGGTCGTCGTCCGGGGAACCCGGAATGTAGGCCAGTTCCTCGTCGCCGGAGTCCTCCATCCGCTCCATGTGCAGGCTGCCGATTTCAAGCCCCTTCAACTCGCCCAGCAACTGCTGATACTCGCCTAGGCCCAACCCCATCTCGCGCGCGATTTCCGGTTCCGCCGGCACGCGCCCAAACTGCTGCGTCACCGCGCGAATCGCCTCCTCCACCGCGCGGCCCTTGCGCCGCAGCTCCCGGGGGCTCCAGTCCAGCGTCCGCAGCGAATCCAGAATCGCCCCGCGGATGCGGAACTGCGCATAGCTCTTGAACTGCACCTGCTTGCTGAGGTCGAACTTCTCCGCGGCATCGATCAGACCCACCACACCCGCCGAAATCAGGTCGTCCAGGTCAACATGCTGCGGTAGCCGCTCATGGATCCGCCGCGCCAAATAGCGCACCGTCGGAAGATGCTCCAGCAGCAGCCGGTCCCGGTCCGGAACCTCGCTGTCCGCAAGCGCCTTCGCATCCTGCGGACCTGCCGGCGCCACCAACGACTGCGCCAGAACTCCCGCCATCGCGGCATACCCGCTCGTTCCATCCAACATCCCGTCGACTGAAAACACCGCATCGTGCATGATCGCTGCTTCTCCTCGCTCCAGAAAGTGCCGATCCCGGTGGGTCCCGGTATCGCGCCCCGCAGTGCCGATCGATCATCGGCATCCACGCAGGCTGCACTTGGGAACAAAGGCATGGCGATGGCCATCCCGGCCGCATCTTTCTTGGTTTTCTCTCAGGCGCTCCAGCGCAACACAAATCCTCACGCGCGCCCGTTCGGCGGAGCCGTCGCCGCTGAATAAGCCCAGCAAACTCGCGCACTTTTGCCCGCACGGTTTCGCACGACGCGAGGCCGCGCGCGGAACAGCGCCCGCAAGCGGCCGCTCCTTCAGATTGGAATGTTCTTATGCGTGTCCCATTTCGGAACTCGATGTCCCATTTCGGAACTGACTCACCCACCTAGACCCAAAGCGAATTAGCGTCTTCTCATTCAAGCCCGCGCAAGCCCGCGCCCCTGCCTGCTCACCTTAGAACTGATTGCATATATGGCTTTCGCGACCCAGCGAGCGGCCTGAAACCCACCTTGGTCGCGGGTTTCATCCGAGCCGTAACCTGCACCGGCGTATTCATGCAACCAGTTCTAGCCCCGTGTGGCCCAGCGATAGCGAATCTCCGTCGCGCCTATCTCCGGTCGAGCGCCCGCCAGGATCGCTGCACGTTCCAGCACGTGCATCAACTCACGCACGTTGCCCGGCCACAGATGTTCTTTGAGCCTGGTCAGCGCATCCAGCCGCAGCCGCTTGCGCGGATGCTCCTGCCCCATCTGTTCCAGAATGTGCTCGACCAGCGCCGGAATGTCCTCCATCCGCTCGCGCAGCGGAGGCACATGGATGGGAAACACTGCGAGCCGGTGATACAGATCCAGCCGGAACTTCCCTTCCGCCGCTCGTTGTTCCAGCGGCTGGTGCGTCGCCGCGATCAGGCGCACATCCACGCGCGTCATCTCGTTGTCGCCCACCCGCTGCAACTCGCCCGACTCCAGAAAGCGCAGCATCTTCGACTGCATTCCCAACGGCATCTCGCCGATCTCGTCCAGCAGCAGCGTTCCTCCGTGCGCCGCCTCGATCCTCCCCATGCGCGACTGCACTGCCCCGGTGAAGGCCCCGCGCGTGTGTCCAAATAGCTCCGCCTCCAGCAGCGACTCCGGGATCGCGGCGCAGTTCAGCACCGCAAACGGCTTGCCCGCCCGCGGGCTCAGCCGATGCAGCACCCGCGCAATCACTTCCTTGCCCGTCCCGGTTTCGCCCTCGATCAGCACCGCGGTGGTGCGCGGCGCCACCAGCCGCACCAGCCAAGCCACTTCCCGCATTGCGTGGCTCCCGCCAACCAACTCCGGCAGCGGGTCCATTTGCACTGCATCGCGCGGTCCGCTGGCGACCGGCCAGGTTCCCTCATCCTCTGCCGGCGCATCCGGGCTCGCCTCGGTGACAGATTCATCCGCTGCCGGCGGATATTCCCCCGCCGCGGTCATGCTTCCGCTCTCTCCGAACTCGCTGGCAGGCTCCCTGGCTCCGCCGCCATCGCCGAATCGCAGCGCATCGAACCCCCGGTCGCGGGCCCCTCGCATCGCATACAGCAACTCGTTTCGCCGCGGGCTTACCGCCCTTGCTTCCCGTCCTGCCCCGCCCGAGGCTACGCTCCACCCTCCGCCGGGCTCGCCATCCAGCAGCAACAGGTCCATCTCTGGATACAGCAGCCGCGCCTGTTCGGCAAACTCGCCCACCTCCAGGTCCGGCAGCCAGTGGTCCACCACCATCGCCTCCGCCCCCTGTTGCTCCAGCAGCATCATCGCCTGCGCGCCGCCGCTTGCCTCCCGCACCCACCAGCGCAGTCCCGCCAAGCTCGACGCCAGCCGCTGCCGCAGGCGCGCGTCCGGGCTGACCACCACCACCGTGCGCGTCTCCGAGCGGGCCCGGTTGCGCTCCACGCCTGCCACACCCAGACCTCTCCGCGCCGCTTCCACCGCCTCCCCCGCCTCCTGCCGCACCGGTTCCGGAAGTCGGCCCATCATCGCGCCACCTCCCCTTCTTCGTCCTGCTCCGTTGCGGCTGCGCACGTCGCGGAATCCACAATCTCCCGCATGGAATCCACCACCTTCACCAGCTTCTCGCACTCCGCCACTCCCTGGCTCACCGCCTCGCGATAGGCCTCCGGAGTACCCATCAACCCCGCCAGTTCCAGCCGGCAGCGTAGCGTTGTCAGCGGCTGGCACAGGTCATGCAGCGCTACAGCCATCAGTCTCATCCCTTCCCCGCTCGAGGCCGGCCCGTTCAACCACTCCGCTTCACGCATTCACGCCACACCCTCCCGCAACCCTGACGCCACGCGAACCTGGCTCTCGGGTCGCTCCAAAATGTCCCTTAAGATCCTCTTATCGGCAGCAATCGGAATTTCATCTGTTGCCACAGTCCCCTCATCCGGCGCGAACCATGGTTACAACTCCTTAACCTGCGCTCTTCTTCCCACTTTCCTCCGCCGCCACCCCGGGCGCAACACTTTCGTGGCGAATTGATTCCCGCCATTCCCAATTCGGAATCGGACCCGATTGAGCACCCACCGGCGCTCGGGTCCAAGCCGGCCCGCGGATTTCCTCTCCGCCCTTGCCGGTCCTGATTCCCGGCATTCTTGCCGAATTGTCTTCTCGCCGCGAGACGAATACCATGCAGAGGGTGCTCCCAGCGCATGCCCGCGCGCGCCGCAGCTTTAGATCTGCGCCCGAACGTGCTGCCGCCGGCACCATCGGCTTTCTAAATCTGCATTGCAAGCGGCCCTCCCCGAGCAACCGCCGGAGCTTGATTCATGTCGAGCAACACCGCCAGTTTTCGCGCAACGGGCCTCACCACTGAGGCTCCGCAAAGCACCAACGTCCGGTGGTTCGTCTGCGCCCTGCTGTTCGCTGCCACCACCATCAACTACATGGACCGCTCGGTCTACTCCTTCATCGAGCCACTCCTGCACAACGTGCCTTTCATGGGCTGGAACTTCCACGCCGATCAGTTCCACCAGACCGTTTTCGACAACAACTACGGCAACGTCATCATCTACTTCCAGATCGCATACGGCTGCGCCTTCCTCATCGCCGGCCGCGTCATCGACCGGCTGGGCACCAAGACCGGCTACGCGCTCGCCATCGGCATCTGGGCGATCTCGTCCATGGGCCACTCCCTGGTTACCTCGGTCGCCGGCTTCTGCATCGCCCGCATCTTCCTGGGCATCGGCGAGTCCGGCAACTTCCCCGCCGCCATCAAGGCCACCACCGAGTGGTTCCCCACCGAAGAGCGCGCCAAGGCCGTCGGCATCTTCAATTCGGGCACCTGCGCCTCCTTCTTCCTGGCCCCGCTCCTCATCGGCTTTGCCACCGCCCACTACGGATGGCGCGCCGCCTTCCTCGCCACCGGCTCCATGGGCATGGTCTGGCTCATCGTCTGGCTCAGCTTCCCCTACAACCGCCTGCGCCGCGGCTCCACCCAGACCCAGGCCAATCTCGAGGCCGACTTTGCCTCGCAGACCAAGTACGGCGGCAATATCCCGCTCTCCGCTTTGCTCAAGCGCCCAGGTACGTACGCCTTCGCTATCGGCAAGGGGCTCACCGACGGCGTCTGGTGGTTTTACCTCTTCTATCTCCCCCAGTTTCTCAATCGGAACTACGGTCTGGACCTGAAGCACGCCTATTGGTATATCGTCACGGTTTACGTCATCTCCACCATCGGCTCCATCTTCGGCGGATCGCTCTCCGGGGCGCTCATGGCGCGCGGCTATTCCGTCAACAGCGGACGCAAGCTGGCCATGCTCTTCATGGCCATTCTGGTCCTTCCGCTGGTACTGGTCCCGCACATGGGCTCGCTCTTCCCGTCCAACCCCTGGCCCGCCACCCTCATCATCGCGCTCGCCACCGCCGCCCACCAGGGCTGGTCCGCGAACCTTTTCTCGACTCCCGGAGACATGTTCCCCTCCACCGCCGTCTCCACCATCGTCGGCATCGGCGGCGCGGCCGGCGCGGTTGGAGGAGCCTGCTTCACGTGGATTGTGAAGCGCAATCTCTCGCTGCACCCGCTGCTCGTCTTCACGGTCGCCGCTTTGGCGTATGTTGTCTCACTCGCCATCTTCCAGCTTCTCGTCCCGCGCCTGGGCGCCGCGCACGACGTGCCCAATGCGGAAACGGCGTAGGCGCCGCCGGCAGTTCGTCTTTGCGCGGTTTACTCTGAGGGAAAGCCGCGCCGCATTTCCTGCGGGCGTCCCGCAAATATCCGTGATACCCTTCCTCACGAATCGTTGAGGCCTCCAAGATGCGGCGCGAAGTTCACCACGACGGAACCGTAAAGCCCACCAGGAAGCAGGCACGCCAGGACGCGAACGGCCACAGCCAGCTCACCATGCAGGTCGTCGACCACGTGCGCTCGCTCGTCGCCGGCGGAGCGTTGCGCCCGGGCGACCGCCTTCCACCCGAGCGCGAGCTGGCCATCGAGCTCAAGATCAGCCGCTCCTCGCTCCGCGCCGGCATCGGCTTTCTCTCCGCCATGGGCGTGCTCAAGAGCCGTCATGGCGCCGGCACCTTCGTCTCCTCGGGCCC
>PLUT01000142.1:6794-8790 GCA_003162875.1 Granulicella sp.
GAGGTCGCCGAAATGTACGCCTCCCTCGGCAACCCCCACGAGTACCTCATCCACGATGTGCGCTTCCACCGCACCATCGCCCGCGCCGCCGGTAACCCGATTCTGGCCGCGCTGATGGAGACCATCACCGCCAACCTCTACGACAACCGCCGCCTCACCGTGGAGAACTCCCAGGACCTGAAGCAGTCCGCCGAGTTGCACCGCGAAATCTACCGCGCCATCCGCTCCCACAACCCGCCACAGGCCAAGCTCTCCATGGAGCAGCACCTCAACCTCGCCCGCATGGCCCAGGCCGCGGAAGCCAACACCCCGCAGACCGCGACCCACACCCCCGCCGATCCCGCCGCCAACGCTCGCTCCATCGGCTAACCCTCCCTCCTAGCTGCCGGACTACCATGGCGAAGCATCCCTTCCGATCCGTCGACGACTACATCGAAGCCCAGCCCGAGGACCTTCAGGCCGCGCTCCGGCGCGTGCGCGCTGCGATTCGCAAGGCACTGCCGGACGCCGACGAGGTGATCTCCTACAACATGCCGGCCTACCGCCAACACGGTGGCGTGGCGATCTGTTTCGCCGGATGGAAAGAGCACTACGGGCTATACGGCACCACCGCGAGTACGGTCGCCGCATTCGGCGAGGAACTCGCTCGGTGCGAGATCGACAAAGGCACCATCCGCTTCCCGCTCGCCGAGCCGGTACCCGCCAGGCTGATCGAGCGCATCGCGAAGTTCCGCGGAGCGGAGAGGGCCGAGCGCAAAAAGTCGAAAGCGCCTGCACGAAAGAAGGGCCACGTAGCCTGATCGCACCAGCCGGTCGCGACGGCCATCTCATCCTGATAAACTGTCCATTCGGACACCAATGCCAGACACCCCCAACAAGTTCTACCTGACCACGCCGATCTACTACGTCAACGCCCGCCCCCACATCGGCCACGCCTACTCCACCATCGCCGCCGACGTCATCGCCCGCCGCCACCGCCTGCTCGGCGACGATACCTTCTTCCTGACCGGCACCGACGAGCACGGCCAGAAGGTGCAGCGCAGCGCCGCCGCCGCCGGCATCCCGCCGCAGCAGTTCGCCGACGAGGTCTCCGCCAGCTTCCGCAACCTCTGGAAGCGCATGGGCATCACCAACGACGACTACATCCGCACCACCGACGAACGCCACAAGCGCGGCGTGCAGCACCTGTGGCGCGTGCTCGAAGAACGCCGTGCCATCTACCTCAGCTCCTACACCGGCCAGTACTGCGTCTCCGACGAAGCCTTTGTCGACGTTCCCGTCGGCGCGCCCTGCCCCACCTGCGGCCGCACGACCGAAACCATCACCGAGGAAAACTACTTCTTCAAGCTCTCCGAGTACCAGGAAAAGCTCATCGAGCTAATAGAGACAAACGACCTCGATATTCGGCCAGATGCTGTGCGAAACGAGGTTCTCAGTTTCCTGACAGGAAACACAACGTGGGCCCTTGAGCTCGGAAGCGAGAGACTTGATCCGCACGGCGGCCTTAGTGATGCCGAATTCAACTCGTTGGACGCAGCAGATCGGTTTGAACTCGCCCATTCGACTGGTCTATTGGGCAAGACTCAATATGGGACCTATTTCAATCCCGGGACCCTCAAAGACCTCTCCATCTCGCGCACAACCTTTGACTGGGGCATACCCGTTCCCGGCGACCCGAAACATGTCATCTACGTCTGGCTCGATGCGCTGGCCAACTACATCACCGCCATCGGCTACGGAGCGGAAGACCGCGACGATCTGACCGCCGAGCAGAAGCAAGAAGAGAAAGCCAAGTTCGAGCGCTATTGGCCTGCCGACGTCCACCTCGTCGGCAAAGAGATTACGCGCTTCCACTGCGTCTACTGGCCTGCGTTTCTGATGGCCGCCGGCATCGCCACACCGAAGTCGGTCGTCGCCAACGGCTGGCTGCTCTTCGAAGAGTCGAAGATGTCCAAATCCCGCGGCAACGTCGTCCGCACCGAAACCATCCTCGACG
>PLUT01000142.1:8931-9264 GCA_003162875.1 Granulicella sp.
ACCTCGTCAGCCGCACCCTGACCCTTATTGAAAAGTCGCAAAACGGACAAATTCGGAGGCCCGACGAGGACTTATCTTCCTTTCGAAATGACGCGGGCAAGGCGCTAAGCCTGTTCGATACGTTTTTTGACGCCGGTGACTTTTCCCGCGCACTCATGAATCTGTGGAACGCAATCGACCAAGCCGATACATACATCAGCGCCAATGCACCGTGGAAGTTGGCTAAGTCCACTAACTCAGTAGACGAAGGCACACTGCGCACAGTCTTATATAACGTCGCCGATCTAACGCGGCTAATTACAGCGCGTCTATACCCGATAATGCCCTACGCCA
>PLUT01000035.1 GCA_003162875.1 Granulicella sp.
GCGCGGCCGCACAGCAGCCTCGCATCGGTATTGCCGAAATAGTGCACCCGGAGCGGTTGATCGGCCGTGGCGCATGAGGTGAGCCGGCATGTTTATAGCAAAAGTAATTGGCAACGTTGTTTCCACCCAGAAGAACGTGAAGTTTCGCGGCATGAAGCTGCTGCTGATCCAGCCCTACATCAGCAGAGAGAGCAAGCTCGAAATCTCCGGCAGCTCCGTGGTAGCGGTGGATAGCGTGGGCGCGGGAGCGGGCGAATGCGTGCTGTTCACGCAGGGAAGCTCCGCCCGGCTGACCGCGGCGACGAAGGATGCGCCGATCGACGCAGTGATTGTCGGCATCGTGGACACCATCGAGGTCGACGGCAAGATTTTGGAGAAGCCATAAATGACAAACCAGGAGCAGGTGATTGCAGACATCGCGCGAGAGGTTGTCGCGCGGCTCCGCGCGCAACTGCANNGGTCACCAGCGGACCGGCGACCGTCAACAGCGCAGTTGGCGACGGCGTCTTTGCCACCGTCGACGAGGCCGCCAACGCAGCCGCCACGGCACAGCTGCGGGTTGCGGAGATGAGCCTGGAAGAGCGCGGGAAGATGATCGCAATCATCCGCCGCATCTGCAACGATCGCAGCGAAGAGCTGGGCCGCATGGAACTGGAAGAGACCAAGGTCGGGCGGCTGGACCACAAGATTCAGAAGCTGGAGGCGATCCGTTCGGTGCTGGGCGTGGAGGCCATGCGCAGCGATGCGCGCAGCGACCGCAGCGGGTTGTGCGTGATTGAACGGGCCCCGTGGGGAGTCATCGGCATGGTGCTTCCGGTGACGCATTCCGTGCCAACCATGGCGGGCAACGCGATCAATGTCCTGGCCGGCGGCAACACCGCGCTGTTTGCGCCGCACCCGTCGGCGAAACGGGTGGCGCAGTATGCGCTGCGGCTGTTCAATCGCGAGATTGAGCGCGAGTGTGGCGTGGCCAACGTGCTGACCACGATTGCAGAGCCCAGCATTGAGGCCGCGGAACAGATCTTCCAGCATCCCAAGGTTGCCCTGTTGTGCGTGACCGGCGGCCCCATGGTGGTGAAGGCCGCAATGAAGCACGGCAAGCGGGTGATCGCGGCCGGCCCGGGCAATCCCCCGGTAGTGGTGGACGAGACCGCCGATTTTGACGCAGCCGCAAAAGCCATTATCGAGGGCGGCAGCTTCGACAATAATCTGCTCTGCATCGGGGAAAAGGAAATATTTGTGGTCGCGTCGGTTGCCCGGGAATTCATCGAAGCGATGCGCCGCGCCGGCGCTTTTGAACTGGACAAGTCCGCAATCGAACGATTGACGAAGGCCGCTTTCACCTTCGAAGGCGACGGCAAGGGTTGCGTGCGGGCGCATGTGAAGAAGGAACTTGTCGGCAAGGATGTCGCGGTGCTGGCTGCGGCAGCCGGGGTGACGGTGCCGCCGAATACGCAGCTTCTGTTTGGCGAAACCGACGAGAACCATGCGTTCGTCGTTGAAGAACAGATGATGCCATTCATCCCGGTGGTGCGGGTGAAGGACATCGATGCGGCCATTGCCGCCTCGCTGAAGGCGGAACATGGCTACCGGCACACCGCGCTGATTCATTCGCGCAATGTTGAGAATGTAACCCGCATGGCGCGCGCCATGAACACCACCCTGTTTGTATGCAATGCCGCGTCGCCGGCTGCGCTGGGCTTGAACGGCCCGGGATACCTGAGCTACAGCATTGCAACTCCGACCGGCGAGGGAGTGACCACGCCGCTGACCTTTACCCGCGAGCGCCAGCTCAGCATGGGCCACGCATTGAGGATCATTTAGCCATGTTCCTTGCCCGCATCGACGGCACCGTGGTTGCAGCAGCCAAGCACGCGACTCTGAGCGGCTGCAGGTTTCTGATCGCGCTGCGACTGGAAGCCGACGGCAGCACCGCTGCGGAGCCGTTGGTGGTGATTGACTGGCTGGGCGCGGGCTACGGCTCCACGGTGCTGGTTTCCACGGACGGCGACATTGCGCGGGAACGCTACGGCAATACCACCCCGGCGCGCATGGTCGTGGCCGGCATTGTGGACCAGGTGCAGCTCGAGCAAGAGAGTTCCAGGAGGACAGCGTGAGACTTGGCATCGTTCGCGGGCATGTCACGCTCACTCCGTCGGTCCCGGAGTTGATCGGGCTGACGCTGGTGGTGCTGGAGCCGATTACGACGGCCAACCTGATGGCCAACAACGGGCTGGGCGGCGGCAAGTCGCTGGTCGCAGTGGATGCGCTGGGCGCCGCGAAGGGTCAGACCGTCGGCTTTACGGAAGGGCGTGAAGCTGCAAATCCTTTCTGGCCTGCATCGGTCCCGGTGGATGCGTATTGCACGCTGATTGTCGACACTATCAAGACCGGTAAACCTTAGCATCAAGAAACTTTTGAGGTGTGGAAGTGAAGAACGGCGAAACGAAAAACATGGATCTTTCCGGTCAGAATGTTCTGGCAATGCGCGACGCCAAGAACGCTCTGGCCACCGGGGCCACCCAACTGCGCATCGACGAGCGGTGCGTGGTGACGCCTTCGGCCCGCGATTTCCTGCGCCAGCATGATATTGAGCTGGTCACCGGATGCGCTGCGGCCGCAGCACCCGCGGCTCCCATTCGGAGCACCGGGGAGGCCGCGGTAGAACCCCCTATAAAAAAGACTCAGAGTGCTGCCAATCCGCGGCTGTTTAACACGCCGGAAGCAGAGGCGGTGAAGCTGGAGATATGCGCGGTTGGCCGCAAGCTATGGGACCGCTCCTATGTCGACGGCAATGGCGGCAATATCTCGTATCGCATCGGGCCCAACGAAGTGATCTGCACGCCGACGCTGGTGAGCAAGCACGACCTGAAGCCGGATGACCTGTGCCTGGTCGACCTGGATGGCGTGCAGGTTGCCGGCAAGAAGCCGCGCACCAGCGAAATCCTTTTGCACCTTGAGATCTACAAGGCAGTCCCGGAGGCGAAAGCCTGCGTGCACTGTCATCCACCGCATGCCACCGCGTATGCGATCACTGGACATGTTCCGCCCAGCCGCGTGATTCCCGAGTTCGAGGTGTTCGTGGGCAAGGTAGCGGTTTCGCCGTACGAGACGCCGGGCACCAAGGCGTTCGCGGAGACCGTGCTGCCGTATGTGAAACAGCACAATACGGTGCTGCTCTCCAACCACGNNCGCCGAGTGGTACGCCGAAGTAGTGGACACCTATTGCTGGACACTCATCCTCGCGTCGCAGTTGGGAGTACCCATCTCGCAGATTTCGGAGAAGCACACCTCGGACCTGCTCAACATCAAGAAGACCATTGGCCTGCCGGATGCCCGCTTCGACGCAAGCGGCATGCAGGAGTGCCAGTTGTCCGATCT
>PLUT01000041.1:0-164 GCA_003162875.1 Granulicella sp.
TCATCATCGCCGGTGAGGATCGTATCCTCCGACTGTTGCAGGATGTGCAGTGCGCTGCGCCGCGTGTACGGCCGCACCGACAGGAACATCGTGTCCAGGTAGCCCATGGAATAGAGCCGCATCATCGCCGGATACACCCAGTTGTCCACCGGGATATACGCGCT
>PLUT01000041.1:199-5055 GCA_003162875.1 Granulicella sp.
CCCCCATACGCCGGCGCCGAGTTGGTCTTGTCCTGACTCTCCGGAGTCGGTGCGGGAACGGTCTGTGTGGCCGGCGCGGGATTGGCCGTCGGCTGGGTCGCCTGCGTCTGAGCCTGACCAGTCGCCATGCCCAGACCCAGACCAGCGATGCCAATCAACCAAAGGGGGATTCCAGTCCGCACTCGCACCTCGAGCATCCGGTCCATCCTTCCCTCCAGTGTAACTGCGTGCAGGGCCATTGTTTCGCCTGCGGCCTCATTCCCGCCCACGGCTCGAACGGGATCGCCCCGCGCGGGTCAGACGTGCGCTGCTCATTCTGTTTTCAGCAAGTTCCCGCAGAGGAACTTTCGGTTACTCCGCAGCTCCCATTCTGGGGTGACGCGTCACCCCTCAACCCGATGCCGTAGGCAGCGTCGTCTTTGACTACAGCTGCGCTGCACTTCACGGAGGCGTTATCCCTTCTGATTGATGCAACCCCAACCGTCGTTATGCCCACCCAGCGTATCCGCAATTTCCTGGAGGGATGTCTCGAAGTCCCCGATCTCCTGGTGTGATGGGATCATGTGTTTCACGACCACCACATCCCACGGAAATTCCGTCACAGTTTCGGAATCCTCAACAGAGACTGAATAACCCTGCTTACGGAAGTGTTCTGCGAATTGCTCCGCTGATCTTTCGTCCTTGAACACAACCGTGAAGTCGACATTGCGGGGCAGAGTGAGGCTATCCCCTTTGGCCTCCATTCGTCGGAGTACATCGCCGTTATCGTCATTAGGATGGATCATCTTCCCGCGAAATCCTTTCTAGGCCGGTCGTTAGTTGCTGATCAGTGTGAGCCATCTTGCTCTCTGTTTGGATGCCAGTTCTATTTCACAATCCGCCTGGCGCAGGATTCGGCCTCACGCTCCATCCACCGCTTGGTCGCGACCCCGCGAGCCAGCATATATCGCTCCAGCCCTTCAATAGCGTCGCCCGTCGTCTGCGGCAGGCGCTTCGTGCCTTCGACAAGGAACGGTACGCACTCCATCAGCGCCGCTCCGCCGCCAATGCGGGCCCGCGCGATCGCTTCCTGGGCCACGCGGTAGAGTGCAACCGCGTCGTCCGCGTCCACCGCCATTCCGGGAACGCCATGCCGATGGGATACTGCGCTCATTGCTCCCGATCTTGTCGCCTTGGCGTTGGCGCCCTGGCGCTGCACGGTGCGCAACACCACAAACAGCACCGGCAGCAAGTGCTCCGCCGCGAAGGCCAGTATGTTGCGCCAGAGCGCCGGTGAACCCTCGCCAGGCCGTGCATACACCACCACTACGCCGTCCCGCTTTGCCGCGTCCGCGTTGGTTTCGGCCCTCCCGTGTGCGTGCTGCGCCTTCAATTCAAATGCGATTCCCATCGCGGTCCAGAGTCGCGCCTCATTCGCGGGCATCGCCGGCAGTCGCGACGGCGCACCGCAATCCGCATTCAGCCCGCGCCTCCTCGCCTTATCGTCCGGCCGCAGCACGGATTCCAGGGTTGTGTCTCGCAGGGCCTGCACCGTTCCTCCTAAGGTCGACCGAAACATCGCGCCACGCAGGAAATCCACCGTTCCGTCCATCACCGCATCGCTGACGAAGTCATCCTGCCCGAGGTCGACCGACGTGCTCACCAGGCAAGCCTCCAGTCCCAGCGCGCCTTGGCCGCGCCGCCGCTTCGCCAGGGCCTTCCCAAGCAACCGCGCCCGCACCATCGCCGCGTAGATCTGGCGCAGCTTTGCGTTGGGAATCAGCGGATTTTCGTACGCAACCTCTGCCGTTGTGGGAGTAGCCATCACGCCCGCGCCGGGTCCTTCGCCTCGACGTCCAGCCCCAGTTCCGCCAGCGCCGCCTGGGCCTTCTTCGGCTTGATCTTGCCATCGCGCGCCAGCCGCGACAGGGCCGCGCCGGCAATTGCCTCGGCGTTTACCTCGAAGTGCCGCCGCAGGTGCGCGCGGTTGTCGCTGCGCCCGAATCCGTCCGTCCCCAGCGTCACCAGCCTGCACTTGCCGTCCGCTTGCAACCACGGCGCCAGCACATCCGGCAGCGCCTTCATGTAGTCGCTGGCCGCGATGATCGGGCCCTTCGCTCCTGCCAGTGCCGTTTCGATGTATGTCTTGCGCTCCGCTTCCGCCGGGTGCAGCCGGTTCCAGCGCTCGGTCGCGATCGCCTCGCGCCGCAGCTCGGTGTAGCTGGTCACGCTCCAGACATCCGCGGCGATCTGGTATTTCTCCGCCAGAATCTCCTGCGCCCGCAGCACCTCGTTCAGGATCGGTCCCGAGCCGAACAGCTGCAGCGTGGCTTCGCCGTTCGCGCCCTTAACTGTGCCAGCCCGGAACTTGTAGATCCCCCGCCGAATCCCTTCCGCCACGCCCTCCGGCATTGCCGGCATCGCGTAGTCCTCGTTGTACATGGTGATGTAGTAGAAGCATTCTTCGCCGTTCTCGTACATCCGCTTCATCCCGTCCTGCAGCACCACGGCAAGCTCGTAGACATATGCGGGATCGTAGCTGATGCAGGTTGGCACCGTGCTCGCCAGCACATGGCTGTGCCCGTCCTGGTGCTGCAACCCTTCGCCGAGCATGGTGGTCCGTCCCGCGGTCCCGCCCATCAGGAAGCCCTTGCAGCGCGCGTCGGCCGCGGCCCACACCATGTCTCCGATCCTCTGGAATCCGAACATCGAGTAGTACATGTAGAAGGGAATCGTCGGCACCTTGTAGGTGGAATACGCCTGACCCGCCGCGGTGAACGACGCCATCGATCCCGCCTCGGTTATTCCTTCCTCCAGCATTTGCCCGTCCTGCTCCTCGCGGTAGGAAAGCAGCATGTCCGCATCGTGCGGCGTGTACCGCTGTCCCTCCGGCGCATAGATGCCGACCTGCCGGATCACCGACTCCAGCCCAAACGTCCTGCCTTCATCCGGCACAATCGGCACCACCAGCTTGCCGATCTCCGGGTTCTTCAGCAGCGCCCGCAGGATTGAAACGAATCCCATGGTCGTCGATACGCCGCGCCCACCCGATCCGTCGGTCCACTCCTTGAAGAACTTCAACTCCGGCGCCTTGACGTTGCTCGGCGGCACAGACCGCGTCGGCATGTACCCACCCAGTTCGCGCCGGCGCTGCTGCATATACACCATCTCCGGCGAGTCCTGCGGCGGCCGGTAGGGCGTGCCCTGCTTTGCCGACTCCTCGGGAATCGGAATATCGAACCGCTTCACAAACGCTGCCAGCGCATCATCGGTCAGCTTCTTCTCGGAGTGGGTCGCATTGCGCGACTGCGCCGTTCCCAAGCCGTATCCCTTTACCGTCATGGCCAGCACTACCGACGGCCCGCCCTTGTGCTCCACCGCGCGCTTGTACGCGTTGTAGACCTTCACCGGATCGTGCCCGCCGCGGTGCAGATGAATCAACTGTTCGTCCGAGTAGTCCTTCACCAGCTCCAGCAGCTCAGGATACTTGCCGAAGAAATGAGAGCGGATAAACGCGCCATCCTTCGCCTTGAAGGTTTGGAAGTCGCCATCCACGCACTCTTCCATGCGGCGCAACAGCAAACCGCTATGGTCGCGTGCGAACAGTTCGTCCCAGTCCCCGCCCCAGATCACCTTGATCACGTTCCATCCCGCGCCCAGGAACACGCCTTCCAGTTCGTCGATGATTCGCTTGTTCCCGCGCACCGGCCCATCCAGCCGCTGCAGGTTGCAGTTCACCACAAAGATCAGATTGTCGAGCTTCTCCCGCGCGCCCAGGCTGATCGCGCCCAGCGTGTCCACTTCGTCCGTCTCGCCGTCGCCCAGGAACGCCCATATCTTGCGGGGCACGGCCTTCAGCAGCCCGCGATTCTCCAGGTAGCGCATGAAGCGGGCCTGGTAGATCGCGTTCAGCGGCCCGATCCCCATCGACACCGTGGGGAAATTCCAGAAGTCCGGCATCAGCCACGGGTGCGGGTAGCTCGACAGCCCCGGCTTGTCGCGCAGCTCGTGGCGATAGTTCTTCAGATGATCGTCATTCAGCCGACCCAGCAGGTACGACCGCGCATAGATGCCCGGAGACGCGTGTCCCTGATGGTAGATCAAGTCACCCGGCTGCTCGCTGCCATCCGCCGCAATATACTTCGCGCGGAAGAAGTGGTTGTAGCCCACCTCCTGCAGCGTCGCCAGCGACGAGTACGTGGAAATGTGTCCACCGATGCCCGGGTCTTTCTTGTTCTGCCCATGCACCATGGCCATTGCGTTCCAGCGGATCAGCGCCTTGATCCGCCGCTCCAGATTCCGGTCGCCGGGGTAGGGAACTTCGTCGCACTTCGGGATGGTGTTGCAGAACGCCGTCGCCATTTCGCTGGGGGTGGTCACCCCGGCCTCGCGTGCGCGCTGCCGCAGCGCCTTCAGCAGCTCCGCGCCGTTCTGCCACTCTTCGGCGACGACTTCGTCGAACGCCTCAATCCACTCCGCCATCTCCGCGGAGAAATCCGCCTTCACAGGTGCCTCAGTCTTCGTCGGTGTCGCCATCCTTCTAAGATAATTGCCCGACCCGCAAACGTCACGCCGCGACACCCCGTCACCGCGTTGTCGGCGGATAGCCGATAGCTGATCGCCGATAGCTGATCGCCGTTTGTTGTTAGCTCATAGCTGGATAGCTCACAGCTCATAGCTCATTATTCGAANNCGGAAAGTTGTCAACCCCCCAAATCTGTGCAAAACCCGCCACAACCCTCCATCCAAACGAGATAAAACTTCCTTCCGCATAGCAGATGAGTTTCACTCAATTCCGTATACTTAAGAAGTAAGTAAGAAATGGAAAAGCCCAGTCCTCGCGACTGGGCTTTTCCATTTAACCGGCAACTCCACCA
>PLUT01000076.1 GCA_003162875.1 Granulicella sp.
TTGATGCTGGCCTCTGTGGCCGGCCCTCCGTCGCCGGAGTAGCCCGATACGCCATTGCCCGCGATGGTGGAGATGAGATTGCTCTGCGCATCGACGCGGCGAATGCGGCTGTTGTTCGTATCGGAGAGAAAAATATTGCCCGCCGGATCGACGATGACTCCATACGGAAGAAAGATTGGCGCCGATGTGGCGAGGACTCCGTCGGAGCGGAAGTTCAGTTCGCCGTCGCCGGCAACGGTGTTGATGACACCCGGACTTAATACAGACAACGATCCAATCGCGTTACCATCCACCAGCGCGCTGCCCAGCAGGGTGCCGTCGGTTGCCAGCAATACCACCGCTCCGCTGCGAAGACCTGGAAACTTCGGCGCAAAGACCACATTGACGGTGCATTGCTGTCCGGAGACGTAGGAGACATTCGCGGCACAGCTCCCTCCGCCGGCAACCGAGAAGTCCATCCCGGCATAGCCCTGCAACAACGCCTCGGGCGCAATCGCGACGCCGCTAGCCGTCAGCGTCACCGTGACGCTCAGCGGTAGCGACTGCTGGCCGACACTGGTCGTAACCAGTGAGGGAACTCCGGCACGTGCATCGTGTGNNAGAACCCGTGCGGTTGTTCTTCCATGTTGTGAGTCAGATCTGAATCTGCCGAGACTCGGCAGCGGAGAATAGATGTTCTGCACGTCTTGCAGCAGAAACGCCGGCAAACGAGCCCGGAAACTATCTTTGCCGATCGCCTTGCCCTTGGCGTTGGCTTTGTACATCGAGAAAATCACAACTAGGGCTAGAAACACGAGCAGTGCCAAATGAATGGTCATAAGGCACCCCGATTCGTTAGATGCGCTTTTGGTGGGATAGATGCGCTTTTGGTGTCAGACGGTCAAGGATGTGCGGATTGCGAGAACTACTTCGCGAACTGCTGACCCGCATGCTGTCTTTATCGGCTGGACAACTGGCACAAACAAATGATTCTGCGAACCATACGGTACGAAAGAGTACTCAAACGTCTCCGGATCGACAGAAAACCGTTGGTCCAGTCCTCAGCGCGACCACTGAGATCGCGAAGAAATCCTGTTCGTGCTATCGCCGCGGATCGCAGGCTCTTGAGTTTTGGCAGAAGATATCCCCATCCGCAGGTGCGGAGCGCCGGAAGCATCCTGCGCTTTGCTCAACATTGTCGAAGCAGCAAAACCCCCCGTCAAACGAGTGCGGACATCGGATTCTTGCGCATATAAGTTGCCTTCCGTTCGGTATCTAATAAGTAGCGAGAGAAACACGCAGCACTGTAGGCTCTGCGCCAAAACCGAGGCCATAGTCCGTCTCGTCGCCATTCCAGATGCGCAGGAACTTGAACGCGCCGTTCTCGTAGGTACCCTCTTCGACCCGCAGAAACTGCCGGTGCTGCCATTTGCCGTCAATCAGGGCCGATGGATTCTGTCCGGTACCTGCCACGATGTTCTGCGACTTCCGTTGCTCCTCGGTCCCGGCCGGCCGGAAGTCGACACGGCAGAAGTATCCCGTCACCAGGAACTGGTTGTCCCTAAGTTGGGCAATCAGCGCCCGCCCTTCCGGCTTCGGATTTCCCGCTGCGGGGCCGCGGTTGGACGCTCCGTACGACACCACCGCATTCCACGATCCAAAGGGCAGAATCTGCGTGGTCTTGCCCTGTTCCTCGGCCACGGCCTGCAGCTTTCCTTCGAAGTTGAACCGGGCCACGTCGCGCATCATCGGCCCGATCAATATGTAATTCATCGCCCACGGAGTCAGGGCCTCTTCCCGCGGATGGGACGGGTCAGCGGGGGCGCGCTCGCGTGTGTAATCCAACCCAAATGGCGAGAAGCCGATTGCCTGCAGTCCCAGCGCGGAAAAAAAGAACCGCGGGTTGTTCGGACCGCCCGTCTCCGGCACAAACAGAGGATTGTCGCTGCGGTGATACAGGTCCAGCACCTTCAGGTAGGCCGCTGGGTCGTTGGTGTAGTTGTCGGGGGCCAAGACATCCAGCGCCGGCGCCTCGGCCTTCCAAATGTTCAGCACGTTGTCCGTAGGCCCGCCACTCTCGTAAGTGCCCGGCGCACCCGGCTTCAGCGGATCGCGCAAGGCCGCATTGGCGTACATGGGTAGCGGATAGACGGCCTTGCCCGCAGCGGCGACTTGTCCCACATACTTCGCGACCGCCCAGGCGTGGAAGTTGACCTCCGCCTCGGGGCCAAACGCTTCCTGCCAGTTCGCAGCAGGAGATGCCCCCTTCACCTGCATCGCGCTGAGGACTTCCGGTGGAACAGGCGCCTCAAACAGCTTATTCGCTACAGGTGAGTAATCGCGCAGGCTGCCCCAAGTGCCCGACTCGTTCTCCACCTGGACCATGATGACCGTGCGCTCGGGATCGGCTGCCTTGAGATGTCGCATGAAAGCGCCGAATGCCTTCTTGTCCGCCTCCAGTGACGCGGCAGCAAAAGGCGAAGGCGAGTCTACCGCATCCCCGTTCTTGCCGATCACGTGCGGATACTTCACCGTGTCCAGCTTCATCCATTCCGGCATGTAATGCTGGCTGCCGTTCTTCCACGTGCCGAACCAGAGAATCACCAGGTGGACCTGATGCTGCCGCGCCTCAGCTAAGAGCGTATTGATCAGCGTGGTGTCGTATTGGCCCGGCCGCGGCTCGAACTGCTCCCAATAGACCGGCATCTCCACGGTGTTCACGTGCAGGTACTCCATTGCCGGCCACACCTTCGGTAGCTCGACCGGCCAACTGCTGGAGTTGTGCACCTGCGCGCCCAGCATCAGGTACGGCGCATCATCCACAAAGAGGGCGTAGCGGCCATCCTTCTCCACAACGCGGGGGATTGGGCGTTCCCTAACCTGGCCATGAAGCGGGACCACGACACATGCAGCTACAACTGCGGCCAACACAGAGGCAAAAGGTCTGCTCATCTTGCACTCCTCAATATTTGTTCGGGATTACTATACAGAAGCAGAAATCTCAAGACCAAATAACCTGCTACTTCAGGAAGTTCCGTCCCGGGATCACCCCCCTCCGAGCGTGGGAAACCCACGCGGCAAAACTGCCGCCCGCTGCAAACCTCGGTGGCCAGCCAACGCCACAAATGTTAGCTTGTTGGGGTCAGCTTGATTTTCATTTGAGGATTGCAGAATCATGAGTCGCACATTCACGCGCCGCAAATTTCTGGAAACATCCGTGCTTGCCGCCGCCGGTGTGAGCTCGCCTTTGTGGCAATCCGGCGCTCGCGCACAAGTTTCATCGCCGGCACCGGCCGCGCCCCTCCCGGCGATCGCGCCCGGTCCTTTCCATGGATCCCGCGAATCCCTCAGCGCCTACCACATGCCGGATTGGTTTGCCGACGCCAAGCTCGGAATGTGGAATCACTGGGGGCCGCAATCCGCAGCCGAGTACGGCGATTGGTATGCGCGGCGCATGTATGTCCAGGGTGAGCCGCAGTATCAGCACCACCTGGAACATTACGGCCACCCCTCGAAGACGGGGTTTGTGGACGTCATCAAGTCCTGGAAGGCCGACAAATTCGACGCGGACTACCTCATGGGCCTCTATAAGAAGGCCGGAGCGAAGTATTACGTCGCCATGGGTTGCCATCACGACAACTTCGACATGTGGAACTCAAAATATCAACCGCGTTGGAACGCGGCGGCCAGCGGGCCGAAGAAGGACATCCTCGGGCTCTTCGGGAAGGCGGCCCGGCAGCAGGGTCTGCGTTTTGGCGTCAGCGAGCACCTTTCGAACAGCTTCTGCTGGTTTGGGACGGCGCACGGCAGCGACAAGACCGGTCCGCTGGCGGGAGTGCCCTACGATGGCACCGATCCGCAGTATGCCGACCTCTACCACGACTACAGCCAGATGCCGGGGGACTTCGTCCAGAAGGTGGTGAATGCGCCCGCAAAGGGAGCCATTGCCATGAGCCGTGAAGGTCCTGATTCGTGGCGCATCAACTACTTCAACCGCATCCTGGATGTAGTGAACCAGCATCAGCCGGACCTGCTCTACACCGACGGCGGTATTCCCTTCGGCGATGATGGCCTTGCCATCGTCGCCCACCTCTACAACACCAGCCTCAGCCATCATGGAGGCAAGGTAGAGGCGATCTACACGAGCAAGAGCCGACCCGACGCGGAGTCCGGCATGTGCATGCTCGATGTGGAGCGCGGCGTGGTTGACGGCATCTGGCCGCGCGCGTGGCAGACAGATACCTGCATCGGCAACTGGCACTACGACACACGCGCTAGCTACAAGACCCCCAAGCGCGTGATCGATATGCTGGTCGACATCGTCAGCCGCAACGGCAATCTCCTGCTCAACTTCCCGCTGCCCAACAGCGGCATGCCCGACGACAAGGAACTCGCCATCTTGGAGAGCATCACTGCATGGATGGCCGTGAACAGCGACGGTATCCACGCCACCCGGCCCTACAAGATCTTCGGCGCCGGACCTGGTGCAGAGATCAAGCCCGGCAACGCGCAGTTCAACGAGAGTAATCGCCAGGACCTCACCGCCGACGACGTTCGTTTCACCACCAAGGGCAATGCCCTCTTCGCCTTTGTAATGGGCTGGCCACGCCAGCAGGCGGTGATCCCATCGCTTGCAACCAATGCTAAGCAGGGCGTCGGCAGAATCCAGAACGTCGAGCTTCTCGGCGCAGGCAAGATGAAGTTCAAGCAGGATGATAACACCCTGACCGTACAGCTTCCCGAAAGACAACCCAGCGAGCACGCGATCGCGTTCAAGATCATGGGCGCTTGAACGCGGAATTTCTCCGTTGGTAAGAGACCGTCGCCCATCTGCCGCAGATGTCCCATCAGTCACAACGTAACATCGAGATACCAAATGCAAAGAACACGGTTCGTCATGGGTTTGCTGCTCGCTCTAGCATGCGGCAGCGCCTGGGGAACGAAGACTCGGGCTTCTCGTACCAGAACAAATCTCGATCCCGGCTGGCGCTTCTTCCTCGGCGATGACGCCGCGGCAAGCAATCCGGGGTTCGACGACAGCAAGTGGCAGCGGGTGGATCTGCCTCACTCGTTCAGCGAGCCTTACTTCCGCGCACCTGACTTCTACATCGGGTACGGATGGTATAGGCGGCACCTGACCGTTGATTCGCCCACCGCGCACGCGCAGAACTTTCTCGAATTCGAGGGGGCCTTCCAGGACGCAGAGGTGTTCGTCAATGGCAAGCGTGCAGGCGAGCACCTGGGCGGCTACACCGGGTTCTCAATGGAAATCTCCGCGGATCTTCACCCGGGCGACAATGTGATCGCAGTTCGCGTGAACAATCTATGGAATGGCCAACTCAATCCGCGCGCGGGCGAGCACGTCTTCAGCGGCGGCATCTATCGCGACGTCTCGCTGGTGACCACTGCACCCGTTCACGTACCGTGGTATGGCACGTTTGTGACTACGCCTAAGGTCTCCGACAACGACGCCACGGTCGACGTAAAGACCGAGCTGCGCAACAGCTCTGCTGCAAGCGCTGCCGTGGTGCTGAAGACCGCGATCCTTGATCCCTCCGGCAAGCAGGTAGCCGACTACACTACGCAGCAGACGATTGGCCCTGGAACGCTCATCACGGCCGATCAGAGGGGGGATCTGCATTCGCCGAACCTGTGGTCGCCGGAGAGGCCGAAACTCTACACTGCGGTCAGCCGCGTGTATGTGAAGAACAGGCTGCAAGATGAGTTCCGCACCACTTTCGGCATCCGCTGGTTCACCTGGACTGTCGATGACGGGCTGACCTTCAACGGCAAACACCGTTACTTCCATGGTGCCGATGTGCACCAGGACCATGCCGGATGGGGCGACGCAGTCACCAATGCCGGCGCCCGGCGCGACGTCGCCATGGTGAAGCAAGCCGGCTTCGATTTCATCCGGGGCTCGCACTATCCTCACGATCCGGCGTTCGCGGACGCATGTGATGAGTATGGGGTCCTCTTCTGGTCGGAGAATGACTTCTGGGGCATCGGTGGTTACAAGGGCGACGGTTATTTCAATGCGAGCGCGTATCCGACCAGGGAAGAGGACCAGGCTCCGTTTGAGGCGCATGTTCTCGAGAGCCTGCGCGATATGATCCGCATCAATCGCAACCATCCTTCGATCATCGTCTGGAGCATGTCGAACGAACCCTACTTCGCTCCGGCCTCCGTGATGCCGAAGGTGAGGGAGTTGCTCGCGAAAGAAGTTTCACTGAGCCACGAACTGGACCCGACACGGCCGGCCGCGATTGGCGGAGCACAGCGCGGGAACATCGACCAGATTGGCGATGTAGCCGGCTACAACGGTGACGGAGCCCGCCTTTTCATGCACCCAAAAGTCGCGAACGCCGTCACCGAATACGGGTCGGCGAAGGAGATTCGGCCGGGGACCTATGACCCGCATCTGCGCGACCTCGCCGGACAACCTGAGTACCATTGGCGCGGAGGCCAGGCTATCTGGAGCATGTACGACCATGGTTCGGTCGCGGGAGCAGAGGGCACGACGGGCATCGTCGACTACTTCCGTCTGCCGAAGCGCGGCTGGTACTGGTATCGCAATGCGCTTGCCCATATTCCGCCGCCAGAATGGCCTGCTGAAGGCGTGCCGGCGGCCCTCAAGCTTACTGCAAGTTCGTCCACAATCGAGCATGCCGATGGCACCGACGATGTTCAGCTGATTGTCACCGTAGTGGACTCGGCCGGTAAACAAATCGGCAATACGCCGGACGTCACTCTGCGCGTTGTGAGCGGACCGGGAGTCTTCCCTACGGGCAAGAGCATCGTCTTTCGCAATGGCACCGACATCCCCATTCTGGATGGCCAGGCCGCGATTGAGTTTCGCTCCTATTGGAGCGGCTCGACGGTGATCGAAGCTGCCTCGCCCAACCTGTCCTCCGCGCGGATCGCCATCACATCGCGGAATGCTCCGGCGTACATTGCGGCCAAGACGCAGGAGGCCGTCCCGGGTCCCTACGTCCGCTTCGTCTCCACGCGTGCGGCCGCCGATGAGGCCGCCAACATCACCCTGGACCGGCCGACGAATGCAAGCAGTATGGCGCCCAATCACCAGTCTCGATTGGCCTCCGATGGCGACCCACGCACTTATTGGTCTGCCGCGCCAGATGCTGCCGGCCCGCAGTGGTGGGAGAGCGACCTTGAGGGAGTTTACGTGCTGTCGGCTGTTACGCTTCGGTTTGCGAATCCCGGCGGCTACAGCTACGAGATTCAGACCTCCACGGACGATCGCGTGACGTGGCACACCGCTGTGCATGGCGATGTGCAATTCACCGAAACGCCGGTCACAGTGCAGCTCCCAAGCAGCACCGGTACCAGTGGCATCCGCATCGT
Source organism: Granulicella sp. (assembly GCA_003162875.1). Lineage (GTDB taxonomy): Bacteria > Acidobacteriota > Terriglobia > Terriglobales > Acidobacteriaceae > Edaphobacter. The sequence continues at coordinate 7,345 of PLUT01000076.1, forward strand.
CTTCGATCGAACTCCGGAGGGCACACCCGCCTCGCTCGCCGAAGTCCAGGCACGAGGGGCTCGCGCTCGCTAATCAGGAATGCATGCCATTCAACTTGCAAAGTAACGCCGCTGGCTTATAATCCTCGGCGTATGTCGACACGCGGAATTTCCCTCGCCATCCTGCTGGCTGCTCTGACCGGGTATGCCAGTGCAGCGCCGCCCTCCGACGGCACCCCTTATCTGGATAAGTCAGGCCCGCTTCCCCATCTTATGGTGGACGGAAAGCCGTTCCTTATCCTGGGCGGCGAGCTGCGCAACTCAAGTACCTCCAGCCTGGACTATATGAAGCCGATATGGTCCAGGATGGCTGCCGAACATTTCAACACGCTGCTGGCGGTCGCGACATGGCAGCAGATCGAGCCGCAGGAGGGTAAATTCGACTTCTCCTACGTGGATGCGGCGATCGCCGGCGCGCAGGAGAATCACCTGCACCTGGTGATCCTGTGGTTCGGAAGCTGGAAAAATGGGACGTCTACCTATCCGCCCGCGTGGGTTAAGGCGGATATGAAGCGGTTTCCGCGGGTACAGGACCAGCAAGGGACGAATCTGGAAACTCTCTCGGCCTTCAGCAACGCGAACCGCGACGCGGATGCGAGGGCGTTCGCGGCGTTGATGAAGCACATCAAGCAGGTGGATGGAACCACGCACACGGTG
>PLUT01000127.1 GCA_003162875.1 Granulicella sp.
TTATCTTAGCGCTTATGGGGCGCAGCCCCAGGTTAGCGCCCGGGGCACAGACTGCGGGCTGAAGGCCCGCGCTAGGCAACCCCGATCTCCCGCGGTGTCGCAACGGGCCTTGGCCCAGGAACCCCCGGAACCATCCGGACAAACGCCCCCAGAAGTCTGTCAAGCCCCTCGATCTGTGCATAAGCCGTCCATGTAGCACCATCGAAACAAGATCAAAAATCCCGCAAAGATGCATTTGAGTTAGGCTCCGTTTGCTATACTTAACGTAGTGGAATTAAATAGAAAGGCCCGGCACCACGCCGGGTCTTTCGCCGTTAAGGGAGCCTGCCGCTATCATCCAAGTTGCCATTCCGCTGGCTAGCTATTAGTAGCTAATGGCCGACAGCCGATAGCTGATAGCTCATCAACCAAAAACTGCTCCGTGCTTGCCGAAGGGCAACGGGTTAACCAGAAAGGGACTCCCCCATCGCTAACGATCTTTGTCTGCAACAAAACACACGTCACTTTCTGGGAAAAATTTCGATGCTGCGCGCTTCAAAGTTGTCATTCTGACCCTGAGCGAAGTCGCAGCGGAAGGATCCCCGCAGCTGTCTTTCGCTTGCCGAGCTTCGAACTTGTCGNNCCCATTGTTAACAATGTTTGTTTGCAACAAGATGTAGGGAATTTCTGGGAAAAACACGCTCCAACTTTGGCCGGCGCCATCGCGTCCAGACCCACGTTGAGTCACCGCACGTTCAACCGTGCCTCGCACGAAAAATGTACGAGGTCCAAGCCTAACCACTTTAGAAACATCACTTAGTAGGGTATATACCCCCCCGGGGGGTAGCGAGGAGGCACGCAATCAATGAAACCGCTCTAGTAAACGTCGCGCTGGTACCGCTTCTGCTTCTTCATCGTGGCCAGGTACTCGGCCGCCGCATCGAGCGTGCAGTTCGATCCTTTCGCGATCGAATCCAGCAGCGCCAGCTCCACCGACTTCGCCATGCGGGTAGCATCGCCGCAGACGTAGAAGTACGCCCCGCGCTCCAGCCACGCATAGAGCTCCGCGCCGTGCTCCGCCATCCGGTCCTGCACGTAGATCTTCTCTTTCTGGTCGCGCGAAAATGCGAGGTCCAGCCGAGTCAGCGTCCCAGCCTTCTGCATCGCGGTGAACTGCTCCTCGTAGAGGAAGTCGGTGGCGCGATGCTGGTCGCCGAAAAAGAGCCAGTTGTCTCCGCTGGCTCCCTTCGCCTGCCGCTCTTCCAGGAAGGCCCGGAAAGGCGCAACTCCCGTCCCCGGCCCGACCATGATCACTGGAGCCGACGCATCCTCCGGCAGCTTGAAGTTCTGGTTCTCCGTCAGGAAGACGGGCAGCACCTCACCCACGTGGGAGCGCTCGCCCAGTTCCCCGCTCGCTACTCCCTGCCGTTCGCGGCCATGAGTGTCATACCGCACCACGCGCACACTGGTCTCCGCGACGCCCGGATGCACAAGCTGGCTGGAGGCAATCGAATAGAGCCGCGGCACCAGCCGTTGCAGTACATTGAACAGCTCCTGGGGGCTTTTGACCACGCCGGGAAAATCCGTGAGCAGGTCGATGAACTCGCGTCCCCAGCAATACTCTTCGGCGCGCGCCTTGTTCTCCGGCCCGCACAGCAGCTTCAGCTCGGCGTATCCGCGCCCGCCCACGCCCGCCGCTCCGGGCAGCTTGGCATACTGGCCGATAGCTCCGCGCGCCAGCTTGCCGATGGTAAGCCGCGTGCGCAGCGCTTCCTCGAAGCAGATATCGAGCTTGTAGTGGTCGAGCACCCGCTCCTCGCCCGTGAATCCCAGCGATGCCAGCACCTCCGCCACTGCCTGCGCGCGATTCTCGGGATTCACCCCGATGGCGTCGCCGGGCGCGTAGGTCATCTCCGGAGCGAGCGAAAACACCAGATGACGCGTCTCCTTCTCAGAGCCCGCGCCGCTCAGCCGGTAGTTCTCCATCACAGTTGAGTAGTAGGGGTTGTTGCGTGTGTATTTTGACCCGCCTGACTCGCTCGATACGCTCTCTTCGGTGGCGGCCGCCGCCCCTTGAACCTGGCTCATAGCTCAATTGTAGCGTGTCCCTAGCGTGCCGGTCCCGGCATCCCGCCCGGCATTCCCGGGCTGTGCTCCCGGCCAGTCCGCCGCAGCCGATTTAGAATGAACCTGTGCTGACCTCATCCTCCACGCTGTCCGACATCCGCGCCAAGATCACCGCCCGCGAGCGCATCTCGTCCGAAGACGCCCTCTATCTGTGGCGCGAAGCGCCCGACGCCGACATGCGCTCGCTCGCCAGCCAGGTGCGGGCGCGTTTCCACTCGCCCGGTGCCTGCACGTACCTGGTCATGCGCATCATCAACTACACCAACGTGTGCGTCGCCCAGTGCGACTACTGCGCCTTCTACAAGCTGCCCGGGCAGGAGGGCGGCTACGTCCTCACCCACGAACAGGTGTTCGCCAAACTGGATGAATTGCTGGCCATGGGCGGCGACCTGGTCGGCTTCAATGGCGGCTTCAACCCCCAGCTTTCGCTCGATTACTACTGCGATCTCTTCCGCGCCATCCGCCAGCGCTACGGCGAACGCCTGGAGTTCTACGCGCTCACCATCGCCGAATTCATGTACCTCGCCGACCACGCCAACCTCAGCTACCTGGCGGCAGCCGAGCGGCTCAAGCAGGCAGGCGTCCGCTGGATCACCGGCGGCGGCTCGGAGATTCTGACCGAAGACTTCCGCCGCCGCCACAGCAAATTCAAGTACACCGTCGCCGATTATTTCGCCGCCCAGCGCGCGCTCGTCGAGTCCGGCCTGCGCACCTCCGCCACCATGGTCATCGGCTTCGACGAGACCATCGAAGAGCGCATCGAGCACCTCGAACGCACGCGAGCCTTCCAGGATTCTCTTATTTCAGCCTCGCTCATTTCAGCCTCGCTCGTCGCCGCCGGCAGCACGGACAGCGCGCTCTCCAGCTTCCTCTGCTGGACCTACAAGCCGTACTTCACCCAGCTCGGCGGCATCGAAATCACCACCTCCGAGTACCTCCGCCACCTCGCCCTCAGCCGCATTTACCTCGACAACATCCCCCGCATCCGCACCTCCGTCCTCACCCAGAACGAGCGCGCCCTCGAAGGCCTGCTCTACGGCGCCGACGACTTCGACCTGCCCATCGAAGACGAGGTCAC
>PLUT01000162.1 GCA_003162875.1 Granulicella sp.
AGGGCCCGCGCCATCAGGAGGAGGGAGCTGTCATCCTGAGCGGAGCGCGCAGCGTGGAGTCGAAGGACCTGCGGTTGCTCCCCCAACCCACATCCCCATCAGCAAGCAGAGCCTCCTCTACTTCCTGCGTTCGCGCCACTGCGCCACCTGCAACGCCGAACTCTTCCCTGCTTCCGAACTCACCGAGCGCCCGAACCCCGGCGCGCCGCCAGCCATCATCGAAGAAACCGGCAGACCCGCCCTGCCCGCCCCGGAGAATACGCCAACGCAGACGCCAGACGAGATCCCGGCGGACGTCTCCGGCACCCTCCCCACCCTCCACGCCGGGTGCCCCGTCCTAACTCCGTTAGGGCGGGATGCCGCCACCCTCACTCCGTCCACAACGGAGAGCGAACATCGGTCAACGGTCAACGGTTCAGGGCGCCCCATTCATGACAGCCTCACCGTTATGCCGGGGTGGATGAGTCGGGAACGGCCCCCGCAATCCACATTCATCGCACGCTTTGCTTTACACTCTCCTAGGCGCTCGGTATCCTTGAGACTTGTGCACATGGCTCCGCACATCCCTGCACCGAGCACGGCCCGGTCCCACCGAATTTTGAACCAGAAGGCAAACAGGAGAAAGAAATGGCAGCAGTAGATGAAAAGGTAAAACAGATTATCGTTGAGCAACTTCAGGTGGATGAGGCCGAAGTCACCCCCGGCGCAAGCTTTCAGGAGGACCTCGGCGCCGACTCGCTCGATGTCGTCGAACTCGTCATGCAGTTCGAGGAAGCCTTCGACATTCAGATCCCCGACGAGGACGCGGAGAAGATCAAGACCGTCAAGGACGCCGTCGATTACATCGAAAAGACCCAGAAAGCGGCCAAGTAGCAATGGATGAAAGTCAGGCAGGAGAGCAGCAGCCACAGCGCCGTCGCGTCGTCGTCACCGGCCTGGGCCTGCTGTGTGGAGTCGGTCGCACCGCCGGCCAGGTGTGGGAAGGCCTGCTCGCAGGCCGTAGCGGCATGGCCGAGATCAAGGCGTTCGACCTCACCGGCCATCCGGTGCGTTTCGCCGCCGAGGTGAAGGACTTCGATCCCCTCGTCTTCATCGAGAAAAAAGAGGCCCGCAAAATGGGCCGCTTCATCCACTTCGCCATTGCCGCCGCGCAGGAGGCTATGGACCACTCCGGCCTCAAGATCGACGACTCCAACCACGATCGCGTCGGCGTCCACATCGGTTCCGGAATCGGCGGCTTCGACGTCATCGAGCGCGAGCACTCGGCCATGTTGGCCGGTGGTCCGCGCAAGATCTCGCCTTTCTTCATCCCCGGCTCCATCATCAACCTCGCCGCCGGCCACGTCTCCATCCGCTTCGGCGCACGCGGACCCAACGAGGCGACCGCGACCGCCTGCACCTCCTCAGCCCACTCCATCGGCGACGCCTTCCGCATCATCCAGCGCGGCGACGCCGACGCCATGATCGCCGGCGGCACCGAGGCCTCCATTACCCCCATGGGGGTCGGCGGGTTCGCCGCCATGAAAGCGCTCTCTACGCGCAACGACGATCCCACCCACGCCTGCCGCCCTTTCGACAAGGACCGCGACGGCTTCGTGGTCGGCGAGGGCGCCGGCATCCTCATCCTCGAAGAACTCGAAGGCGCCAAAGCCCGCGGAGCGCATATCCTCGCCGAAGTCCTCGGTTACGGCATGTCCGCCGACGCCTACCACATGACCGGCATGGCCCCGGAGGGCGAGGGCTGCTTCCGCGCCATGAACGCCGCCCTCAAGGTGGCCGGCCTCTCGCCCGACCGGATCGACTACGTCAACGCCCACGCCACCTCGACGCCGCTGGGCGACGCCCTGGAATCCAAGGCGCTCGAAAACGTCTTCGGCGAGCACGCCCTCGACCACACCCTGCTCGTCAGCTCCACCAAGTCCATGACCGGCCACCTGCTGGGCGGCGCCGGCGGCCTCGAAGCCGGCATCACCATCATGGCCATGCTCCACCAGATCGCCCCGCCCACCATGAACATCGAAGAGCTCGACCCCAATTGCCGGCTCAACTACGTGCCCAACCAGCCGCAGCCCGCGAAGATCGATTACGCGCTCTCCAACTCCTTCGGCTTCGGCGGCACCAATGGCTCCCTCATCTTCAAGCGCTGGACGGAGTAGCTGTAACGCGTCACGTCAGATTCGCGAAAATTGAAGAGGGCCGAAGGCCCGGCATATACCAGCCCTGTATGTTGACCGTCAGAGGCGTAACGATAGGTTGCGTTCCAGCGTAGATGCAGAGGGCTGAAGGCCCGACCTTGGTGGAGGGGGCTTCCGCGGGAAGCTCTGCGGCGAAATGGCCGGCTGGGGCTACAATCCGACTGCGGCAGTTGTGCATGGGAGAAACGTAATGGACGAGGTTGTGGCAGTTGTTGAAGAGACCGCCGGCTTGAGCCAGATGGAGCGGGTGGTGAACGTGTTCGTGGCGCCGGCGAAGACGTTCAGGGACATTCTGCGCAGCACCTCGTGGTGGTTGCCGTTTCTGCTGACCGTGGTGGCGACGGTGGGAGTGACGGTTGCGATCCAAAAGAAGGTTGGATGGGAGCGAGTGGTCGAGACCCAGGTGCAAATGAGCCCCAGCATGCAGAGCCAGTTGGCCAGCCTGACGCCCGATCAGCAGGCGCAGCATATGCACGGGATCGTACTGGGCTACCAGTACTCCGCGTACGCTTCTCCACTACTTGTGCTGGCAATCTCGGCGCTGGCAGCGCTGGTTCTTTGGGCGAGCTTCAACTTCGGCCTGGGGGCGCGGACAACATATGGGCAGATCTTCTGCCTGTGAATGTATTGTTCGCTGCCGCGCCTGCTGGCGTCGCTGATCACAGTGGTGATGCTCTGCTTTGGCGGGTCGCCCGAGAGCTTCAACCTGAAAGAGCCGGTTGGGACAAACCTGGCCTACTACCTGCCCGACGCATCGCCGTGGCTCAAGTCGCTGCTCAGTTTCGGGGATGTGATTGGGATATGGGTGTTGGTGCTGCTGGTGATCGGCGGCGCGATTGTGGCGAAGAAGTCAATCGGCCAGGCCGCGGCGGTGGTGGTCGGCTGGTGGCTGCTGATCGTGCTGGTGAGCGTGGCCGCCACGGCGGCGTTCAGCTAGCGATCTGAGTGATAGGTTCGTTGAACTATATTATCCCCGGCGCAAACAGAAAGCCTCCCGCATGGGGAGGCTTCACTGCCTTTGAACGGTTCGCGCCTACTGCACCGTTACGCCGCCGGTGGCCGCCTTCTTTTCCTTCTCGATCTCATTCGCCTTGCGCGTGCCCATGGACTTATTGCCCCACTGGTCGGCCAGCGCCAGGTCTGCTTTGCGCGCGGTGTCCGCGTCGCTGCCGCATTCATTTTCCGCTTTCAGCCTGTACTCCAGCGAAATGTATGACATCGCGTCATCGTAATTCGGGTTCAGATCAACCGCCTTGTCCAGGTATTGCAGTCCCTCACTCACCAGGTCGGTGTTCTGCTCCATCAGCTTTTGGCAGGCGCCCTTGCTCTTCTTGGGGTCACCGGTCAAGCCATTCACCGTGGGCAAACCGTCCGTCGCAAGAATCGCCAGCGCGTTCTTGTATGCCAGCGTCCAGTCCACGTATCCGACGATGTAGTACGCCTCAGGCTCGTTGGGCGCAGCCGCAATCACCTTCAGCTCGTACTGCTTGGCCAGATCGAACTTCTGGATGTTTCGGTCGATCGACGCAATCTGCTTCAGTGCCGTAAGGTCGGTCGGCTTGGTGGCCAACACCTCGTTGAAGCCGTCGATCGCCTTCTGCGCGATAGCCAGGTTGTCCGGCGTCATCAGGTTCGGCACCACTTGCGAGGCATAGGTCGTCGCCAGGTACAGCTTGGCGGTATCGTTCTTCGGATCAAGCCTCACCGCATTCTGAAAGTAGTTGGTCGCCTCTTCGTACTGGGCGTTCTTGAACGCCTGAACGCCTTTGGTCAGTTGGTCCCGCGACTTCAAAAAATCGCACCCGGTCGAGGTTCCCAGCAATACAGTCAGTGCGACCAAAAGTGGAATACGTGCATTCAATTTCATGGCGCGGTGATTCTCCTTACGATGAGGCGCGTTGTTCAGATGCCAAAACGCGGAATTTTGGTTTGCTTTGTCCCATTGATTGTAATGTCAGAGTGCCCGCGCTGACCAGCAGAAGCACTCGCTTCCAGTCCGCTGATTCCTGTACCCTGCTCCCCTTGCTTTGGCGATCTCTTCCTTGACGTACCCGGCTGCAGCATAGTTTCTCCACTCCGTTTATCGCCCAGACCGGCCTCTTATCGGGCCGCGCCCCTTCAATTCGCCGTCCATCCGGTCCCTTCAAACGATCCGACCGTCCCGGATATGCACCGTCCGGCTCGCATAGGCCGCCGCCTCCGGGTCGTGCGTAATCATCAGAATCGTCTGGCCCGTCTGTTCGTTCAAGTCCTTCAATACCCGCAGCACGGCGGCTGAGTTCTGGCTGTCCAGGTTGCCCGTCGGCTCGTCCGCCAGCAGAATGGCTGGCCGGTTCACGATTCCCCGGGCAATCGCCACTCGCTGCTGTTGCCCGCCCGACAAAGCCCGCGGCTTGTGCTTCAGCCGGTCGGTGATCCCAAGCAAGTTCAGCACCTCCTCGAACGCCGGAGTAAACCTCGTCGAGCGCCCACCAATGTACTCCACTATTTTGATATTGTCTTCTGCCGACAGAGTGGGCAGCAGATTGTACTTCTGAAAGACAAACCCCACGGTTGTCTTGCGCAGGTTGGTCCGCTCCCGGTTGCTCATTCCGGCCAGGTCTTTTCCGTCGATCGTCACCGCCCCCGCCGTCGGCGGCGTCAGCCCCCCCAGGATGTGGAACAGCGTCGACTTGCCCGACCCCGACGCCCCCACAATCGCCACAAATTCGCCGCGCGCAATCTCCAGGTCCACACCGCGCAGCGCATGCACATCCACCTCGCCCACCTGGTAGACCTTGGTCAGCCCGCGCACCTGGATGATCGGCGCCAACCTCGGCCTCACCGCCCCCGTCTCACTCATAGGACAGCGCCTCGGTCACATCCTGTTGCACTGCCTTGATCCCCGGGACCACCGCGCCCAGCATTGAGCCCACAATTGCAATCGTGCCCGCAATCGGCCACCAGGTATAAACCGTCTCCTGCACCAGGCTGCCCGGCTCAAAGTGCTTCATCATCCACTGCGCCCCGTAAGTCAGCACGATGCCCGTCAGCGTCCCCAGCACCGCCAGCAGCACCGTCTCGCGCAGCAGAATGCTCAGCACCAATCCCGAAGAGCCGCCCACCGCCTTGATGATCCCAATCTCCCGCGTCCGCTCCAGCACGGCCGTGTACATCGCCATGAACACCACGATGAAGCCCACAACCATCGCCACAAAAATCACCACGTCGATGAAGTCCCGCAACATCCCAATATTGCTGACTGAATACGCATCCAGCAACGCGTTCATCGAGTAGATCTGGTCGTCGTGCAGCGTCCCCCTCAGTTGGTCCGCCACCTGGTCCGCCAGGGCCGGGTCGTCCAGCTTCACATAGATCATCGTCAGATGCCCGGGTGTCCCCTCGATAACCTGCAGCGTCTTTAGCTTCACGGCGACGCGCGCTGCCTTCCCGTCTTCCATAATCCCGGAGATGTTCCACTCATGGGCAATCAGTTTGACCTGGCTGCCCACCCGCAGGTGGTTCTTCTGCGCGTAGTCCTCGTCCACAATCATGTCGTCGTCGTTGACTGGATCATGGCCCTTCAGATACTGGAATCCGCCGCTCATCTCGTTGAACGCCGCGAAATCGAAGCCGAAGACCGAGTCGGGAAACTGCAGCGACTGCACCACCACACCCGTCACCGCAGTCACATGCGGCTGTTGCATCAGCAACGGAAGATACTTCTCGCTCAACGGCGCTCCGCTCAGGCTCGACATCACCGACGACCCCGTAGGCCGCACCATAACGTCTGCGCCCACCGCCTTGGCCCGGTTCTTGGTCGAGTCCAGCGTCCCATGGCTCACGCCCACCAGCGTCAGGATCATGGTCACTTCCACCGCGATTGCCAGCACGCTCAGCAGCGTCCGCACCGGCCGATGGGTAAGATTGGCGAGAATCAGCTTGTTCAGCACTCGCCTCCAGTCTATTCCCACTTCGCCTTTCGGGCCATGGGCGCCCAATCGTCACGGCTTCACCGCCTCGGCTGGAATGTGGAAAGCGCATACTCCGCCTCTGGCTGGATAGAATGGACCATGCGTGTCGCCGCCCTCGTCGCCGGACTGCTCTTCTGCCTGGGTGCCGTCCTCGACGCCTTCCAGACCATCATCCTGCCACGCCGCCCCACCGGCCGCTTCCGCATTACCCGTCTCTTCTACATCGCCACCTGGGCGCCCTGGGCGGCCTTCGCGCGGCATATCCGCAATCCCAAGATGCGCGAACAGTGTTACAGCACCTTCGGCCCGGGCTCGCTGCTGCTGCTGCTCATGCTCTGGGCGCTGCTGTTGGTCACCGGTTTCGCATTGCTCTTTTTCGGACTGCGCACACCCTTCGCCGATGCCATGGCCGGCGCCTCCGCACTCGACCGGCTGCGCACCGACCTCTACGTCAGCGGGACCACCCTGTTCACCCTCGGCATTGGCGACGTTCTGCCGCGAAGCCTGGCCGCGCGCGCCCTCATCGTCATCGAGTCCGGCACCGGCCTGGGATTTGTCGCCCTCGTCATCGGCTACGTCCCTGTGCTCTACAACACCTTCTCCCGCCGCGAGGTCTCAGTCGCGCTGCTCGACGGCCGCGCTGGATCGCCCCCCACCTCCACCGAACTGCTGCGCCGCCACGCCTTCCCCGGCGGACAGGAGGCCCTCGTCGTTCTGCTCGTCGAGTGGGAGCGCTGGTCCGCGGAAATCCTCGAGACCCACGTCTCCTACCCCATCCTCTGTTACTACCGCTCCCAGCACGACAACCAGAGCTGGCTCTCCGCCCTCACCGCCGTGCTCGACTCCTGCGCCCTGCTCATCTCGGTGGTGCCGGACATCGCCTCCCGCCAGGCGCAGCTCACCTTCGCCATGGCCCGCCACGCGCTCGTCGACCTCGGCCACGTCTTCCGCCTGGAAAAGCGTGGGGCGAAGTGGCAGGCACGCGACGGCCACGACCGCCTGCCTGACAATCAGTTCGACCGCGTCTGCGAGTTGATGTCCCAGGCCAATCTGCGGCTGTGCGGCGACCCCGAAGCCCCCGCCCGTCTCCACGCGCTCCGCGCCCTCTACGAGCCCCACGCCCAGGCCCTCGCAGACTACCTCGCCATGCCACTGCCCGGATGGGTTCCCGAGCCGCGCGCCAAGGACCAGTGGAAGACCGTCGAGGCGGTCCGCTCCCAGGCCGCTTCCATCTTCAAAGGGAAAGAATCCGTCATCAGCGACCAGACTGAGTCGGTCCACCTGCACTCCGGCGACCACCACTAAAGCAAACCGCGCCGCCTGTCGTTGCCGTCATTCCCGGAAGGAATCTGCTTTTGCCGTCTCTATTGCGGTATCCGCATCTGCGGCCCCGCCGCCTCAGGATTCAGCTTCTCCGCCGCGATCGTGCCCGCCGGCCCCTTTGCGTCCTTGTCCTTCAACGACGCGTAGATGTCCTTCGCTTCCTTGGCTTTGCCTTCCGACTGATACAGCTCCGCCAGTTGCAGCTGCGCGATTCCATACGGAACCGTGGTCGTCGGCTTCGCGCTCAGCTGGTTGTACAGATCGATGGCCTGGGGGTCGCGTCCACTGTTGCGATAGAGCTGCGCCAGGGAAAACTTGGCCAGCGCCGCCAGGTTCTTGTTCCACCCGCCCGCAACCCGCTTCAGCGCGTCCTCCGCCTGCTGCGTCTCTCCCGCGTCGCTGTAAGTCAGACCCGCAAAGTAGTGAGCGTTTCCGCCGCTGGGCGTCATGCCATACTTATCCGCGATGGCCAGAAACAGCGCGTTGGCCGCCTTGGCCCGCTCTGCGCTCGTGGCATAGGCTTTCGCGCCCGGCGGAACCGGCTCGCCCGGCTGGGTTAGCGGCGACTGGTAAACCTGCATCGCCGCGCCGAACGCAGCCGCAGCCGCATCCGAACGCATGTTGTACACCAATCCGCCCGCGATTGCCGCCACTACCGCAGCCAGCACAATCCAGGTTGCGGTCATCACCGACTGGCGGTGCGCGGAGGCCCATTCGAGGCTGTGCGTGGTGGTGCTGACGAACTTGTCTTGCTTCAGCGCTTGCCTGGTTTTCTGGTCCACTGTGTCCTGTTCTTCCTTTTTCCCCGGCCGACGGGAAAGTTCCGGCCTGGAATCCGGGGCTTTGATAAGGACGGGCTTTAGCCCGTCCACAAGCACCGCAACATTAATGGGGCTTTAGCCCCTGAGGGAATCATGAGCGCGGCGGTATAACCGTGGTCAAACTCTCCTTGGAGCATGCGCCGCGCCGGGAGCTTCGTGTACGCCGGTGTCCGGCGCAACCCTACAAGTCTATCAGCCCGCACGCGCGAAGTGCTAGACTGCGCGCATGATGCGGCGAAACCTTCGGGCAATAGCGTGCCTCGCGATCCTGGCAGCGACATGCGCTCTCGCCGTCGGACAAAACACGCCCTCAAGCAACCCAGCCCGGCCAGACGCCCAATCAACCGCCCAATCAGGCACCCAGCCAGACGTACAAGCCGCTCCCGCCTCTCCTGCCCCCTCCGCCGCTCCAGCGCCTGACCAGCCTGCCGCCGCCCCCGCATACCTTCCCTACGCCTCGCTGCCCGCCCAGATCGCCGACTTGCTGGCCGACCCCGCCGTCTCCCGCGACCACTGGGGCATCATGGTCACCTCGCTCGACGGCGCCCGCATCTTCGCCCTCAACGAAGCCCAACTGTTCCAGCCCGCCAGCAACGCCAAGCTCTTCACTACCGCCGCCGCCCTCGCCTTGCTGGGAGCGGACAAGCGCTTCACCACGCAGGTGGTGGCCTCCGGCAACCTCGACAAGCAGGGCGTTCTGCATGGCGACCTTAAGCTGGTAGGCGGCGGCGATCCCAGCTTTGGCACCCACGACCTGCCGTATATCCCGCCCGCCCAGCGCACCAAGCCCCCGGGCTTCACTCCGCCGACGCTCGCCGATATTGAGGAGCTGGCAGAGAAGGTCTACGAAGCCGGGCTGCGCCGGGTCGAGGGCGACGTCCTGGGAGACGACTTGAAGTTTAACTGGGAGCCCTATCCTCCTGACTGGTCACTGGACGATCTAGTCTACGGTTACGGAGCGCCTGTCTCAGCGCTCGCCGTGCATGACGACGAGATCGAGATCAAGGTTTCGCCAGGCGCAAAAACAGATGTCGTGCCTTCCACCGGCCTCGTGAAAGGTGTGGTCGAGGCCAATCCGGACCTGCCCTACTACGCAATCGAGGACGAAGTTTTCACGGGAGCGATGGCCCGCCCCCAGGTGTGCGACGCCGATCTTGGGTACCAGAGGGAGCAGGGAACGAAGGTCCTGATGGTATATGGAGATGTCGTTGCGAATCAGGCGCCCTGCATCCAGGCGGTGGCGATTGCCGACCCGGCGGAGTATGCCGCCATGGCGCTCAAAGCTGCGCTGGAGAGGCGCGGCGTTCAAATTACGGGGACGGCCAAAGCCAAGCACGCCGTCTGGAGGGACCCGATCCCAATGATGCGTATCGATCCGCGCGCGGATTCCTTTATGTCCTCTGTGTTCCCAAAGAGAACGTACTCGGCCGATGCAGAGACTCCGGTGTGCGACTTCCGGAAGGATCCGGCCGCGGAGGAGCCCGAGCAGACGGTGCTGGCGACTCACGAATCCGCGCGCCTGGCCGAGGATATAAAGTTCACGCTGAAGGTGTCGCAGAACCTTCACGCAGAGATCCTTTTGCGGGATGTGGGCGCGGCCTACGGGTGCGAGCATAGCCAGGTCTCGGGGCTAACCGTGCTGCGGGAGTTCCTGCTCTATATCGGCATTCAAACGGGCGATTTTGTGTTTCATGACGGCTCCGGTCTATCGAGCCACGACCTCGTTACTCCCCGCGCGATGGCGAAGCTGCTTTCCTACGCCACGCATGATCCCAAGACCAGCGCGCCGCAGCCCTGGTTCGCGGACTGGAAAGCCTCCCTTCCCATCGGTGGCGAGGACGGCACGCTGGACTTCCGCTTCACCAACCCTCCGCTCAAGGACCACGTCTTCGCCAAGACCGGCACGGAGGGCGAAGCCCGCGCCCTCTCCGGCTATCTCGACTGCGCCAGCGGCCGCACCGTCATCTTCTCCATCCTGGTCTCGAACCACCTCCCCGGCACCACCGCCGACCGCGACG
>PLUT01000390.1 GCA_003162875.1 Granulicella sp.
CATCGAGAAGATGCACATGACCTCCACCCTCACCAAGTGGTACGAGGAGCATGGCCGTCATGAGATCTTCGCCGGCGGCAAGAAGGTCGGCCTCGATTCAACGGACAAGTACGACCTCGTCGTCAACGAGGCCCACGTCAACGCGGCCGCCAACGACACCTTCGAGAAGTCCGGCGTCGCCAAAAACGCCCGCGAAGAAAAGACTCGCGCGCGCGACGCCAAACTGAAGCTGGATGCCGAAAACGCCCGCATGGCCAAGCTCTACCGCAAGGAAATCCTCAAGGAACCCGAGCTACCCGGCGGCTTCGTAGCCATCGGCGAAATCGGCGGCCTGGGTTCGGGTATGGCTGGCATCAAGCCCGCCGCCCCCAGAGCCGAAGTCGTCAGCAACATCGAAGAAACCGTAGCCGGCGACTAGTATCGCGCTCCGCTTAACCATCAACAGAAAAGCCGCCACTCTGGCGGCTTTTCTTTGCACCGTCAACCCTGCAGAGGCCGTCATTCTGACCGTAGGTCAGAATCTCTGTATTTTTCTTCAAGTTTTCAACAAGCAGCCTGACGGTAGGCTAAGAGCATATGACAACTCCAAATGTCTTGATCCCAAGTAGAGAGGTTGCGGCGCGTGGGTATGAACGCGAGGCAACACTTAAGCCGCCAAGTATGGAAGATGACAAGAATGAATTGTTAAGGCTCGCTGCCTACGAGCGGTCTCTACCTAGTGCGTGCCTCCTGCCTGTGGGCGCAATCCCTTTCGTTATCTAAGCTGATTGGGGCACCTAAACATGGCAAGAATGGCGGCCAAAACAATCATCACGGCGCTGGCAATATCCTCATGGGCCTCCTTTGGCGCAAGCCAGAGCAGGAAAGACGTACCGCCGGCACCCTTACCAGAAGCAATCGCGCGAGCTAAAACTGCGTTCCTCACCAACGGCGGCGGTAGCGATCTCGCCTATGACGAGTTCTACGCCCAGATGAAGAAGTGGGGTCGGTTTCAAGTTGCGCCTTCTCCATCTGAAGCCGAGGTAATCATTCAGTTAAAGTACTTCGTCGAAAACGGCGGCACGAAGGTGTGGAGTTCGACGAATACATATACGGGACAGACCCAAGTACATAGCAGGCAGATAACAGAACCGCAACTGGAAATCGACATTTATGACGCAAAAACCAAGGATCTTCTTGGGTCGGTGGAGGATCGCCCACGCTTGGCTGTACGCGAGAAAAACCGTGAAAAGGAGATGATCAATTCAGCCGATCGGTTGGCGTTTGAGCTGCAGCAACGTATCGAGCCCCCACACCCAGAGGTCAGAACGAATTAGCAAGTGTCCCGAGCGCCCTTCAGAACTCCACCAACTCCACACCCAGCCGCTCAAAATGCTTCCGGTTCAGCGTCGCTAGCCCCATATCGTGGACCATCGCGGTCGCTCCGATCAGTGCATCCATCGACTCCATCTCCCAGCCTTCCTTCCGGGAGCGTGCGAGGATGCGTCCCGTAAGGTCGGCGGCATGCCGTTCCACAGGAACGATGCGGTCGTCGAAGCGCTCAGGAAGCGAATACACTAGCCAGCGCTCCAACTCGTCATGCTTCATGCCGGCCGGCGCCAACTCAACTCCCACCCGAATTTCCAGAAGCGTGGCCACGCTCAGGAACAGGTCTTCCTCATCCTGATCGTCGATCCACCGGAGCACCTTCTCATTTGGCCTATCCTTCGTCGCCTCTGAGATTACGTTTGTGTCGAGCAAATATCTCAAAAGTCCACATGCCTCGGGTCGAGTCTCACCCGGCCAATCTTGATCCCGGATCCCCTCAGCGGGGAATTAAGCAGAAACTCCGCCAGACTGCCCTTCGGAGCATCCGTGCCGAATTCCGCCTTCCACTCCTCCATGGAGACCACGACGGCCACTGGCTTGCCACCCTTCGTGATCTGCTGCGGTCCCTTCGTCTTGGCCTGCTCGACAACTTCGCTAAACTTCGCCTTCGCCTCCGCCACTCCCCAGCTCGCCATCGCGCACCCCTAAAATGACCATTATAGTCATTTTCGACGAATGCGAAATGACCATATTGGTCATTTTGATCCTCGGACTCACACTCAGGCTCGCTGCCTTCCGCTGACATTAACCGTCCCCGCATACCTGTCAACAAAAATCGTCTATCCACCACATAACAAAGGCCATCGGAAACCTTCGAGTTTCCCCCAAACCGATATAATAGAAAGAGTGGGGAAGGGGACCGATCCGCGCAAAACATAAGCCTCAACTCAACGTTAACTCATTGATTCTGGCCATCTTGCGCGTATCTCTTGCGTTATGAAGAAGCTGCAACAGCACGCACCGGGTATCTCAATGACCCACAACGACTTATGCCCAAGATCCTATGGGGGGGTGGGGGGTACCTTGCTATGAGCCAGCCAGCCGTTCCTCGATCCGCGCCACCAACTCGCGCAGCGCAGCAACCTCGGCCTCCAGTTCCGCGACGCGAGCTGCAAGCGTCGGTCCCGCCGCAGCCGGACCCCGAACCTCGCCGCCCGAAACCCGCGCTGCCGCCTCCACCGGCCCGCCCAGCAGGTGCGCATATCGAGCCTCGCGCGACCCCGGCTGCCGCGGCAGCACAACCACCAGCGGCCGCATCGCTGTCTCGCCCTCGCTCGCCGGAGCCATCAGCCGGCCCAGCGTGCTCTCCACCGCGTCCAGCCCGTCGAAGTTATACATCCGGTCGGCCCGCGACCGCAGTTCGCCCGGCGTCTGCGGCCCGCGCAGCAGCAGCAGGCACAGCACCGCCGTCTCGTCGCGGCGCAGGTTCAGCACTGTGCGGATGTGGTGCTCGTACTTCGCCACCCGGCCGTCGCGCACCGCCGCCGTCAGCCCCAGGTCTTCGAGCCCGTGCAGCGCCTGCCTCACCTGCTCTTCGGTCAACTCCATCACCGGGTCGCGGCTCGACCGCTGGTTGCATGCGTTCACCAGCGCGTTCAGCGACAGCGGGAAGTTCTCTGGGGTCACGATCTCTTTCTCAATCAGTGCGCCAAGGACGCGAATCCCGACCGGATCAAGTGTCATGCTTACAGCTTGCCACGCCGCCATGGAAATCCTCAAGCTTTGCGCCACCCGGCGCACACCGAATCCGCCCCACCCTTGCGATGTGGCGGATTCGCGGTGGTCGGGCAGAATCAGAAAGAACTATATCCAACCCTGCCCGTCGGTCGCTCAGTCGATGCTCATATCCGCGTCNNTTCATCTTCATCTGAGACGGCAGCTTGTGGCTAAGAAATGGTGTCAGCAGAAAATTCAACTCCTTCGAGTCGCTCGCCTTCTCGATCCGCGCGTCGCGAAAGCCCACCGACACGCCCTCCGCCTCGGGAACGACCGACACGTCCGCCTCGGTCGTCAGCGTGACCCCAAGACATGCCCCGTGCACCGATGTTCCCAGCTTGGCCTTGGTACGCACATGGACCACAATGCGGTCGTCCTTGAACGACACTTTTGGGTCCTCCGCGTACACAAAGCACGCGGACGTCGCATTCCCGCGGATGTAGTACCGGCCCTCCGGAGCGTTGAACAGTTGCGTGCGCAACGTCCGCTCCAGTGCCTGCGCGGAGACCTTCACCTCGAGGGCGCAGGCCATCCGCGCTTCACTCATCCCCAGCAGCAGGAATACCGTCATCAATCGCAGCCAAATTCTCATGGTGACTTAAGAATAAGCCCACGACTTGCCGCGCGACGGTGCCCGAGGTTACTCCATGGCCGGGATCGACGACGGCGAAGACGTTACCGCAACGGTTGCCGCCTCCAGCCCTTCCGAGGTCACAGTCACCGCGATCGATCCGGCGGCCCCTCGCTTGCTCTGGACAATCGCCATGCAAAGCCCGTTGAACGCGCTACGCTCGGATGCCTTGTCCGGCTCATGGCAACTGGGATCGCCGTTGCCCACGCCGATCACGCTTCCCGGCCCGCTCACCGCGAAGGTCACCATGTTGCCCGCGGTAGGCACCGGCCGGCCCTGCGCGTCGACAATGGTCACGTTGACCACAGCCACGTCCTGTCCGTCTGCCGCGATGTTTGCCCGGTCGGCAACAGCGACGATCTTCGCCGCCGGCCCGGCGGTCTCGCGGTTCGCCGTCATAACTACCCTGCCGCCCTTGCTGGCCCGCGCCTCCAGGGTTCCCGGCGCATACTTCACCTTCCACACCAGGTGCCCGTTCTGCTTGACGTCTTGCGACCCCAGGCTCGCACCGTTCAGGAATAACTCGACACTGCTCTGGTTGCAGTAGGCCCACACCTCGATCTCCTGGCCTTCCTTCCCTTCCCAGTTCCAGTGCGGCAGCAGGTGCAGCGTCGGCTCCGATCCCCACCATGTCTTGTAGTAGTACGCCGTGTCCTTGGCAAACCCGCAGGTATCCAGGATGCCGAAGTGCGAGCTGATGCAGGGCCAACTGTAGGGCGTCGTCTCCCCGCGGTAGTCAAACCCGGTCCACGCAAATCCGCCTGCCAGCCACTCCCGGTCGTCGTAGAACGACCACCACTCCTCGGCCGTGTTTCCCCAGTGCGGCTTCTCGGTGTCGTACGCGCTGACATACCCGCGCGCCGGGTCGTTCGCATAGATCCCGCGGGTGGCCACAGTGCTCGCCGTCTCCGTGCCGACAATCGGCTTGCGCGGATTCTCCCGGTGGAACGCGTCGATCAGATTATCGTTGTAGTTGAATCCCTGCACATCCACCACGGTGGACACGCCCACACCGCCGTACCCGTTGTTCATCGCCGTGGTCGACAGCCGGGATGGATCCAGATGCTGCTGCAGCGACTTCATCGTCTGCACGATGCGCGCGCCGCGCGTGTTCCCCTGCTCCGGCTCCTCGTTACCCAGCGACCAGATCACCACGCAGGGATGATTCCGGTCGCGCTTGATCAGGCGTTCCAGTTCGCTCGTCCCCTCGGGATTCGACGACATCATCCGCGTCTCGTCCATCACCAGCACGCCCATCCGGTCGCATGCATCCAGAAACTCGGGCGTGGGCGCGTTGTGCGATGTCCTGCACCCATTCGAGCCCATCCACTTCAGCCGCTCCAGCCGGTAAGCCTGGATTCGATCCGGGATCGCCTCACCCACACCCGCGTGGTCCTGGTGGTTGCAGGTCCCCTTGATCTTCACCGGCTTGCCATTCAGCAGAAAACCCTTGTCCGCATCGAATCTGACCGTACGGATTCCGAAGGTCGCGGTGTCCTCGTCGACCATCTTGCCGTCGATCTCCAGGGTCGTCACCGCCCGGTACAGGTTCGGCGTCTCCAGCGACCAGAGCTGCGGATGCCACACCGTCGCATGCATTGGAAAGGTGTGACCCTCGCGCGCCAGAATCGACACCATGTCGGAGACCGCCGTAGCCACCGTCTTGCCTGCGGGGTCCAGAATCGCCGCATGGACGCGCCCCAGAACGTCCGCATCGCTGTCATTCTCGATATCGGCGGTTACAAGTACCGTCGTCTCCGTGGAACTGGTAATCACGCCGGTTACCGCGCCGAATTCCGTCCGCACATAATTGCCCCAATGCGCGATGTGCACCGGCGCCGTCTTGGTCAGCCACGCGTGGCGATAGATTCCCGCGCCCTCGTAGAACCACCCCTCGTCCAGCGACGCGTCCACCCGCACCACCAGTACGTTGCTGCCCGGCGTCTCCATCGACGCCGCGATCCGCGCCCGCGCCTGATCGTTCGGCGCGGCTTCCAGCGCCGCCTTTTGCTGCGCTGCCCGGTCCATCGCAGCCTGGTCGGCGAAGTTGGCGAAGTCCGACAGGTCCAGGTTCAAGGGCGTATACCCGCTCATGTTGGTGGTCATATAGTGGCCGTTGAAGAACACCATGGCATTGCGAAAGATCCCGTCGAACTCCACTGAGATGCGGCGTCCCGCGTCGCTCGCAGGCAGCACGAACTCGCGACGATACCAGCCGATACTGGTCTCCGGATACTCGCGCCCCAGCGGCTTGGCGCCGTGTCCGATCAGAGTCCGGTCGTTAACGAACGGCAGTTCCACCGCCCAGTCGTGCGGCAGGTCCACCGTGCGCCATGCCGAATCGTCGAACCGCGGCGCCGCCGGACCGCCCGCCGAACCTGCCTTGGCGAAGGTCCCGGTGCCGCGCAGCTTGCCGAAGCCGAAGTCCTTG
>PLUT01000275.1 GCA_003162875.1 Granulicella sp.
CGGGAAGAATCGAGATGGAGTTTAGTGCGCTGCAGCCGGCCAGCAGGGCGGCGGCCGGCAGCGCGAGCAGCGAGAGCAAAAACGACGCGGGACGGCGCGGGATCATGGGGAATCTCCTGCACCAAAGCTACTAAGTCCTCAAGGCAGAAGACCATGCCACGTTTAGAAAAACTTTATGCAACTTTGGTGCAAGCCCATTGGCTACCGGGTAGAGGTGCAGTTTGCATTTGCTTTGAAAGGGCGCGGGCTTCAGCCCCGCCGATAAGGGCCGTGAAATGGAAGGGGCTTTAGCCCCCGAGGGAAGGCTCGCTTGCCAAACTGCACCACTACCGGCTACTGCGGTTCCGCGCGCACCCTCGCAGACGAGTTTCTTGCGCCCGGGACATCAGCGGGTTGGAGGTGTCGAGGTCGCGGGCGGGGGAACGCGCGGGCTGCCGCTTGGCGGGCCCGTAGGATTGAACCGCTTGGCCAGTTTCGGCGTTGAGACCACGTCGGCGGCCGGCGGGTCCACCGCCTTCTCCACCTCCGCGCCAAAGACGTAGCTCGGCCCAAACATGTTGCTGGTGAAGATGACGAGCTTTTTGTCCGGGGAGAAGCGGACGTTGGGCTCCTCGCGATAGTAATGCCACGACATATTCACCAGGTGCTCGGGGCGCAACACGCCCGGCTGCCAGAAGTCCGGCCCATTCAACTGCTGCGGCCCCGGCGTGCGGATGATGGGATGGAACAGCTCAATCCACTCGCCATTTTGAGCGTGTGCCACCTGGCCGGGATCGCCGCCATCGCCGCAGAAGAGGTCAAGGTCCTTGGTCAGGTTGAAGTGAATGGACCAGTCGTCGCGCTGCATGTGCAAGGCGGTGCGCTTGCCGGTCTTCAGGTTATAGCCCGCGAGGAAGAAGTCCTCGCCGGCGGGGAACTGCCAGTCGTACCAGATGGTTTCGCCGTCGAGCCCCCAGAACTCATGCCCGGCAATTTCATTCACCATGGTGCGCTTGTGGATGAGCGTGTTGTGGGTGCCGTCGGTATGGATCATCCAGATGCGGTTGACCTGGCCCCAGGAGCCCTCGTGGCAGTACATCAGGAGTTCGGGGTCGGTGGGCGAGAAGAGCAGGTGATTGATCCAGTCAGTGGAATGAAGGAGTGGTTTGAGGTCGCCGGCCTTGGCGCCATTGGGGCCGGGTTCGAGGCGGAGAGTGAAGAGGACGAGCGGCAGATGGGCGGCGAGACGTGTGGCCATCATCTGGCCCTTGTTGGCGGGCTGGTAGTGCGGGCCCTGGGCAGCCGAACCCACACGATTGTCCGTGGCGCCGGCAGGCTGCGCAGGCGCGGGAATGTTGGAGCCGAAGAGCTGGTTGCTGTGTTCGCCCACGATGTAGGTGCCGGCGATGAGGGTTTCGTCGGCGTTGACGCTGACGACGCTCATGCCGGAAGTGTTGGGCAGCTTGGGCACGTCGACGAGTTTGCGAATGGCGCCGGTGTTGGTGTTGGCTTTATAGATGGAGGTGACGCCGGCGGCATCCGTTGCCGTGTAGAAAACGCTGTTGGTCTTGTGTCCGACGACCAGGGTGTGGAGCACGCCGGGCGGGGGGGGTGCGCTCGACGAGGCGTCGATTGCGCCCTTCGGGTTGGGCACCAGCAGCTTTGTCTTCATGGTCGCCATGTCGAGCACGTGGATGCCGTCCGGCGCGGTGTAGATCATCTGCTTCGAATCGGGCGTGTAGGCGTTGATGTTGAAGTAGAAGCCGCCGGAGTTGGCCTCGTCGCTGAGCCGCCAGACGCGATGGCCGGTATCCTTGTCCACCCAGCTATGCGGCGGCATCTCACCCCTGCGAGCAAGCTCGCCGGGGACCCCGGGCATTGGGCCACCCGGTATGGCCTGCGCAATGCAGGCGAGCGGAAGCAGGACTAGGGCGAATGCAGCAACGATAGGAGGACGCATAGGGATCTCTCCTTCAGACGGCTGCGCCAGGAGAAAAGACGCCCGTAGCCGCGACGCTCCGAGACTACTATTGTGTTCGGGTTCCGTCCAATGGATCGAAGCAGCCGCAGGAGGCGTGCCATGAGGGTCGGCCACGGGATGCGTTCAGTCTCATGTATTTGTCGGGGAACGGTGTTAGCGGCGGTGTTCTCAGGCATGGTTCTTTTGTCTGCGACCAGCGCGCGGAGTCAGGATCCGGGTACCGACGCCGCCATGCAGGCTGCGCAGCAAGCGAATCAGATGGCCGCGCAGGCCGCCCAGCAGGCGAGTCAACAGGCAATGCAGGACGCGCAGCAGGCGAGTCAGCAGGCAATGCAGGCCGCCCAGCAGGCGGCGGCAAACGCCGGCGCCACAATGCCTCCACGACCTCCGCAGAGGCCCAGCGTTCCGCAGGCAGACAAGCCGCTGTTTTCCCTGCGGCCGGGGAAATATGCTGCCGGCGCCAGCGTCACCATTCACGACGATGATCCCAAGGCGATGATCCTGTACACGACGGACGGCACCGCGCCGACGATGTCCTCGAAGGTCTACGCCGCTCCCGTCGTGCTGGGCTCTTCCGTTCGCTTGCGGGCGATTGCATTGTCCACCACCCATAGGCCCAGCGGGGTGGCGAGTGCGAAGTACGTCGTCAGGTGATCGGCCCAGGCGCCGCAAACAGCGCGGCCGGCCACAATCGAGTAGAGGTGCAGTTGCTTTGAAAGGGCGCGGCTGGTAGCCCAGGACTTTAGTCCTGGGTCTCCGCGCCGATAGGTGCTGTGAATCGAAAGGGCTTTAGCCCCCGAGGGAAGGCTCGC
>PLUT01000369.1 GCA_003162875.1 Granulicella sp.
CGTCCCAGTGCATCGAGGAGGTAATCTGGAGCACCAGGCGGCTGAGCGGGGCGGTGCCCAAGTTCTTTACGGTGAGGGCAGCGCGGGCGGACATTGCCGCGGAAGCTGGGGTGAGATGCAGGTCGAGATCGTAGGCCGTGAAGGTAAGCGCGTTGCGTTCCGCGTCCGTGACGGCGAGCGGATCGTTCTGGTCGAGCGTGGCGGGCTGCTGCAGTCCGGCGGGCGGCGAGTTGGGAGACGGGCCCGGAGAATTGGCATCGCGGGAGAACAGAATCGTTCCCCCCGGGAGTGAGGGCTGAGGCGCATCGGGTTGGGCGGAAGGCGGCTGCGGAGTTTTCCCAGGCGCGGGAGTTTGCTCCGGCGTGGTTGCGGGTGCCTGGGCGCGAAGGAGATTCAGCGAGCCGGCTGCGAGGGCGAGCGTCAGGAAGGCGGAGGCCAGGCGGCGAAGTCTCACGAGCCCAACCCTTTGCGCGGCTTTTCCGGTGCGGGAGGCCCGACCGCCGGCGGTGCAGGCTGGCGGCGCTGACGCATCGCTTCGTACATGACGACCGCGCCGGCAACCGAGACGTTGAGCGAGGAAACTGCGCCGGCCATGGGGATGCGCAGCAGGTGGTCGCAGGTCTTGCGAACCAGGTCGTGGAGCCCAGCGCCCTCGCGGCCGAGGACGAGGACGCAATCGGTGCGGAAGTCGAATTCGGTGTAGTCGGGCGTTCCGCGTTCGTCCAGGCCGAGCACCCAGATGCCGGCCTTCTTCATCTGCTCGAGTGCGCGCACCAGGTTGGTGACGCGGGCGATGCGTACGTGCTCGGAGGCTCCGGCGGAGGTTTTGGCGACGGTGGCAGAGATGGGCGCGGACCGGCGCTCGGGCAAGATGACGCCGTCAACTCCCGCGCCGTCGGCGGTGCGGAGCAGCGCGCCGAGGTTGTGGGGGTCCTCGATGCCGTCGAGCGCGAGGAAGAACCGGTGCCGCAGCCCGTTCTGCGGGCCGGTTTTCGTCCCCAGCAGGTCTGGAAGGTCGAGCAAGGGTCGTTCGCGCACCACAGCCACCACGCCCTGGTGGGCGTCGGTACGGCTGAGACGCGTGAGTTGGTCGCGGGATTCGAGCGATATTCGCACACCTGCGGCGCGACAGAGGTCGGCGAGCCGCTCCAGCCGGGCGTCTGAGCGCTCGCGCGCGAGCATGACCGAGTCCAGGCGCCGCGAACCCGACCGTACCGCCTCCTCGACCGGGTGCAGGCCGTAAAGAACTTCCATCTCTCAAGTTTACTGCCGAATTCCCTTTGAAAATGACGGTATCGAAACCCTCCGGTTTCCCCTACAATGGAGGGCACGGGCCTTTTAGGGGCTGTTTGCAGTGGGCGGAGGCTTCCTTCGGAAGGTATTTCGAGTGATTTTTCTGTCTCACGGGGAAAAGAGCGGTTCCGACCGAGACTTTTCCAGGCAAACTAGCGTCTTTACCACTATGCGTAGCGCGGCGATTGCCATTTCGGTAGAACAGGCTGAACAAAGCCAGCATGAAAATGCGGCGATAGCCGCTGGACTGAAACGCCAGGACCCCGAGCTTCTTGACCATCTGATTGAGTTGTACCAGCACCGGCTGCTGCGCTACCTGCTGTTCCTGACGGGCAAGCGCGAGGTTGCGGAAGACCTGTTCCAGGAGACCTGGATGCGGGTGCTGATTCGGGGAGGACAGTACAACGGCAAGGCGCGCTTCGACACCTGGCTGTTTGCCATTGCCCGCAACCTGGTCATCGACCTGTCGCGCAAGCGCACCATGGCGTCGCTGGACGAGATGAGCGATGTGTCGGACGAAGGGCGCGGGTTCGAGATTGCGACCGACTCCCCATCGCCGCTCGATGAATTCCAGGTTAGCGAAGACCGCGCCGAGGTTGCCGCGGTGCTGCTGAAGCTGGAGGCCAACTATCGCGAGGTGCTGGTTCTGCGCTTCCACGAGGAGATGTCGCTGGAAGAGATTGCCAGCGTAACGCGCGCGCCGCTGTCGACGGTAAAGTCGCGTTTGTACCGCGGGCTGGCCGCGCTGAAACCCGAGCTCGAAAAGCTGCGTGGATGCCGCACAGCGGAGGCGATTGGATGAATGCGTCCTTCGATCCCCAGTTCGAGTCCGAGTCTCAGACGGCAGATGCAGCGATCCTTGCGCGTAACCCGCTGAATGGCGCGGATACCATGGCGCGCGCCGGCGTGGTGAACCGTACTCACCGGGTGGTGCGGGAGCGGGCCCAGGTGATGCAGGCGCGTCGCAGCCACATGCGTAGCCTGACGGTGCCGCTGATTCTATGCGCCGCCATGCTGATCCTGACCGTCGTTGCGGTGTGGAGCGGGCTCTATCAATATCAGGCTACGGAGGCAGCTGAGGCGGTGCAGGCCGATGTGGCGGCACTGGCTGCCAGCGATGCGAACAACCACTTCCTGGTGCTGCTGCTCTGGTTCGTACCGGCTTCGCTGGCCCTGCTGGCCGCCATCTGGCTTCGCCGCGCACATAAAGGCCGCGAAGGCGGGTCGGTTCGATGAGCAAGTTCTGGAATCTGCAGACAACTGATTCGCAGGAGACCCGCGACGGGGGTGAAGGCGACAGCCTTAAGCTGATCCCGTTGTGGTCGATCGTCCTGGCGGTTCTGGTCTTCGCCGGATCCATTTACTTCTTCAACCATGCCGCGCCGGTGCATCGCCGTCCGGGTTCGCTGCCCATGCATCTGATTACGGGCTACATTACCGGAACGGTGCTGGCGAGCTATTCGCTGGTGGTGGGCTTCGTAAGCCGCGATGTGAAGCGCCGGGGCATGTCGGCGGGGTTGTGGATGCTGGTGGTGATCTTCATGCCCGGGTTGATCGGCGCGGTGGTCTACTTCCTGTTGCGCCAGCCGATCATGGTGCGCTGCCCGAACTGCACGACGGAGCTGATCGCGGGCGTCCACTTCTGCCCGCAGTGCCGCTTTCAGGTGGCGCCGGTGTGCGGTCAGTGCTTCCGCGGCGTGCAGATTACCGATGCGTTTTGTCCGCAGTGCGGCCACGAAACCGCCGACGATCACGCTCCGGCCAGGCTGCGCGCCTACAGCGATAGCTAGTTGCTAGTTGTTAGTTGAAAGACGCGGCCTTTTATTCCCCCATCGACATTCAAATGCTGACAAGGGCTGCTCAGGCGGCTAGAGTAGTGTGTGCGGCACACCTTGTGCGGTCTGCTGGCTAGCCAACAGCGGTCAACCAGCAACCAGCAACTAACGACTATCAGCTAACAACTAACAACTAACAATCGCCTTGGCCCTGACTGCTCTCATCATCGACGACGAACCGCTGGCCCGCCAGGAGTTGTTGTATCTGCTGGAGAGCGCCGAGGGCGTGGAGGTGCTGGCGCAGGGTGCGAACGGCATTGAGGCCGTGGACCTGATTCGCGCGCACAAGCCGGATGTCGTCTTCCTCGACGTCCAGATGCCCGGCCTGGACGGGTTCGCGGTGCTGAAGAAGCTGCTGGACAAGAAGACGGAGCTTCCCCAGGTTGTGTTTGCGACTGCCTTCGACCAGTATGCGGTCCGCGCGTTTGAGGTGAATGCGGTGGATTATCTGCTGAAGCCCTTCGACCGCAAGCGAGTGCTGAAGACCATCGAAAAGGTGCGAGCGAGGATTGCAGACCGCACCGATCCGGGGGGCGAGGCCAAGCTGGATGCGCTGCTGCGGCTGGTGGAAACGCGGACCCAGCCTGCCCGCCCCAGCACGAGCAAGGTAGTGGTGCGCGCGCTGGGACGGCTGCTGCTGGTCGACCAGAAGGAGATATGCTTCGCCTCGATCGAAGGCGGGACCATCAGCGTGATCACGCGCGGGATGGAGGGCGAATCGAACTGCCGCACCCTGGAAGAGCTGATGGACCAGCTCGATCCGGAGGCTTTCTGGAGGGCCCACCGCTCCTTCGTGGTCAATATCCAGCACATTCGCGAGGTGGTTCCGTGGTTCAAGTCCAGCTACCAGCTGCGCATGGACGACCCGAAGAAGACGGAGATCCCGGTGAGCAGGGCGCAGACCAAGCGGCTGCGCGAACTCTTCAACCTGTAACCGGCGGGACCCTAGCGCAGCGGAGTGATGGGGTAGTCGCGATAGTAGAACGGCTTGTAGCGCAGGATATTGGCTGCGTCCCGGCAGGGGGTGAGCGGCAGCAGCGCGGTAAGAATCAGGCGGTTGTGCGTGCGCTTCCAGATGTGCGGCATGACGAACCGGTCCACCAGGTCCTCGGCGATATTCCATCCCAACCCATAGACCGGCGTAATCACAAAATCCTGGAAGCCGGTCTCGTTGGTGGTGCGCCCGGTGGTGGTGCCGGGTACCGGGTAGGTGTTCAGCCCGCTGTTGCCGATGGCCGCCTCGCTGGCCGGGCCGATCTTCCACTGAATCTCGAAGAGGGTGACAAACGCCATTGCCTTGAACTTGCCGCGCCAGTAGTTGCCGTTGTTGGCAAAGATGAGGCCGCGGCTTTTGGGGTCGTTCTGCGCGTAGATGCTATACACGGACGCGCCCTGCATCGGGTGCCCGATGTCGTGCACGATGAATGGCGTATCGTCCGACCACTGCCGGTAGCGATACTGATGGACGCACTTGAACCAGGTAGCAAAGTAGGGATTGTGGGTAAGGGCGTTGCGGGTGTCGGAATCGAAGGCGATGTTTCCGGCGTTCTCCACCGCGGTGGCTTCGAACGCCTGCCATAGCATGGGCAGCCAATCCAGCTTGCATGGCTTGCCGCGGAGCTTGCCGGACTGGCAGGCTGCATCCAGCTCTGCGGTGGTGAGCTTAGGCGCGGGGGCGCCGGCGTCGAGCGAAGCGACGGACTCGCGGCTTCCCAGGCTGAAGCCGGCCAGGGGGGATTCAGCGACGGCAGCAGGCGCTTCGGCGA
>PLUT01000055.1 GCA_003162875.1 Granulicella sp.
TGAATCCACGAAAAACTCTCCGGCTACGAATCAGCACTTGCACCACGGGCTGTTAGCCGTGGCCTCAAAGATATGCGCACGACGGTTACTTTCCCGCTCAGCGGAACCGCGCTGCTGCAATTGAAACATCGCAACTGGCTTGTGGACGCGGTGCGAAAGCGGAGCTGCAATGAACCCGCGCGCCGCCGAAAGCCTGCCAATCCTGTTATAGCGGTGTTGCCGGCTGACGATGCTATCGTCGACAGCCTAAATGTTCTTCAGGCAAATCATGCGCACCTCTGGGTCTTCAGTGGCTGCGGACAAGGCTGGCTTTCAGACTGGGCCCAGGCACCGCTGAAAGAACCGAAGCAAGCCGCGAAGGTCCTCGACACGGAGGAGAACATCAGCACGCACGGTCAACCCGCGCAACTCACACGAAAGCGGGAGTTTGTCGTAAGCCATAGATAGCCCCGACGTGAACGTTTAGACGCTGTCTTCTTTCACTAGCGCCCCGACGGAAGGGGCTCACAGTCGAGAGCGAGGGAATGGGTGTGCTCGGCGTCCGCTGGTAAGAGCGACAGAGTAATGGTCACAAGCTGCCAGTGCGCTCGGGCCCTGGTGACCCTTCTGAACCGGTTCGAGTGATCCTCTGGTCGGACCTATACTCTAGAGTATGATTCACACAAGGAGTGGGAGGATGATGGTTGTGAATTTGACGTTTCCCCTCGCTTTTGACACGCGGGTATTGGCAAACTGAGTTGGCAGCAATTGCGCCCGCCCGCTTTCGCTCTATATAGCGCACCGTCCACCTCGCGCAGAATCTCCTCAACTTCCATCGAGCCCCATTCTCGACTAGCGAGTACCCCAATACTCGTGGTTACAGGGAAGGCCCCGGCGGAGGTTCGGATAGGATCCCTGCAAATTGACTCACGTATCTCCTCAGCGCGGTCAAGCGCAAGGGAAGAGTCGCAATTGTTCAAGATCAGAAGAAATTCCTCTCCGCCGTAACGGCCGACGAAGTCGTATGACCGCACCGAACCGAGCAGCCGCCGAGCCACTTCGCGCAGAAGTTCGTCACCGACGACGTGTCCGTGGGCATCATTTACCAGCTTGAAATGATCAATGTCGGCGAGCAACACAAGGGTGCACCCATTCTCGATGCGCGTACGGCTGAGTTCGCGGCTGAGCAAGTCCATAATTACCCCACGATTGAGCAACGAAGTGAGCGCATCGTGTGTGGCTTTATAGCGCATTTCTTCGCGAGCTTCCACGAGACTGCCTTCCAGATGTTTCTGCTCCGTAATGTCGCGGCCGATACCGATTAATCCAACGATGTTACCGTGCTCATCCCTGTACGGCACCTTTGTGGTCAGGGTCCACGTTCCTCTTCCACTGGCGTCTTCATCCCATCCAGAGTGACTCACCGGCTCGCCGGTGCGCATGAGTTCCTGTTCGTTGTTGAAGAACCTACTGGCGACTTCTTCCGGGAAGAACGAGAAGTCGTCGCGCCCGAGTATGTCCGAGTCCGGCGAGCCGGCCGAGAACTCCCGCACAGCTCGGTTGGCCAGAATGAACCTGCTTTGCTTGTCCTTTACGTAAATTCTGTCGGGGAGGCTATTGATGACGGCGCGCAGAACCTTCAGTTCGGTTTCGCTCCTTGCGAGCCGATCTGCTCGACTCTCCGCAAGGAACGAGTAGCAGTGGATGACAAGATAGACCAGTGAGATCGAGAGAATGAGTATCAGGAAGAACCGGCATGAGAAGAGGGAAGAGCTTGTGAGCGAAAAATGCTTCAGAATCCAATAGTCCGCGAGCCCTAACGCGGAAAGGCTGGCCGCCACTCTAGAAATCCTCATTCTGACCGTGTTTCGTCGCGCCTTTGCTGTACGCATCGAGGGTTTCTCCATCCGCGAGAGTGACGCAATTGCAGAATTACTTTTAGAGCCTTGGTTCATTATCCCCTGACAACGTCGCCGGGAATAGAAATCAGCATTCCTGGAATCTGCGACGCACTAATTCGCGGACCTCTGCTGTTTGGGAGTATCGCCGCATCAGGTGGGAAAGGAACTACAACTTTCTATGCAGGAACCGACGCTATTGCTAAGAAGGTGATTCGACGCAGCCGCGGCAAAGAATCCAATTTCCGGAGAGTTTGGGCAAGCATTTGTATCGTTGGCAACCGACGGACTGGTGATAACAACGAAAAGCGATGAACCCAAGAGCGGAGTTGGCAGCGAAGCAGGAGGCGGTTGTAAGGTGCCGTGCGTGATCGGCCTAGTAACTACAGTTGTAGATGGTAAACTGAACGCGCTCTGGCAAGTGGTTCTCCTGCATGCACGATGGAGAAGCGATTATCTGGTTGGAAGGGTGAGTTGTTGCGGTGCCATGACCGCATCGCGGAGTTGTTTGCGCGCTCGGAGACACGCGAGCGCAGTCTCGCCTACCTGCAGGGTTTGCTGAGCCAGTGTGAGCGGAAGAACGGCTGGCAGTTGGCCGAGTGGATGGGTGAAGCGGCTCCTTATCGCGTGCAGCACCTGCTGGACCGGGCTCGTTGGGATGCAGATGCGGCACGAGATCAGCTTCGCGGTTACGTGCTGGAAGAGTTGAGCAGTCCGGGTGCCGTGCTGATCGCCGATGAAACGGGTTTTCTGAAAAAGGGAGAGCATTCGGTCGGGATCAAGCGCCAGTACACGGGCACGGCGGGACGCATCGAGAACAGTCAGGTCGGCGTGTTTCTCTGCTATGCCAGCGACAAGGGCGCGGCGTTGGTGGATCGTGAGTTATATCTTCCTGAAGAATGGGCCGCCGATGACCAACGTCGCCGCTCTGCGGCCGTGCCGGAAGAGACAGAGTTTGCTACCAAGCCAGAGTTAGCACGGCGCATGATCGAGCGTGCATTGCAAGCTGGCGCACCCTGTAACTGGGTAGCTGCCGGGGAGGTGTATGGCAACAACAGCAAACTGCGCAAGTGGCTCGAAGAACGTCGATTGGGTTATGTGCTGGCCATCGCCTCAGACCAACGTATGCGCTGACCCGATCACCAGTTGCGGCGTGTGGATGCAATCGCACAGAGCTTGCCAGGCCTTGCCTGGGAGCGCATTTCCGCCGGGTTGGGCAGCAAAGGAGAACGTCTTTACGACTGGACGCTCATTCATGGCTGGGAAGAAGATGGATGGAGCCATGGATTGCTGGTGCGGCGCAGCATCGAAGAGCAACCAGAGCATGCCTACTACAGGTTTTATGCGCCCACGCATAAAGCGACCCTGCAAGCACTGGTACGCGTGGCCGGACAACGCTGGCAGATCGAGCAAGCCTTCCAGGCCGCCAAGGGCGAGTGCGGGCTGGACCATTACGAAGTCTGCCACTGGCAAGGCTGGTATCGGCACATTACCCTGGCCATGCTGGCCCACGCGGTTCTCGTCATACTGCGCGCACGAGGAGAAAAAACTCCAGCCGGGCAGGTACCGCTCAGCGTCCCCGAATTACGCCACCTGCCCACCCACCTTCTCTGGCGCGAATGGTACGGCGTTGAGCATCTTCTCCACTGGTCGCGATGGCGAAGACGGCACCAGTTTCATGCTCTGCGCTGCCACTACCGAAAGCGCGGATCGCCGCTCCCAGTCTTCTATCTACAACTGTAGTACTAGGCAAAAGCAGGGGTTTCTGTCACCGAAAGGTGGTATTCACAGGTTACACCGCTCCGTCTACTGTTCGTAATGGCCTCTTTGCGCCGAGAACGGGCTCCAGGACAACGAGACTTCCCACTTCGTTGGGACTTGGAGCTTCAGGGCCTTTGAAAGTGATCAGAGAAGAACGTATGAACGAAGCTGATCGTATCGCGGCGCTAGTGGAACTGGAGATTCTCGACAGCCCTTGTGAGAAAGAGTTCGACGACCTGGTTCGTCTAGCATCCGCCGTCTGTGCAGCTCCGATCAGTCTGGTTTCCCTGGTGGACGAACGTCGGCAATGGTTCAAAGCCTCCTTCGGAACCGATCTGAAGGAAACCCATCGAGATCTTTCGTTCTGTTCACACGCGATTCGTACTCCAAACCTCTTCGTCGTCGAGGACGCGACGACGGACGCGCGCTTTTGCAATAACCCACTGGTGACGGACGATCCCGGCATCCGATTCTATGCAGGACTTCCTCTTCGAGCTCCAAATGGGACAGCTGTCGGAACTTTGTGCGTCATCGATCTAGTTCGCCGCAAGCTGACCGACAGCCAACGAGAGGCCCTGACTATTCTGGGAGCGCAGGTAGAGGCCCGCATGGAGTCCCGCCTAAAGCAGAAGATGATCGAGCGTTCTCACCGTGAGAACGAGAAGCTATGTGCTCGGCTGGCAGAGACTACCGACCTTTTCGAACGATTCATGGACAATGGTCCTTTTGCCGCTTACATCAAGGATGCTGATGGAAAGCTGGCCTTTTACAACAGGTTTCTCGCGCAGATCAACGGCGTGACGGAGCAAGCCTGGATCGGACAAAGCGACTACGAACTTTGGTCAAGGGAGATGGCCGATGAGCACCGCCGCAACGACCTGACCGTGCTGGAGGGGGGCGTCCCGGTAGAGGTTGAAGAGACTTCGCCCAGTCCGAATGGGAGTTCGAGGTTCTGGAAGTCCTATAAATTCCCTTATCACAAATCGGATGGGAAACTGATGCTCGCCGGTATATCGGTTGACGTGACTCGCGAGATGACGCACCAGGCCGAGTTGGAAAACGCGCTTCGAGATAAAGCGTAGATGGCAATGCAACTTGAAGCAAGCCAGCACCTGCTCAAGCAATTCATGGAGCACAGTCCGAGCACCACGTTTGTGAAAGACGATTGCGGACGATATGTGTTCTATAACGCCAACTTTGCCAAGTTTGCGGGCATCGATCGGACCGAATGGCTTGGACGATCCGACGATGAGGTATTCCCAAAGGAAATCGCGGCTAAGTACAAGGATCAGGACCTGCGTGTGATGGGAACCGATCAGACGCTCGAGTTCCTCGACGAGGCGCGTGATTTTGAGGGTGTGCTTCACCGGTTTCGGTCGATCAAGTTTATCTATAAGGACGTAGGCGGTCGCAAATTGCTAGCTGGGTAACGACCGATATTACCGAACAGCTGAGGCGGGAGGAGGAACTGGCGAAAGCCAATTTACAACTTGAACGAATGGCGACGACCGATTCTCTTACAGGGCTCTCCAACCGACGAATCTTTGAATCACAAGCAGCAATCGAATTCTCCCGAGCAAATAGAAATCATCGACCACTTTCGGTCCTGGTTTTAGACATCGATAATTTCAAGCTAAGGAACGACACCTACGGCGACGCCGCTAGTGACGCCGCACTGAAGATGCTGGGCCGAGTCCTAAAAACACTGCGTGCGACTGGGAGATACTGCTGCGCGCCTTGGCGGAGAGGAGTTTGGATTTCTTCTGCCTGATACGGACGTGTCGGGAGCGATGGATCTTGCGGAACGCATCCGGCTTTTACTGAGTCATGCGCCGCAGGGGGAGGCCGCACTCACGGTCAGCGTGGGCGTTGCTTCGTTTACGACGCCAGACGCAATGCCCTCATGGGAACAACTTCTCTGCAAGGCTGACGACGCGATGTACGAGGCGAAACGGGCCGGGAAGAATCGCGTCATCCACCATGACGGTCTCTTTCTGCATGGAATGAACTCCCATATTAATCCAACAGTCGTACCCGAATGTACTTATTGATTTGCCCATAAACAGTGAAAGATATCAACGCAAAGGGGACATTCTAC
Organism: Granulicella sp.; assembly: GCA_003162875.1. GTDB lineage: Bacteria > Acidobacteriota > Terriglobia > Terriglobales > Acidobacteriaceae > Edaphobacter. The sequence continues at coordinate 5,737 of PLUT01000055.1, forward strand.
CGAGCATCATTGAACAAATGTGACTTCCGCGCCGATATATATAAAAGGACGCTCTATGAGAAGGCATCGCCAGGAGAAGGCGAGAGCTACTTTGAATATAGAAACGACGAGTGTTACACATGCGAGACACAACGAGGAATTCCTCAAACGATAAGGGACCTACGCGCGACATAATTCAGCACTGCGTCGTGCTCTGCCTGCTCTGGCCGCTCTTCGCATTCGCGCAGTTGCACGGTCAATCTGGACGCCAACCCACGTTGCGAACAGTGCAAGGCATTCACGGCCTGAGCAATACCGAAGCCAGAAATGCGTTTTCTGTTGAACTCCAGGGTGTAGTGACATATTCCGATCCCGAATGGGGTCTTCTGTTCATTCACGACCAAACCGGCTCAATTTATGTCGATGCGCACGGCATAAGCACTCTATTCCCGGTAGGCACTCGCGTCCAAGTGAACGGCGTCACAGGTGCAGGAGATGTTGCGCCGACTGTGGTACAAGCGAAAATCAGAATCTTAGGCCGTGAGCCTCCCCCAAAACCGGAACAGAGAACCGTGGCCGAGCTCGACGCAGGAGTGGCAGACAGCAGTTGGGTGGTTACAGAAGGCGTTCTGCACCCGTGTTACCAGACGTGGACACGCGTCTGTTTCCGCATATTCGATGGAAAGTCTGTCGCATGGCTAGTCGTGCCCGAGAAAGAGAATGCGGCCGCGCAACGCCTCATGGGCGCCACTGTGCGTATTACAGGTGTGAGCGGCGTCCACTTCGACGGTGCAAACAGGCGGGTGGCCGCTCAGTTGTTTGTGAACAACCTGACAGATATCCAAATTGAAGAGCCTGCCCTTCCGGATTCCTTTGCTTCAACGCCGATATCCCTCGGAAGTCTTAGGAAACTGGATTTGAACCGGCGCTTCTTGCTCGAGGTTCATGTCCGCGGCACTGTGACTTGGGCGTCTCCGACAAAACTCTTCCTCCAGGACAGTTCAGGGACAGTGTTTGTGGAGACCGCAGGGTCAGTCAGCACACATGTCGGGAATACTGTGGACGTGGTTGGATTCCCTAACTACGGAGAATTTGGTCCGGAGCTGCTGGACTCCAAAGTGCGCTTGTCTGAAATTCAGTCGGCTACCGGCATCGCACCGCTTGAAACTACAGCCGCAGACGTGCTCAAACGCTCTCTTGACGGAAAGCAGGTGCGTCTGAAGGCGCACCTGGTCAGTCAAGACACCAATAAATCGAGCTATGTTTACCAGCTTGCGGACGGGGACCAGCGATTCAGCGCGACTCTGCTACGCACACAGACCACAAATGAACTCGTAGGGCTCTCACGCAACTCCGATCTCCAACTGACAGGTGTCGCGGTTATCCGTGGCGCAACGGCGGAGTGGCCCGAGTCCCTCATGGTTCTCATTTCCTCGCCGGCGGACATCGTTGTGTTGGGAGGTAATGGCTGGCTCACGCCCAAACGCGGACTTGCCATATTGAGCGCCATGGCCTTGTGTGTGATAGTGCCGTTGGTCTGGGTGACCCAATTGAGACGAACCGTCCGTAAACAAACCACGATAATGCGCGCTCGACTCGAGCATGAAATGCACCTGGAGACAAAGTTCAAACGTCTCTTCGGCCGCAACCTTGCGGGAGTCTTTAGCTGGCGATCCGACGGCACCATTGTCGATTGCAATATGGCTTTCGCGAGGATGCTTGGGTTTTTGTCGCACGAGGAGTTGATCGGACGCTCATATTGGGAATTTCATGTCGACCCCACGCAGCGAGAGCAAGTCTGCGGCGCTCTTCAAGAGGAAGCCTTGAGCAACCAGGAAGCGAGCCTGCGGCGTGACGATGGCGCTATTGTGCATCTACTGCAGAACATCACCCCCGTGCAAACACCGGAGGGCCTCCTATACGAGACTACCGCCATCGATGTTACCCAGTTGAGGAAGAATCAGGCTGAATTACAAAAAGCAAGAGATGCGGCAGTTTACGAGTCGCTCAACGATCCTCTAACCGGGCTGCCCAATCGCAGACACTTGTTGGACAGGCTCCAATTCCTCATAGCGAAGTCTGGAGGGGACTCCGGCATCATTGCACTGCTCTTCATCGATCTTGATGGTTTCAAGCTGATCAACGACAGTCTTGGTCATCCCACGGGTGATGCGATGTTGGTGCAGGTCTCCGGTTGCCTTCGGTCGCGAGTTCGCAGAGGGGACATATTGGGTCGTCTCGGCGGCGATGAGTTCATGGTGATTCTGGACAGTCTGCATGCAAATGAAGAGGCCACAGTGGTGGCGGAAAGCCTGCTCGAATCGATCTCAAATCCATTTCGCGTAGAAGGCCATGATCTGTCCATCGGCGCAAGCATTGGCATCAGCGTTTTTCCAGACAACGCAACCAGCCCGGAAGAGCTGATGCGGCAAGCCGACAGCGCTATGTACGCCGCCAAGCGCGAGGGTAAGAATCGGGTCATGGCTTATACGCCCGAAATCGGTACTCAAATGCATGAGCGGTTGAGCCTGGAGAACCAATTGCGTGGGGCCATAGCGCGCGGCGAGATTTCCGTTCACTATCAGCCGGAGTTCGAGGTGGTTGGTAGCCGTCTGATCCGCTTCGAAGCGCTGGCCCGTTGGACCCATCCGGCTCTGGGTAACATCCCACCGGTGAAATTCATTCCCATCGCCGAAGAGAGCGGACTGATTGTGACTTTGGGCGCTTACATTATGCAGCGGGCCTGTATCGAGGCGGTCCGGTGGCAGAGCATCGCGCCAAATCCGATCCAGGTTGCGGTCAACGTCTCCAGCATTCAGTTTCGCACCAAGGGGTTCGTGGAAGACGTAAGCGCGATCCTCCAACAGACTGGGCTCCGGCCTGAGCTTCTGCAGATCGAGCTTACTGAATCGGTGATGCTCGCCGGAGTGGAGCATACAGCCGCCACCATGAATCGTCTCCGCGAATTGGGTGTCAGCATGGCGATCGACGATTTTGGCACCGGATATTCCAGCTTGAGCTATCTGCCATCGTTGACTTTCGATGCCCTCAAAATCGATAGGTCCTTTGTGATGAATCTGGACACGCAACCCGATGGGGAAAGCATGATCCGCATGTTGGTGGCACTGGCCCAGAATCTTGGGATGCGANNTGATTGTCGAAGGGGTCGAAACTGCCGAGCAACTGGAACTCATCCGGGCCCTCGGAGCAAACGAAGTGCAGGGATACTTGATGGGCCGCCCAACCGCGACTCCCATGGAGGCTTTTCTTTGCCCGACGAAGGAAACCCCAGCCAGTTCTTATCCTCGAGTCTTATCTTTGGCTCCAACTCCAGTGTCGTGAGGCTAGTAAATGAAATCATTGCGGGGCACATTAGACAAAAACTCGTTGCAGTCGACCGAAATGAATTGCGTTCTCAACTCAAAGCGGGTTTACAAGTTCACAGGTCTCAACGCATTTC
>PLUT01000311.1 GCA_003162875.1 Granulicella sp.
GCACGAGGGCACGCGCGTATCAACTGGCCCCTGCAATCAGGCGATAGATGCGCGATCCATATTTTTGCACGATCCCCATTCCAATGCCCGGCACAGCTAATAGCTCTGCATCATTCTGGGGACAGGTCGAAGCGATACCTCGCAGCGCCCGATCGCCGAAGATCCGGAATGCCGGAATATTTCTGTGCTTCGCCTCACTCAAGCGCCAGGCACGCAATGCCTCCTCCACGCGAATCCGCGGCTCCGGTTCGGACACATCTGCTCGCGTTGCCGGCTGCCGAGATTGCGTCCGAGCGGAAGCGCTCCGGGATGCCTTGGGCTTACCGGCTTTCTTCTGGCGTTTTCGCTTGGAAACGGGCAGCCCGGCCTCTTTCATCACGAAGTGCACTGGCGTGGTCTGATCGGCGGCGCGCCCGGCTGGAGTAAGACGGACAGTGCGGTAGGGAATCTGCTTACCTTCCTTTTCGAACACCGCATCAGTAACTGTAAGGAGTTCTGCCCGGGCCATGGCTCCCAGGACTTCTTCGAAGTTGTCCCGACTGATCTCTTTTCCTGGAAAAAGCTCGCTGTACAATTTGCCCGTCGACTTGCTGGAGACGTACTGCAGGCCCCGCAGCACTCGATAGAGAGCTGTTCGCTCCTCTTCCGTCGCGGTTCGGAATCTTTGGGCAACGCACTTAGACGGAGCACAGAAATCGCACAGACCACACGCCGCAGCACTGTCCGACGTATCGCCAAAGTGACGAACAAGGGACGTCATACGGCATTGATTGCTCTCGGCAAAGCGAATCATCTGATCGATCTGCGCCCGTTTGTTCTCGCCTTGCAGGATGTAGGATGAGCGCCATACCCCCTCGCCCTGGCTTACATTCTCCGCAAAGTCCAGCACGGCACCTTTATGGATCCAAAGTTTCTCGAGAGCCTTGTCGAAGAGATCTTCCTCCATCGCCAAGGCTTTGCGGAGCGCCTCCTTAGGTTGGGGTTCTGTATGAAGTTCTGCAAACATTCGATCCAGCAACGAAACATCCGGGTAATCTCGATTGAAGAAAAAGTCGTGGGTATGACGATCTCCATATGAGTGCATGAGAATAGCGCGACTCGGCTTCCCATCGCGTCCAGCTCGGCCGATCTCCTGGTAATACCCTTCCACACTGCCCGGCAGGGCGGTGTGAATCACGGTTCGAACGTCTGGCTTATCGATCCCCATTCCGAACGCCGTGGTTGCCACCATGACATCCAGCTTGCCCGCCATGAATTCTTCCTGCACTCGCCGCCGCCGCTCAGCATCCAGTCCTGCATGGTAGCTGGCTGCGGCAAACTCTTCTGCCAACTCCGCCGCCAGACTTTCCGCCTGCTTGCGTGTCGGAGCGTAGACGATGGCTGGCCGGTGTTTCTGCTCCAGCAATATCTCCCGAGCGAGCCGAGTCCGTTGCGAAGGCAAGGCTTCTACAATCTCGATTCCGATGTTCTCGCGGCGGAAACCATGGATGAAGTGCGCGGGCTCGGTCAAGCCTAGCTGAGTTGCAATGTCATTCTGGACCAGCGGCGTCGCCGTGGCCGTAAGTGCCAGCATCGGAGCAGGGCGAAGACTCGGTAAGTACTGGCCCAGCATCCGATAGTCCGGGCGAAAATCGTGGCCCCATTGCGAGATACAGTGCGCCTCATCGATCGCGATCAGCGACGGTTTTCGCTTGGCTAGCATTTCGGGAAAACCTGTCACCCGAAGCCGCTCTGGAGCGATGAAGAGGTACTGCAATTTGCCACCCAGGTAGTCCGAACAGACACGCCTGGATGTCTCACGATCGCGACCCGAATGGATGCACTCAACAGCGAAACCTAGCTCCTTCAACTTCAGCACCTGATCGTCCATCAGAGCAATGAGTGGACTGATCACGAGAGTCGTCCCACCTCGTGCCAATCCTGGCAACTGGTAGCAGAGCGACTTGCCCGAACCCGTTGGCATGACAAGCAAAGCGTCCTTCCCCGCCGTCACCGCCTCACAGACGGCTTCCTGATTGGGCCGGAACGCTGAAAAGCCGAACGCGGTTTGCAGAAGCTCGGAGAGGCTCGTGTTCTCGAGAAATTTCCTTGGTGCTGGCGGATCGGGAGCGTTGGAGTTCGCTGGAGAGGCCAGGATCGCCGATGATTGTTGGACCGGTGACGCCTGCCGCACCTTGCCGACGACCGAACGAACGTATTGACTGATGCTTTGAAGGAACGGTTCCAGCTCAGATTCGCCGTATTGGATCCTCTTGAGAGACGCCTCCCACTGGCCGGTCATCGCCGGACTTTTTACTTCTGGGTGGACCACTTCAATGAGGTGGATTCCCTTCTCCGTTGCTTCCAGACTCTTCCCTGTACGGACGATATAGGCCCGTTTCAGGAGGACTTCAATGATTGCCGCCCGTGTAGCAGGGGTGCCGAGTCCAGTGTCCTTCATCGCTTCGGACAGTTCCCTCTCGTCCAGGCTTTTGCCTGCCGTCTGCATCGCGGTCAAGAGTGTGCCCTCAGTAAATCGCTTCGGAGGGCGGGTCTTCTTTTTCCGTGCTTCAATGTTTGTAACGTCCTGGAACTGCCCCTCTGAAAGAGTCACTGGCAGAATCTGCTCCGGAACTTCCCCCTCCGCACTACCCTTCGTCTCCTGCTTGTGTCCTTCCGCTCCGATGTCAAGGGCCTTCCAACCAATCTGCTCGACAACCGTCCCCGTGGTCCGATAGCGGTCCACGATCCTTTCGTGGGTGATCGCAGTAATCACGGTGGTGACTGCCTGGAGATAATCGTCATGCCACATCATCAGAAAGCGGCGGCAGATCAGGTCGTAAACTTTGCGTTCCTCTTTCGTGAGGTTGACCCTCTCGGGGGAAACCGCATTGGGGATAATGGCATGATGGTCGCTCACTTTACTGTCGTCTACATACCGCTTTCCCAGAGGGCGCTTCCCTGTTCCAGCAGCCATCTGCTTCCCATAAGTCGCGGAAAGTGCCGCGACAATGCCTGCAGCTGTAGCAGCAACATCAGCAGATAGATGGCGGCTATCCGTCCTCGGATAGCTGATCAGTTTGTGCCGCTCATAGAGAGCCTGGGCAAGGTCGAGGGTCCCTTGAGCGCTAAAGCCGAACAGACGATTGGCATGACGCTGCAACTCGGTGAGGTCGTAGAGCTGGGGCGGTTGCATCCGCTGAGTTTCGGAAGAGAGGGACTCGATGACCGCTTCCCCCGCACGGGCCCGAAGGATGATGTTGTTGGCTTCCTGGCCATCGGCTGGCAATCTAGAGAGGTTCACCTGGGAGTCGTTGTCCTTGTTGGACTCTGTTCGCGGACGGAACCATGTCCCTTGATAGCTCTCCTTGTCAGGATTCTTCCGTCCCTGAAATGTCGCGACCACCTCGAGGAAGTCTTCGGAGACAAAGCGCCGGAGAGCGAGTTCCCGATCCACAACCATGGCCAGGGTCGGCGTCTGCACTCGTCCGACCGAAAGCTCCTCACCGTAGACAATCGAATAGGCACGCGACAGATTCATGCCAACCAGCCAATCGGCTCGGCTTCGGCCACTGGCGGCGTCAGCCAATCGATCATACTCACGGCCGGGACGAAGGTTGTCGAACCCCTTGCGGATGGCATCGGGAGTCAATGAGGAAATCCAAAGTCGGCTGACCGGCTTCTTGCTCGCAGTCGCCTCGTAGATGTAGCGGAAGATCAGCTCCCCCTCCCGCCCGGCATCCGTCGCACACACAATCCGCGACACCCGTGGGGACGTCAGGATCTTTCGCACCACTTCAAACTGATCTTTGGTTCGCTCGTAGACAACCAGTGGCCACTGCTCGGGCAACATCGGCAATTGATCGAAGCGCCATTCCCGCCATTGAGGATTGATCTCGTGCGGTTGTGCCAGCGAAACCAGATGTCCGATCGCCCAGGTGACCACATAGCCGTTTCCCTGGAGATAGCCTTCGCCCCGCTTGTCGGCTCCGAGGACACGGGCAACGTCCCGCGCGACAGAAGGCTTTTCGGCCAGGACCGCAATGGTACTGGGTTCGCTTGCTTTCATCGGTGGCTTCAGTCTACCGGGTTCTCGCGAGCAAGAAATAGTTCGTAAGGGCGCCCCGTCGGTAAGCATCGCTGTGAGTCCGGCGTAGTAGGAAACTGAGACGACACTACCGGGCCCGGAAGTTGCTGGAAT
>PLUT01000198.1 GCA_003162875.1 Granulicella sp.
TAGCCCCCGAGGGAAGGCTCGCTTGGCAAGCTACGTTACTACCTGCAATCGCGAAGTCACCGGCCCAGCAGCAGGTCGCCGAACGGCGGGAAGGTGAGCAGCAGGCCGAGCAGAAGAAAAAGGGAAGCGAGGGCGCTGACCCTGCCCAGGGCGACGGTCTTCTTCTTCCAGCGAGCCGCGAAAACGGCCCAGCAGAGAAGCCAGAAGGCGATGGCGACGCTGGTGACGCCGGAGAGAGGGCCGGTGGGGTGGTAGAAGGCCAGAAGACCCGCCAGGCGCTTGGAACCGTCGGCGGCAACGGCGAGCCCGCCCAGGGCGAAACAGCCAAGCGAGCAGCCGAGGATGGCGGCGGCGACCGTGCCGTTCGGGGCGAGCGCCGGGGACGCGGGCTGGGGCAGTTGCGTCATGGAGCACTCCGCCAGAGTTGGATGGTGTCTCCGCCGCGGACCGGAGCGGCTTTATTGATCATCGCTCCCCATCCGCCGGCGATGGCTGCGGCTAGAAATGCGACCGCGGCGAATCCGAGGACCACCCGGCGCAGTTGCCGGTCGGCGCTCCACGCGGCGCGATGCCGCAACATGACGAAGCCGACCATGGTGGCCACCATGGGCGCGAACCACGCGACGTGCTCCTTCCATTCCATGCCCAGCGTATGCCAGCCGGCGGTGGTGGGGTTGGACATCAGCAGGCGCTGCGGAAACGCGGCCAGGTCCGCGCCCGGCGGAGCCACCGCACGATACCAGGGGTAGACGACGTACGCGCCGGAGAGGACCGCCGCCCAGCCCAGCGCGACCATTGCGACCAGGTACGTTGTCCGCCAGCGCGCGGCGGGCCGCGGGGGCGAAGCCTCCGGATTGGGCGAAGACCACTCCAGCAGCATGACGATGGCGCCCCCAATGGCCATGAGGAAGAACCCGCCAAACAGCATGCCGTGGACGATGGTCACCAGCTCACGCAGCGTAACTTCCATCGCAACCTCTTGCACTTGGAAGATAGTCGCACTGGAGCTGGCGCGGGTGCAACTGGCGGACATGAATGATCCGTGAATTGCGACGCATGCGAGGTTCCGAATGCAGGAGGGAGAGCCCGGTGTTCGCATGCATGAAAAAAGGGGAATTCACCAGCGGGGCAGTCGTAAGATGGAGTCCATGAAGTATCTGATTGCATTGTTGGCGGTAGCGGGCATGGCGATAAGCGCGATGGCGCTCCATGTCCACCTTATGGACCCGAACGCGGCGCCGCCGTGTGCGGTGTCGGAGCATTGGGATTGCGGCGTCGTGGGCCACAGCAGGTATTCGTGGTTCCCGCCGAAAACGTTCGACGAAAAGCCGGGCGCGCTGCATATCCCTGTGGCGGCTGTCGGCATCGCGGGGTACGCGGTCATCGCGATCTTCGCCCTGATGGGTCGGCTGCGCATCGTGCTCGAACTGGCGCGCATCGGCTTCTTTTGCGCTGCCTTTCTCAGCTATATCGAGGCCTACGTCATTCAGATGTGGTGCATCTACTGCGTGTGGTCGCAGGCGATCATTGCGGCGCTGCTGGTCGCCAGCGTCGTGGCCGTGGTGATGCGGCAACGGCGCAGGGCGGCCTCGATGCGCACGGTGCTGGCCGAGCACGTAGACTAGGGGCATGTGGCCCCGATTGCTGCTCGACCTTCTGCCTCACTTCTCGCGGCTGGTGCCGGCGTGGGACAAGTACCTCGCCAGCCGGACCGAGCGCGACAAGGCCCTTGAAAGCGCCATGGTGACGCTGTCCGGTGACGTTCGCGGCTCGTTGCGCCACGTGGCCGAAGAACAGTCGGGCATCCGCGGCCAGTTGCAGGAGCAGAGCAAACAGGCCGCGCAGTTGGCCGTCGACCTGACCCGCATGCGGATGGGGATGGAGAGCATGGAGCAGCGGGTTGCCAGGTTGGAGAAGACGGCAGCCGGCACCATGTGGCTGCTGTGGGCGGCGGTGGGGCTGTTGGCTGTCGTGGTTGCGATCCTGGTGGTTCGAAGGCACTGAGGACCGCTCGCCCTGGCGTAGAATTTTTACATGGGGATCAGCCGGGAACAGGCTCTGGATTGCTTTCGCAGCGACGATTTGGTGGGAATCGGCATGGAAGCCGACATGGTTCGGCGCCGGCTGCATCCGGAGGGCGTGGTCAGCTATTTTCTTTCACGCAGCATCGCGATCGAGGTCGCGGCGCTGCTGGGGGATCCGCTTGCCAACGCATGCGAAGAAATTGACGAGGCGATTGAGATGGGCGGGACGGGCGTCCGCATCCTCATAGAGACAGACCATCGCGCGACGGCCGCAGTCGAGCGGCTGAACGGATTGGAGCGACTGTTCCAGGGGGTGCGGCAAAGGTTTCCCGCGCTCTGGATCGAGGGTCTGTCGGCCGGGGAGATAAGTGCGCTGGCCCGAGCATGCGGGCTCGGGCTGCCGGAGTTGCTCGCGCGGCTGCGCGGAGCGGGGATGGATTCGATGGATTCGATTGCAGGCGATAGTGCTGCGATGGACTTCCAGGATTGGCTGGGGGTGCATGGCGCGGCGCACCACTTGGGAATGCGGACAGCGGCGACGATGGTCTTTGGCACCGGCGAAACTCCGGAGCAGCGAGTCGGCTTGCTTGAGGCGGTGCGCCAGTTGCAGCAGGAAACGGGTGGGTTCACCGCGTTCGTGCCGGTGGCCGCCGAGGCGCCGGGCGGCCGCGAACTGGACGGGGCGACTGCGGTGGAGCGGCTGAAGATGCTGGCGATCTCGCGGATGTTCCTGGAAAGCATCGAGAACGTGCAGTCCAGCCGGGCCGGGCAGGGGCTGAAGGTGCTGCAGACCGGGCTGCGCTTCGGCGCGAATGACGTGGGGACCGTGGACGCGGGCGCGGCAAATGGCGACGCCGAAGAAGACCTGCGGCGGATCATCCGGGACGCCGGGTTCCGGCCGGCCCAGCGCGATGCGCTCTATCGCACGATGTTCCTCAATTGATCTATGAGTTTCCATCAACTGGCGGAGCCGGGTCCTTTATGCGGACTTCAGGCCAGCGTCGGCGATGGCGGCGGAGATGAGCTCGTCGGCGATGCCCTGTTTACGCAGGCTTTCGGTGAGTGCCTGCACCTGGGAGCCGTCGAGGCGCTCCAGATCCTTGCGCAGCCCCTGGCTGATATACGATTTGATGAGCCCTTGATATCCCGAAAAGCCGAGGCTCGGAGCAATCTCCTTGAGAGACTCAATGACACTCTCCGGTATCCGCAGGCTGATTGACGTCATCACTCTCGGAGTGCGCATCCGTTCCCACATCCGTTCTTTAGCCGTCTTCATAAATCTTCCTTTCCCGCTTTGTTGCGTCGCGCGCGGAGATGATCCTTACCTGTTCGCCTTTCCTCTCGACGTGTACAACGCACAACAGACCCGATTCTCCGCTCAAGCCGATCACCGCAGAACGTTCTTCTTCGCTAACCGTTGCATCCACGTACACGGATAGATCATCGAAGAAGGCCGTGCAGGCTGTCTCGAATGTGACACCGTGTTTCGTCCGATTCTCCATCGCCTTCTGTCCATCCCAGACGAAGATTTGGTCGCGATAGAGAAAGAAAACGTCCACTCCCTATCGTATATACTTTGCATATGCAAATGGCAAGCGCGAAAGTCGGGCTCGTTGTGTAACTCCTTCGCGTAGAATCGTGAGCGAACGGCAACCCTGCTGCGGAGTGTTCCCCTGCCATCCTTCCTGTACAAGCTGCATGCCCCGCTGGCGATGTTTCTGGCCTCCAAGGGATTCCGCCACTACCTGCACACGCACTATGCGGACCACACCTTTCGCGGCCTGTATCGGTGGAACCTGTTCGACACGTCGATGCTGGTCCCGTACTTCGTGGTGATGGTGATTCTGGCGTTCTATGGAATCCATCGCTACCAGCTGGTGTGGCTGTACTACCACAACAAGAAGAAGGCGGCGAAGTGGGACGAGCCGGGAGCCCGATACGCCGAGGGCCGGCTGCCGTTCGTTACCATTCAGCTGCCGATCTTCAATGAACAGTTCGTGGTCGACCGGCTGATCGACGCGGTGTGCCGGATCGAGTATCCTCGCGACCGCTTCGAGATCCAGGTGCTGGACGACTCGACCGACGAGACGGTCGGCGTAGCGCAGGAGATTGTGGATCGCTATGCGCGGGGCTTTGCCGGGCTGGCGCCGCAGCCGATTGTGCATCTGCATCGCACCAATCGCCATGGATACAAGGCGGGCGCGCTGGATGAGGGGCTGCGCACGGCGCGCGGCGAGCTGATCGCGATCTTCGATGCCGACTTTGTGCCGTCCCCGGACTGGCTGATGAAGGTCGTCAACCACTTTGCCAATCCCGCGATCGGCATGGTGCAGACGCGCTGGACCCACCTGAATCGCAACTACAGCTTCATGACCCAGGTAGAGGCGATCCTGCTGGACGGGCATTTCGTGCTGGAGCATGGAGGCCGCTCGCGTTCCGGGGTCTTCTTCAACTTCAACGGCACCGCGGGGGTTTGGCGGCGCATCGCGATCGACCAGGCGGGCGGCTGGCAGCACGACACCCTGACTGAGGACACCGACCTGAGTTATCGCGCGCAGATGGTGGGATGGAAGTTTCGCTATCTCCAGGATGTCGAGTGCCCGGCCGAGTTGCCCATCGAGATGACCGCCTTCAAGACCCAGCAGGCGCGCTGGGCCAAGGGACTCATCCAGACCGGCAAGAAGATTCTGCCGCGGGTGATGAAGAGCGATGCGCCGTGGCACACCAAGCTGGAGGCGTGGTACCACCTGACGGCGAACATCAGCTATCCGCTGATGATTGTGCTGAGCGTGCTGCTGATGCCGGCGATGATCATCCGCAGCTGGCAGGGATACATCCAGATGCTGCTGATCGACCTGCCGCTGTTCATCGCCAGCACCATGTCCGTATCCACCTTCTACCTGGTCAGCCAGAAGGAGCTGTTTCCCCGGAGCTGGTACAAGACATTTCTGTATGTGCCTTTTTTGATGGCGCTGGGTGTGGGGTTGACACTCACCAATAGCTGGGCGGTCGTGCAGGCCTTGTTCGGATACAAGACGCCGTTTGCGCGCACGCCCAAGTACCGGGTGAAGAAGAAGGGTGAGGCGAGCCAGGCGAAGGTATATCGCAAGCGACTGGGGATTTTGCCGTTGATCGAGCTGGCGATTGGGTGCTATTTTGCCTGGACGGTGTGGTACGCCGTCACCACCGAGAACTACTTTACCGTGCCTTTCCTGCTGCTGTTCGTGCTGGGCTACTGGTACACCGGACTGCTGAGCCTGCTGCAGGGCCGATTCGAGCGGGCCGGCAAGGGCGGGTCAGAGGTCCACGAGAAGCCGTACCCGGTCGGGATTTGAGGCATGCGCCACGCATCCGCGATTCTTCAAGGTCGTCATTCTGGACNNACGAAGTCCAGAATCTCCGTAGTTGTCTCTTGTCGCCCCACAAATGCCGGGTGCCCCATGTCAGACGGTCCTTTGTCTGACGTGGGGTTAACCATACAGTTCCAGCGTCGGCTTGATCGCCTCGCCCAAATGCCTCCTCGACCGCTTGAGAGCCCGCCCCAAAAGCTGTCAAGCCCCTCGCTCTGTGCAAAAGCCGTCCATGTTGCACCATCCAGACAAGATCAAAAATTCCCCAACATAGCAGATGAGTTATCTTCCGTTTGCTACACTTAACGTGGTGAAATTAAATAGGAAAGACCCGGCCTCCACGCCGGGCCTTTCGTCATTAAGGAGCTTGCCGCCGGGGTCTTTCAGGTGCAGGCGGCCCCGTCGCAAATCTCTTTTGCCTCGTCAAATAGTGTTAACTAGAAAGGGACTTCCCCTATGCTAATCACCAGTGTTTGCAGCAAAACATCACGTCAAACCTGGGAAATTTGGATTGGCCTGAGCACGCGGCTCAAGAGCTGCGCTGGGATCCTGGAAGCGCAGCAAGAATCCGCATTTGATCCTGGGCATTCAGCCTGTCACGCCAAGGGACAGCCCCAGCGGCTTAACTCGCTTTGCCTCGTCAAATAGGGTTAACTAGAAAGGGACTCCCCCTTCGCTAACCACTTTTGTTTGCAATAAAACATCAGGTCAAACCTGGGAAAATCTGGATGCGCGCGGTGCGCGGCGCAACAGCGTACAGCAAGAAGCCCGGCTGGGTGGCCGGGCTTCGCGGTTGAGGATTCGGCAGGCGGGGTATAGCAAAATCAGCACGGAGACTCTGATTTTGCCCTAGAAGCGGATGCCGAACTTGATCGGGATGTACGCGGTGCGGTTGCTGTTGGCTGGGTAGATGTTCGTGTCATTGGTTGTGTCGTTGTTAATGTTCGCGGCAGTGTACCCGGCGCGATACTGGTTGAATACCACGACATAGCGCGCTTCCACGTAGAGGCGTTGGTTCGAGAACTTGGAAAACTTCCAGGTAACGCCGAGGCCGCCATTCACGCCGCCAGCATTGCTGGTGTAATGGTCGATGTTTGAATTGACGGTGTAGCATTCGCCGTAAATGGGGTCGCACTCTTCGCTTGGTAGGGTGAAGTTGGTGACCTTGTGGTAGAAACCGCCGCCGACCACCGCGTACGCGCCCCAGGTGCCTTCGGTGGGAAGGGTGAAGGTTGGATTGAGGGTAAAGGACCAGACGTGATTATTACCGTCGAGGCTTTCGCCCGTGATAGTCTCTCCAAAATAATTCTCGAAATAGATGTTCTCTACATACTGCTGGTTGGCGAGCGTTGAACCCTGTAGGCCGAAATGGTCGTAGTCAAACTGGAAGATTACGCCGAAGGTCTTGCTCCAGTCACGCCCGAAGCCCGCCTGGAATCCCCAGCTTGGGGTTTCATATTTGTGGGTGATGCCGACGGGCAGGGCGAGACCGAAGCCGCCGAGCCCGGTCCACTTGGGCGAGCCGTCCGGGTTGGTGTTGCTGCCAGCGTAGCTCGGCTGGCCGTAGCGACGGCGCGGAGGCGGCTGCAAGCCCGCGGACGCGGCGGAACCAAGGCTGTCAGGGCTGTCTTCGGCGGCGAGAGCGTCCGAGGACGACGAACTGCTGCTGGACGAGCTACCGAAGTACGATGCCGCATAGTTCGGCGCGTCTGGCCCAGCTAGGGCCGCCAGAAAAACGGGCGCCTTCGCGGCCGGTGCAACGGACGGGGTCTGCTGAGCCTGCATCAGCATGGCCGATCCCGCCATCAGGAAGCTGAATACCGCGGCGCGGCACGCAATAGGGAAGAGTTTCTTACAGTTGGTCTGCATTTTTTGATGACTCCCTTGATAAGTGACAAAAGTCCTTAGACGTTCCTAACCCGAATCGGCTGAGTTTGTTGTGGCGGCTCCATTTTCAACCGGGCCCCCAACGCTCTTGTTGCAGTGTAAGACGCGCCGTAGTGTGAATTGGATCGCTCCCGGGCGGCCATTGTTTCAGAAAAATGGAGACCTATCCCGGTTCGGGTGGTCTCCAGAGGCATCATACGGCCTGCGGAGACGTCGGCCGGGCGATGGATGTGGAGTGCGTACCTGATGGGGCAATGGCCTACAGGCAAGAAAACAGGAGCATTCCAAGCAGAGGACCGGCGTTTTCGCGGTCGAGCGGGAATAGCCCGGATCAAGAGAATACAGAGATTCTGGACTCGATGAAACTGGGTCCAGAATGACGACTTTGGGAGGGCGTGGGCCTTCGGAGGACGCCAGCCACGACGATTGACGGCACCTCCAGAGATCTCTAGTGAATGTCGAACTGCTCCGGGTGGAGGGCGGGGTCGCTCTTCACCAGGATGGTCTTGCCGACCATCTCTTCCATCTCCTGTAGCCACTTCGCGCCCGACGACTTCAACTGCTTGACCACCTCGGGGTTCACCCGCAGCATCACATCGCCGCGGTCCAGCAACTTGTGCATCTTGCGCATCTCGATGTAGATGTCGTTGCAAACGGTGACGGGCGACTTGACCATTCCGGTGCCGGTGCATATGGCGCAGGTGGTGGAGAGGGTGCGCTCGAGCGACTGCTTGACGCGTTTGCGGGTGATGGCGACCAGGCCAAAGTCGTTGAACTGGAGCACTTTCGAAGGCGCGCGATCGGACTTCAACTCATCTTCCAGCGCGGCCATCACGCGGTTGCGATTCTTGCGTTCGTCCATGTCGATGAAGTCGATGATGATGATGCCGCCCAGGTCCCGCAGCCGGATCTGGCGGACGATCTCCGGAATGGCGTCGAGGTTGGTCTTGACGATGGTGTCTTCCAGCCGCGCCGTCTTGCCGACGAACTTGCCGGTGTTGATGTCGATGGCCACCAGCGCTTCGGTCTGGTTGATGACGATGGAACCGCCGGACTTGAGCCACACCTTGGAGCGCAGGGCCTTGTTGATCTCCTCGGTGATGCCGAACTGCTCGAACAGCGGCGTGTCTTTCAGGTAGAGCTTGACCCGCCGGATCAGCGACGGCTGGAAGCGCTGCAGGAAACGCAGGACGCGCTCGTACTCAGATTCGGTGTCGACCCAGATGGCGGAGAAGTTGTCGGTGACCTGATCGCGCAGGATGCGCTCGATCAGGTTCAGGTCGTGGTAGATCAGGGCCGGCGACTTGGACGAGTCGGAGCGGGTCTTGATGTCCGCCCACAGGTTCAGCAGGAAGCGGAGATCGCTGCGCAGTTCCTCTTCGCTGGCGCCTTCAGCGGCGGTGCGTACGATGAACCCACCGCTGGCGTCGCCCTTTTCGCTGAGCAGGATTTCTTTCAAGCGGCGGCGTTCGCCATCGGACTCGATCTTGCGCGAGACCCCGGTGTGGTTGACCGTGGGCATGAACACCAGGAAACGGCCGGGAAGCGCGATGTGCGAGGTGATGCGGGCGCCCTTCTTGGCGATGGGCTCCTTGGCAATCTGGACAAGAATCTCCTGGCCGGGCTTGAGCAGATCGCTGATGGCGGGCAGATTGATGGACTGCACGGAGTGGCGTCCGTGGCCGCCGCTGTGGCCGCTGTGCCCGCGATCGCCGGGTCGGTCGCTACGGCCTCGCCGGCCATCGCGCCGGCCATCCCTGCGTCCGCCTTTGCGATCCGCATCGCGGTCGAAGCCGCTGCGCCGGGGTTGCGTTCCCGCCGGCTGGCCTTCGCCGGCCTGGCTGCGATTCTCGAGACCGCCCTGGCCGGCGCTGCCGCTGCGGGCCGCCTGGGCCTCCTGCTCCTGGAACTCATCCTCGGACTGGCCATCCTCTTCCGATCCGGCCCGATCGTCGGTCTCGAACTCCTCGTGGCTTTCCTCCTCCTGCTCTTCCAGGTCGTCCTCTTCGTCCTCTTCTTCCAAATCGTCTTCTTCGAGGTCGTCCTGCTCGCTGTCATCCTCTTCTTCGATCTCGGGCGACGTGCGCGTGATGTGGTCGATGGACATCTCGCGGAGCATGGTGCCGAGATCGGCCGCGCCTTCCAGCGTCTCCTCCTCGAGGTCCTCCTCCATCTCTTCGATGGAGCTGGCCTGGAGAGTAGCGCCGTCTGAGTCCTCTTCCTCAAAGACCTCTTCGGCGAGCGGACCGGAGACGGGAGCGAATCCGCCGCGTCCGCTGGCGATTTCCGCGATTCCTGTGATTCCAACGCCCGGCGCCGGGAACTCCGCGGCCGCGTCGGCCAACACAACCGCGCCCTCGTGGCGTATGGGCGACGCGGGTTCGGGGACCTTCATCGGCGCTGGGTGGGTCGGCAGATCGGGAACGATCTCGACCGGCTCGGAGAGCATCTCGCCCGTGGCGTTGATTGAGGTGATGTCGTGGGCTTCGGCTGCGGGCGCGGACGGCTCCGCGGCGACTTCGGCCGCGGCTTCCTGGGCTGGCGGGGCGGGAGCGGCTGAAGCGTCGGGAGCGTCGAGGGTTGGCGCGCCTTGGCGGTATTCGCTGACCGGCAGGGGATCGACGCGATGTGAGGCCGAGGCTTCCGTCGGCTCATACTCGGCCGCCTCCGGGGCGGCGGCGGCAGGAGGCGCGTCCGGCACGAAGGGAGAAGCCTGGGCAACTTCGGGGGCCTGGTTGCCAGGAGCGTGATCGGGAGCCTGATCGACGCTGGGGGCAACAGGTTCGCCAGCCACTCCGGCGGCCGGCGTGAAGGGATTTACCGGCTCCCGAGCGACTGGGGTGGCAGCCGCCGGGGGCGTGAAGCGACGATCGGGCCGGGTATCGCGGGAATCGCGGGAATCGCGAGCATGGCTGTCGCTGCGAGCATCGCGCCTCGGGCCTTGGTCAAAATTGCGCCGCGGCGCGGACCGCGAATCGGTGCTGGCCTCGGAATGGGAACGCGAGTCGGCGGGACGGCGCCGCGAAAGGGTCTCTCCGGGGAGAGTGTCGCCGCCATCCCAGCCCGCAGCCACGGTGTAGAGGTTGGCGGGCGGAGCAAGCTGGACGGAAGCCGCCGATGGGGTTGCCGTTGCAGCGGACTGCGCCGGTGTCGGCGCGTCCTCGCCCTTGCGGTACTTGGAGAGCGACTCACCCGGCAGAATCAGCGGCTCGGGACCGGCTTCCGCGCCGGCGACGGGGTAAGCGTTGGCGATCGGCCCAGTGCCGCTGCTGACTTCGCCGCTGTCCGCACCGTAGAAATCGCCCGGAGCACGCTGCGAATGCTGATCGCGATCCCGGCGGGGGGAGTCGAAGCGCTGGTTGCCGCGGGCTTGCTCACGTTGGCCGCGACGCCCGGCATCGCGCGAACGGTCGCCGCGCGGACTCTCGCTGGTGCTTGCGAAGGGTGTCTCGGACGGTTGAGGCGCCGGAGCGTCGATCTCGGTGTACGGCTCGTCTTCGGACGAAGATTCGAGCTCAGAGTATCCCGCCGTGGTGCCCGGCGTTGGGGCGACGGACTCGCCTCCCGGGCCGCGCCCGCGACGTCGTCCCCGGCGGCCACGCCAGCGGCGGCCGCCATCCGCGCCGGGAGCGCCTTCGCCCGCGTCGGCGCTGTCTCCGGGCGAGAAAGGGCTCGCGCCGGTGGCCTCGGCGGGGGTGCGATCCTGCGTTTCGTGCTCTGCGCCAGGCTGCCGCGCCGACGGTTCAGCGCCGCCCGGCCGGTCCTGATTGCGGTCACGGTCGCGGCCTCCCCGGCGTCCCCGGCCGCGGTCTCCGCGATCGGAGCTGCGAGCGGGGCCTGCCTCATCCTGCCGTTCGCCGCCGTTCAGGCGTGGTGGGCGATCTGCCGGCGAGGTGGTGTCGAACTCCTCCGGATCGGGAGTTTCTTCCATGAAATCAGTAATGTAGAGGAAGGCATCGCGCTCCAGGCCGACATCCACGAAGCTCGACTGCATCCCCGGAAGAACCCGGGTGACGCGGCCGTTGTAAATGGAGCCGGCGAGCGTGTATTCGTTCTCGCGCTCGTAATAGATTTCGGTGAGGGCTTCGTCTTCGACGATTGCCAGCCGCGTCTCATGAGGCGTGCTGGAGATATAAATTTCTTTCGACATGGTCCTGCTCTTTCTGCCCGCTCCGGGGTTTGAGTTACCGGAGTGCGAGCGGCAGGGCAGGCGAGAGGTCGGAGGGGCGCTAGCGGAAAAGTGCTAGGCGCCGCTCACCGAGGGTGCGGACAGGGTGCGGGATCGGGAAGCCATGTGTAGACCGACGGGTGCAGTCAGCCGCGGGAGACTCAACGCAGACTGCGTCCGGAGAGCATCGGTAAAAAATGCTATCTGATTGATAAAACTAATGATCGGAGACACGAGAGGCGCTTCGGGCGACAAGTGGCATGCGGAGTTTGTGGCCGAAACAACCTCAGGATAAACCTGTGGCGGAGCCGTTTTCAGTCCGCAAGCAATCATTCCCTTCAAACCTGTCCGGCCAACGGACTTGATCTCTCGCCTGGCCGGCCTTTTTTCTAATATCTTCAAAACTCTAACGCCGCGAACCCGGCGCCTAGCGCCAAAGGGAGCGGGGGTTGCGCCGGCCTTGATGGTGACCGGGTAAATCCAGTATGCACCAGAATCGCACTGCGCGCTTGGGCAGCCTCCATTTCGGGCTAGTGAGCTTCTCGATTCGGACCATTACTTCCGAGTGCTTTATTCGAGAAGCAGGACGTTCCTGCTGTACTTCGTCCCGGCCAAATACTTGATTGCCTTGTCCATGGTTACCAGGATTCCGTCTTCTTTTACCGCGAGTCCGAGGAGATAGGCGTCGGTGATCTGCTGGTGCCCGAAGACTCTCTCGATGAAGGGAGCCGCGAGGGTGGTCCAATCGTCCACGATAGGCCAGAACCGATAACCGGGATGATCGATGAGAGCGGCGAGCAGCTCCGTCGCCTCTTCGACAGTCAGTGAACCGACTTGAGGGTTTGCCAATAACCGTAGCAAGCCTGCTCCGGTCAACGCGCATACTCCCCAATCGCGGTAGCCCGAACTCCCGAACCATTGGATCGCTCTCGCGTGGAGCAAGTGTTTGTCGTCGGTAAGGGCGATCAACACATTGACGTCTGGAAGGTACTTGGGCTTACCCAAACTCGTTCTCTAGAGCTTCTTTGACCATTTCGGACGTAATCACCTTGCCTGAAGAAAAAACCGGAAGACCGTTCGGTGCGATTCTGATTCGCGAGGAGATAGGCGCAGGCCGCGGCTCGCCGATCTTCCGGAGAGCCTCGTTGATGGCGGCACTAAGGGTGATTCCTCGGCCCTTCGCATAGAGAGATGCAAGCTGGTAGGCGTCGTCGTCGAGGGTGATGCTGGTTCTCATGAGGCTATTATGCACCAAATTACAAGATGGTGCAATTATAGAATTTCGGTGCAACTAGACCAAGTGCGCATCAAGATCGAGGCAGACTCGGGCGGTCCTTAGTTCACGAAACGGCGCATGCGGATGTTCATCACAATACCGAGCGCAAGAAGAGTGAACAGAACCGAAGACCCGCCGTAACTCATCAGCGGCAGCGGAATCCCCGTGACCGGCATAAGGCCGAGGACCATTCCAATATTGACCACGATCTGGAACAGCATGACTGAGACCACCCCCATAACGATGAAGGTGCCGGGCAGATCGGATGCCTGCTGCGCGTTTTGAATCAAACGCGTCAATATAAGGAAATATATCAGCAGAATGCCCATACCACCGACGAAGCCGTGCTCCTCACAGAAGGCGGCGAAGATGAAGTCGGTATAGGGAATTGGCAGGAAATCCCCCTGCGTCTGCGTGCCCTTGTTCGCCCCCTTGCCCCAGATGCCGCCCGACCCGACCGCGATCTTCGATTGCAGCAGTTGGTAGCCGGCGCCGCGGGGGTCGCTGGCGGGATCGAGGAAGCTGGTAAGCCGGGCCATCTGGTAGGGCTTCAGGCGTTTCCCGCTCATCCAGGCGCCGCCGCCCAGCAGGGTGAACCCGAGCAACAGGATGGCAAATTGCTTGATGCGAATTCCGCCTAGAAACAGCCCAACCACCAGTGCCGGAAAGTAGGTGAGAGCTGTTCCCAGGTCAGGCTGCTTCAGCACCAGCGCCATGGGAATGCATACCAGCGCGAACGCCTTGCCGATGTCCGTCCAGCTCAGGTCTCTGCCGACGCGTCCCCAGAAGAATCGCGCCATCATCAGGATGAGCACCAGCTTTACCCACTCCGACGGCTGGAAGTGAACGCCGCCGCCGAGGTTGATCCAGCGACGCCCACCCATCACCTTGGTGCCGACTTTCAGCACCGCGACCAGCGCCAGCAGGCTCACGCCATAGGCCCACGGCGCGATATCCACCAGGCGGTGATAGTCGACGAACGAGATCAGAAACATCAGCAGCAGGCCGATCAGGAGAAAGCCGATCTGCTTCTCGCCGAAGCCGTGGAACTTGGTGTTCAGGGTCGCAGACTTGATCTCCAGCACGCTAATCACGGAGATCAGCAGCACCAGGGTCAGGAGCATCCAGTCGAAGTCGCGAAACGAGGAGAAACGGCGCATGGGCTAGGGTCGGCAGTCAGTCAGTGCTGGTTGGATTCTGGCCCGGCGACCCTGGGGCCCGGTTCGATCATGGAGATGTCGGCGGGAGCCGTGGGCGGCTTGGGCTGGCTGGGCGGCTGCGGCAGGCCGGATGGCTGCGGCGAGCTGGATGGCTGCGAAATGGCGGGAACGGCCGCGGGCTTGGGCGCGCTCACCTGGATCAGGTTGCCCTCGCGCCGTCTCTGCTTCGTCACAAATGCGTTGATCACCTGGGCGGCGAGGGGCGCGGCGGCTGTAGCTCCCCAGCCTCCATGCTCACACAGCACAGCAACGACGATGTCAGGATTGCGGCGCGGCGCCATGCCCACGAACCATGCGTTGGCGCGCGCGGCTCCGGTCAACAGGTTGTTCCCGCCGATGCTGTGGTTGACAAGTTGAGCGGTGCCGGTCTTGCCGGCGAAGTCGATGCCCTCCAGACGGACGGCCGCGCCGGTGTCATAGCCGCCCGGAAGCATGGTTTGCGCCATGGCGTCGGTGATGGTCTCCCAGTTCGGCGTCGTGAGGGGGATGGTGCGGTCGCCGGAGCCCGGATAGCTTGCAGCGATAGCGGAACCCATGTCCGGCGGTAGTTCATCGGGGAAGACAACGTGCGGCCGCTTGAGTACGCCGCCGGAGGCAATGCCTGAAAGCGCGCGCGCAAGCTGTAGCGGCGTCACCTGGACCGATCCCTGTCCGATGCCTACGGAGATGGTCTCGCCCGCGTACCACTTTTCATGCTGTGTCCTCAGCTTCCAGGCCGTGGAGGGCATGGTGCCAGTGGCCTCGTCGGGCAGATCGATTCCAGTCTTTTGCCCCAGGCCGACTTCGGTCCCGTACTTCGCGATGGTGTCGATGCCCAGCTTCTCCGCGAGCGTGTAGTAGTAGGTATCGCAGGACCACGGGATGGCGTGGTCGATGTCCACCATGCCGTGGTGGTGATCGCAGGCGAAGAAACGGCCGTAGAACGTGCCGCCGCCGTTGCACATCACGCGCATATCCTGCGCAACATTCTCCTCAAGACCGGCCAGCGACATGATGATCTTGAAGGTCGAGCCCGGCGCGAGCTGTGCCTGGATGGCCTTGTTCATCAGCGGGTGGTCAGGATCGTTGACCAGCTGCGACCAGTAACTGCGGGTGAGGCGCACCGCAAACTGGTTGGGATCGAAGGCAGGACGCGACACCATGGCGAGGATCTCGCCGGTGTGCGGGTCCATGGCCACCAGGGCGCCGTTCTTGCCCTCCATCGCCTGCTCGGCCACACGCTGGAGATCGAGGTCGATGGTGAGCCGGAGGTCCTTGCCCGGGACGGCGAGCTGCTGGCCGAGCTGCCCGACCTCGCGGCCGTGGCTGTCGACGACGACGTCGCGCGAGCCGTCCACGCCGCGCAACAGCGAGTCGTAGGTCTCCTCGACGCCGGACTTGCCGACCACGTCGCCGGGCTCGTAGAAATCGTACTTGGAGCTGTTCAGGTCCTCTTCGGAAACCTCGCCGACGTAGCCGATCAGGTGGGCGGCGAAGCCGTCGCGGGGATACAGCCGCCGCTGATCGTCACGCGTTTCCAGCTCGGGAAGTTCGTTGCGGTGCGCCTCGATGAAGGCTTGCTCATCCTGGGTGATGTCCTGCTTCAGAAGGATGGACTCGTACTTCGGCGTGATCTGATACCGTCGCAGTGTAGTTTCCACCTGTTCGACCGGAAGATTCAGACCGCGGGCGATCATCGGAACGTCGGCCTGCACGTCCTTGGCCTGCTCGCGCAGCAGATAACAGGAGACGGACGGATAGTTGTCCACCAGGATGCGGCCTTCGCGGTCGAAGATCTTGCCTCGCGGCGCCCGCACCGGATCCTTGCGAATGCGATTGGCCTCGGCCAACTGCCGGTAACTGTCCGCGCCCAGCACTTGCAGGCGCCACATTCCCGTGGCCAGCACAACCAGCACCAGCACCACAATGTACTGGGTGGCATGGAGCTTGCCCGGCGAGACCTTCTCCTCGCGGGCATTGTACCGATCGGGATTGGCGATCATGCTGTTCGGACCTGCTCCTCTTAGTGTACTTCTTCACGCCCGCGCATTTGACCGCTGCAACCGGCGGAATTGCCGCGGGCGCGCGAACGAAGGTGTTAGTTGCGGCCGGCGGGTACGGGGCCTACTCGGGCGGGTTGGCGGCCCTTTCCTTTGCGAACTCCTCAATTCGCGCGCGCCATCCGGTGCTCTGATAGCCAATAGTCACCTCTTGCCGGGCGAACCAGAGCGATTCGCTCGTAGACGAAAATAGAGACGCCGATTCTCCAGGGAGCATACGATTCAGCTGGATGTAGGGTGCGTGCTCGAGGTCAAATTCGTTTGACTCAGTTTCGCTAGGCGCGAGTTCCCAACGCCCCTTAACCCTACCGATAACGCGGTCGCCCTTGCTGAATGACCGTAATTCTTCAAGCTCGCCGTGCGTCCCGAAATGGTCCGTGGTTCTGAAGACCCTCGGGCTATCAACGACGATCTCGACTACATCCTCGAACCAATCGTAAAAGTCACTTGGCTCCGGGATGGCCTGCGCCGATTGGAGGCGGACGATCACAGAAACGGCCGTCTGCAAGCAGAATCGGGCGGCCTCCTCGGTCCAGTTCTCGCTATGCCCCTTCTTCCGCAGTTCCCAATGTACCTCCTCGCCGTTGTGACTAACGGGAAGAAACTTTTGCATAACCAGGAAGCTCGCGGGATCGACCCCTCTACCGGATAGCAAAAGCGCGTCATCAGATGACGCTTCCCCGGGCTTTATGTATGTCGGAGCATTTACGGTCCGAAAAGCCTCGAACAAAGTTAGTGAGATTATCTCAAGTGCCTCCTTGTAGGTTCCCCCGTCGATCAACGTGCGGGCACTTGCGAATCCGTCTCTTATGGAGCCATCGTGGATTGCAGCGGCGTAATCGAGCTCTTGTAGTGAGGTGCCTATAACAGAGGTGCAAACCTCGTCCAATAGGTCTATCACCTCGGAGAATATGAGGAATGTTGAGGACACGTCCGGCAGGTTGCCATGATGTTTGAAACCCACACGAAGCCGGTTCATTTGGTCAAGGAGAGCGTTTGAATTACCGACCCTTGTGGGGTCGTTGGGAAATGCTTTATCGGCGACCGCCCTAACGGTGGCCATGAAAGTTGGCTCCGCTTTTGTTTTTCCGTCGAACTCGACAGGCTTCAACCCTAGCTGTGAGCTTAGCGCAAAGAATGCAAGCTCAGATACATCATGCGCTACCAGTATTTTCTGAGCTACGGCGATGGGCTCGGATACCGAGGTCAACTCCGGCCCCGAATTGGCGGCGAAGTGTTGAGCTGCGATCAGACGATTCAACACATGGGGTTGAATTGACATTGCTCAATGATATTCCTCATGCACGAGCCAACGGGCTTGACGGGCATCGCCTACTCCTGGTACTTGAAGCGGTCCAACAGGAGGTAGATCGGGACCCCGACCACTGTATTTACCATGGCGCGGAGCAGCTCGTGCAGCCAAAGCACGTGAAATACGCGGATGCCCAGCAGGCGGCGCTCGATCAGGAAAAGAAGCACGCTCTGGACCAAAGAAAACCCGAAGGTCAGAACCGCGCGCGTGCCGGTGTTCTCCACGTCGATCCGGCTGCCCAGGCTGGCGGCGGCATAGCCGATCAAAGACTTCGCCATGCCGTTGACGCCGATGGGCTGACTGGTCAGCACATCCTGTAGCAGGCCGATGGTCCCGCCGGTGATGGTTCCGGCAATGGGGTTGCGGCGGCTGATGGCGAAGAAAAGAGTGACGATGAGCGGCAGATCCAGGATGGCGAGCCGCGGCATCGCCTTGGGCAGCAACACCTGCAGCAGAATGGCGCCGAGCGGCACCAGCAATGCGACCGTCAGGCTGAAGCTCTGCTGCTCGACTTCGCGGCGCGACATGTAACTGCGTGTGACCATCGGCTCCGGGTGAATAAGGAGAGGGTTCGCCCTTCACAGCCTAAATCGAATCCCTGAACGGGCGGCAAGCTGGGAGGAAAAATTCGCCCTTATTGCGGCGCATTCGGTTGGGGGGAAGCTGGCTGTGATTTAGGTTTCCCACTACCGGGTGAGGAACTAGACGGCGGGTTGGGTGGGCTGCTGGGCGGGCTGCCGTTCTGCGGTGAATTCGGGCCTCCGGGCGTCAAGTCGGAGGCGGGCGGGGTCGAACCGCTGGTGAACCGGTCGGGATGCGCGGCGGGCAGCGGGTGAGGAACGGCTACGACCGGCGGGGCGTTTGGGTTCGGGGCTGCGGCAGTCCCCGGCGGAGTTCCGCCTTGGCCGGGAACTCCGGAATCGGAATCGTGAATGCTGGGCAGGCGCTCGGCGCTCAAATCGGCTGCATGTTGCGCCTCCGCGGCTGCCAGGTCCTGTTGGGCATCCGGCGGCAGGTTGGGCTGGGTTCCCGTGATCACCAGCACTTCTTCGACGCGGTCCAGATCGACCGCCGGGCGCACCGCGATGGCGGTATAGGGCTGGTGGTCAGGGTCGGGTGCAATGCTCTGAACGACGCCGACGGGCAGCCCGCGAGGATAAACCTGGTCGCCGCCGGAGGTAAGCACCTGCTCGCCCGGTTTGATGCGCGAGTCGGCGGTGAGATTGCCGATCTGGACCCGGCCGGTCAGGGTGCCACGCAGGATGGCGCGAATGCGCGTGGTCGCAAGAATCACGCCGGCACCCGAAGTCAGGTCGTCGATTTCCAGGACCTGTGATGTGGTGGGGAAGACGTCGCGCAGCTTGCCCACGATTCCGTCCGGGGTGATGACCGGCATGTCCGGCCGCAGTCCATTGCGCGAACCCTTGTCAATGGTGAGCACGTGCGAGGTGTCGCTTCCGCTTTCGCCGATGACCTGCGCGGCGACGGTCGATCCGACATACTGTTCCTTGAACGCGAGCAGCGCCTGCAGGCGCCGGCCCTGGAGCGCGTCCTCGGCGATAGCGGCCTGTTCGATGCGCATGCGCGTGAGTTGCTGCTGCAGGTCCTGGTTCCGCTGGCGCACGTGGCGCAGGTCAATGTAGTCCTGCCAGCCAAAATGCACACCCGAGCCGATCGCATAGGCCACCCGCTCAAACGGCGTCACCGTGGCGGAGGTCCACATGCGGATAAGGCGTACCTCGCGCCCGTCCGGCGCGCCCGCATCGGCCGGTGTGCGCACCTGCACCGCCAGCGCGATGGCCTGCGCCAGCAAGACCGCGATCAGGAACAGCGCATTCTTGAATCGGGAGAGGAATTCCATGGGCCTGGAATCATTAGAGCAGCTTCACCGCCTGCCGCAGCCGGGGACGGATTGCTCTAGTCGATTGAAATCTTACGTAGCAGCTTGAAGTCCGAGAGCATCCTGCCGGTGCCCAGCACTACCGACGCCAGCGGATCGTCGGCGATGGAAACCGGCAGGCCGGTCTCTTCGCGGATGCGCTTGTCGAGGTTCTTGATCAGCGCGCCTCCGCCGGTGAGCACGATGCCGCGGTCGGAGATGTCGGCGGAGAGCTCAGGCGGCGTCCGCTCCAGCGCGACGCGGATGGCGTTGATGATGGTCGAGATGCATTCCGACAAGGCTTCGCGAATCTCCGAGTCGTCGATGGTGATGGTTTTCGGCACGCCTTCGATCAAGTTGCGCCCCTTGATCTCCAGCGAGAGCGGTTTGTCCAGCGGGTAGGCCGAGCCCAGCACCATCTTGATTTGCTCCGCGGTGCGCTCACCGATCAGCAGGTTGTACTTGCGTTTCAGGTAGGTGACGACGGCCTCGTCCATTTGGTTGCCGGCCATGCGCACCGAGCGCGAATAGACGATGCCGGCCAGGGAGATCACGGCCACGTCCGTAGTACCGCCGCCGATGTCGACCACCATGTTGCCGCCGGGCTCGGTGATGGGCAGGCCCGCGCCGATGGCCGCGACCATCGCCTGTTCGACCAGGTGAACCTCGCTCGCCTTGGCGCGATACGCCGAATCCATGACCGCGCGCTTCTCCACCTGCGTAATCTCTGAAGGCACTCCGATTACGATGCGCGGATGGACCATGCGCTTGCGGTTGTTGTGCGCCTTCATGATGAAGTAGTTCAGCATTTTTTCGGTGTGGCGGAAGTCGGCGATCACACCGTCCTTCATCGGCTTGATCGCCACGATGTTGCCCGGAGTGCGACCCAGCATCTCCTTGGCCTCTTTGCCCACCGCCTCGACCTCATTGGTCTGCGTATTCACCGCGATGATGGAGGGCTCATTGACGATGATGCCCTTGCCGGCCGCGAAGACCAGCGTGTTCGCCGTACCCAGGTCGATGGCCAGGTCGTTCGAAAACAGACTGAACAGCGACCGCATGTTGTGGATGCGCGTGTACCGCGCCTGATAACCATTGGAAGACATTGATGAGTATTTCCTGACAAAAGAGGTCAACCCCTATTGTACGGCTTGGCGGAAGCCGCTGCCGGAGGCGCTCAGAAGACTACACTTACAACTTACAGGTGAGTCTGCTAGGGGTGAGGGACATGATCATTGGCGTACCCAGGGAAGTGAAGGACCATGAGAGCCGGGTCGGGGTCACGCCCGCCGGGGTGCACGCGCTGGTGGCTGCCGGCCACACCGTGCTGGTGGAGCACAACGCGGGCGAGCTTTCCGCGCTGACCGACGATGAATATCAGGCTGCCGGCGCGGAGATCGTGGGTTCGGCGCACGACGTCTGGCGGCTCGCCGAGATGGTGGTCAAGGTGAAGGAGCCGATCGAGCCGGAGTATCGGCACTTCCGCGAGGGGATGGTGCTATTTACCTACCTGCACCTGGCGCCGATGACGGAACTCACCGACGCGTTGCTGGCGAACAAGGTTACCGGCATCGCCTATGAGACGGTCCGCGATCGCGCGGGAACCTTGCCGCTGCTGACTCCCATGAGCGAAGTCGCCGGACGCATGTCGGTCCAGGTCGGCGCTGCGTGCCTGGAGAAGGAGCGCGGCGGCCGCGGGGTGTTGCTGGGCGGCGTGCCTGGCGTGCCTCCGGGCAACGTGGTCATCCTCGGCGGCGGCGTCGTGGGCAGCAACGCCGCCCGCGTCGCATTGGGGCTGGGCGCGCGGGTCACGCTGGTCGATGTCAGCCTGAACCGCTTGCGCGAACTGGACGACATCTTCGGCGGCCGGCTGTACACGCTTGCCTCCAACAGCTACAACATAGGGCGCGCCGTGCGCGATGCCGATCTGGTAATCGGCGCTGTACTCATCCCGGGCGCGTCCGCGCCGAAGCTGGTGACCAGGACCATGGTGGCGAAGATGAAGAAGGGCGCGGTGATCGTGGATGTCGCCATCGACCAGGGCGGTTGCATCGAGACGGCGCGTCCGACTACGCACTCCGATCCGTCCTTTGTCGTTGACGGCGTCGTGCACTACTGCGTGACCAATATGCCCGCCGCGGTGCCGAACACTTCCACGCTGGCGCTGACCAACGCGACCTTCCCGTACCTGCTGAAGCTGGCGAAACTCGGCGCGAAATCCGCCATCCAGGAGGACCAGGGCATCGCCGCAGGGGTCAACACGTTCAATGGAATCCTCACCTGCAAGCCGGTTGCGGAGTCGCAGCACCGCGATTGGCAGCCAGTCTCCGAGTTGGTGGGGCATGGCGGCGAAGGAGTGTCTTAGCCCTTTTCGCTCAGCAAGGCGCGCAGCCCAGCCTCGTCGAGGATGGGCACGCCCAGTGACTGCGCTTTATCCAGCTTCGAGCCGGCTTCCTCGCCAGCGACGACGTAGCTGGTCTTCTTGCTGACGCTGCCGGAGACCTTCCCGCCGGCCGACTCGATCAACTCCTTGGCGGCCTCGCGGGTCAACGTGGGCAGAGTTCCGGTGAGCACGAAGGTGAGGCCTTCGAGAGTCGAGGTGGTGACGCGCTTCTCCGCGGGCATGGTGAGGCCGAGTTTTTTGAGGCGCTTGATCAGCGCGAGGTTGGTGGGGTTGGAGAAGAAGTCGCGGATGGACGCTGCGACTTTGGGCCCGATGTCGTTCACGCGAGTGAGCTTGTCTTCCTCTCCTTCGGTGGCCGAGGTCGAGGCGGCGATGAGTTCGTCGAGGCTGCCGAACTCGTCGGCGAGCGCCTGCGCGGTGCGCTCTCCAACGTGACGAATGCCGAGGCCAAGCAGGACGCGGTTCAGCGGAGCTTGTTTCGAGTTTTCGATCTGCGCGAGCAAGGAGTCGGCGGATTTCTCGCCCACGCGCTCGAGCGTGAGAAGCTGCTCTTTGGTGAGGGTGTAGAGGTCGGCCACCGAATGAACCAGCGCTTCCCGGGTAGGAGCGTCGGCTGTAGCCTCCTCGGATTCGACTTCAGATTCGGCTGCGGCCGCGTCCGCTTCGTGTTCGGCAATGGTGTGGCCGAGTAGCTGAGCGACCATGACCTCACCCAGGCCCTCGATGTTCATGACCGAGCGGGACGCGAAGTGGCGCAGTTCCTCCTCCAGTCGGGCGGGGCAACTCGCATTGACGCAGCGGTAGTCGACCTCTTCTTCTTCGCGCACAAGCAGAGTTTTGCAACGCGGGCAATGGGTGGGGAAGACGATCGGCTCGGCGCCGCGCGGGTGCTGCGCGTCTTCGACTATGGAGACGATCTTGGGAATGACGTCGCCGCCGCGCTCCACCTGCACGAAGTCGCCGATCCGCACGCCGAGCCGGGCGATCTCGTCCGCATTGTGCAGGGTGGCGCGAGAGACGGTGGTGCCGCCGATGAAGACCGGCGAGAGCGCGGCGACGGGGGTCACCTTGCCGGTGCGGCCCACCTGGAAGAGGACGCCTTCCATGCGTGTAATGCCGGCGCGCGCGGGGAACTTGTAGGCGATGGCCCAGCGCGGCGCCTTGCCGGTGAAGCCGAGACGGCGCTGCTGTGCAGTGGCGTCCACTTTGATGACGATGCCGTCGATCTCATAGCCGAGCGAGTCGCGCACGCCCTCCGCTTTTGCGATAAATGCGAGCGCCTGGTCAATCGAATCCACAGTGGTCGCGTGCGTGTTGACGCGAAAGCCGGCGGTGCGCAGTGCCGCGAGCGCCTCCGTCTGCGTGGGCAGCAGCATCTCGCCGGCGTTGTCGCCTTCGCCATGCAGCAGGAAGTAGGCGTAAAAGTCGAGCCGGCGCTGCGCGACGATGTTCGGTTCAAGCGTGCGAATGGTGCCCGCGGCTGCGTTGCGCGGATTGACGGCCGGAGCCAGCCCCTGCGCCACGCGCTGTTCGTTCATCTTCAGGAATGCAGCTTGCGGTAGCACCACCTCGCCGCGCACCTCGAAATTGCCCGGCAGCTTCGCAGCCTTCAACTTCGCCGCGTCCACACGGAGCGGCACCGAACGGATGGTGCGCACGTTGGAGGTCACGTCCTCGCCGATGGTGCCATCGCCGCGCGTCAGGCCGCGCTGCAACTGCGCCGAGCCGTCGGCTGCCGGCGCGTAGTGCAGGGCCAGCGACAGCCCATCCAGTTTCAACTCGCAGACGTAGCGCACGCGTTCCGCGCTGGGCAGTGCGTCGCGGACGCGCTGGTCCCAGGCGCGCAGTTCCGCCTCGTTGTAGGCGTTGTCCAGCGAAAGCATGGGGCGCGAGTGCGGCGTCTTGACGAAGCCTTCGCGGGGCTTGCCGCCGACGCGCTGGGTGGGCGAGTCCGGCGTGATGCACTCGGGATGCTCGGCCTCGAGCGCCTTCAGCCGGTTCATTAGCGCGTCGTACTCGGCGTCGGTGACCTCGGGCGTGTCCAGCACATAGTAGAGATGCTCGTGGCGGCGAATCTCTTCGCGCAATGCTTCGATCTGCTGTTGGGGCGAGAGCCTGGACGCCATGGCTAGAGATTATAGAGAGCCGCCGCCAGTATCCGCGTTTTTCCTAACCACGGATTTGCACGGAGCAACACGGATAAGACGAGAGGGAAGGAGAACATTGTTCCTGAAATCCGTCCTTATCCGTGTCGATCCGTGGTTGGTAGCGTCCTTTCGTGCCGTATGCTGTGAGCGATGGAACCCGTTACCCATTTCCTTACC
Source organism: Granulicella sp. (assembly GCA_003162875.1). Taxonomy (GTDB): domain Bacteria; phylum Acidobacteriota; class Terriglobia; order Terriglobales; family Acidobacteriaceae; genus Edaphobacter. Next base: position 23,884 of record PLUT01000198.1, read on the forward strand.
GGAGCTGTGCTGGCCCGCGCGGGCTTCAACCGCAAAGCTGCCTACGCGACATTGGCTATGACGCTGGCCGCGGAGACGCCCGACCTGGACACGCTGTGGGCAGCCGGTGGGCCGGTTGCCGCGCTCGAACACCATCGCGGAATCACGCATACCTTCATCGGCCTGCCCTTTGAAGGCCTGGTTGTGATTGGCGCAGTCTGGCTGGTGCATCGCTGGCGAGTGCGCCGGGCAGCCGCGAAGGCCGCTCCGGCCGCGGTTCCGCTCGACCCGACCGACCAGCCTGTCGCGCGCCCGTTGACCGCCGCGCCGGTGCGCTGGGGCCTGCTGTATGGGTTCGTGCTGATCGCGCTGTTGAGCCATCTGCTGCTTGACTGGACCAATAACTACGGGCTGCGCCCGTTCTTCCCGTTCGATCGGCACTGGTACGCGGGATCGATCGTCTTCATCTTTGAACCGGTGCTCTTCGTCGTGCTGCTGGCGGCGCTGATTGCGCCGGCGCTGTTCGGCCTGATCGGCGGCGAGGTGGGTGTGCGCAAGCCGGCTTTTCGCGGACGCGGCTGGGCCATTTTCGCGCTGGCCGCGATGGTCGCGCTGTGGGGTTGGCGCGAGGTCGAGCACGCCACGGCGGTGCAGCTCGCATCGACGGCTGCCTATGGGCCGGGCGCGGCGGGCGCTGAAACGGGCGCTGAGGTGCTGCGCGTCACTGCCAGTCCGTATCCCGGCAATCCATACCGCTGGCACACGGTGGCCGAGACGCCCGGTTTCTACCAGGTCGCAACCGTCGACTCGCTGCATTCGACCATCGCCACCGACCCCGAACAGGACATCTTCTACAAGCCTCCCGCGACGCCGGCGATGCTGGCAGCCGAGAAGAGCTGGCTGGGCGAGGTGTACCTCGACTGGTCGAGCTGGCCGCTGGTTGCGGAGATCGGCCCGGCCGCGCCCATCGACGAGGCGCCCGGAGCGCCCGACTGGACTGAGGTCAGCTTCCGCGACTTGCGCTTTATGTACGACACGTCGATGATCCAGGGGCGAAACAATCCGCCGCTTTCGGCAACGGTCTACGTCGATGCCCATCACCAGGTTGCGCGCATGCAGTTGGGCAAGCGCGTGCAGAAGTAGTCCGGCGACCGGCGGCGCAGCTTTGGGCTACATGCCGGAAGCAGGAACGGGAGCGGTCGGGACGCCATTGGCCTTGGCGAGCTTGTTGGCCATCTCCAGGTGATCGCGCACGGTCTGTGAGCCCTGCTCCACAGCATCCCTGAAGGCTGGGTATCCGGTGGCTTTCTTTTCGGCCATGAAGTCCACCAGGACCTTGTGGTGGTCCTCGACCATCTTCTCGATGTAGGCCTTGTCGAACGACTTTCCGGAGAGGACTTCGAGCTTGGCCTCTTCAGCCAGCGTCGCGGCGTCGGCATACTCGGGCACGGTGAGGCCGTCCTCCGCGTCGAACTTCTTCATATCGTCGAGCAGCTTGGTATGGTCGTCGACCATCTTCTGGGCGAAGTTCTTGACGTCCTGATCGTCTGACTTCTTGAGGGCGATTTTGGCGAGTTCGATCTCGTCCACGCTGCCCTGGTTGGCAGCCTTCAGGAATTCGGTGTCCTGGTGGGCGGTGCGAGACCGGTCCGGGCTTTGGGCGAAGGCAGGAGTGGCAGCGCAAAGGACGGCCAGTACGAGAAAAGCGGGCAAGGCATTGGTTTTCATTGTTTCGACCTCTCATTCTGAACAGCGAGTGACCGGTCGAGCGATTCCGGCGTACTTGAGAGAGAGACGCCGGAGGCTACCTTTGAGTTGTCTGGCACTGGCCGAGTGCCGCGGGATTTTCGATCGGCAACGTTGTTTTCGCCGGATGCGTGGAGCCATGCATCCCAGGCGGCGAGGGCGCGCTCGCATTGCAGGCGGTGGCGCTCCTTCTTGTCGCGAATGCGGCGGCGAAGCTCTTCCTCCAGCGGCGGCAGCAAGTCGAAGGTGATGTTGGCGGGCTGGAAGCGCTTACTCTCCGCGTGGGTGATGTAGTGGGTGAGCGAGCCGTTGGCGCTGAGGCGCGGCGCGGGCGTGGGCTGGATGCCATGCGCGAGAGCTGCGGCGTAGCGGCCGGCAAGCAGGCCGGAGGCGATGGACTCGGTGTAGCCTTCGACGCCGCTGAGCTGGCCCGCGATGAGAATCGATGGGTGGGCGCGGAGTTGCAGCGTCTCCGTCAGCAGCGCCGGGGCGTTGATGTAGGTGTTGCGGTGGATCTGGCCGTAGCGGAGGAAGGCGGCGTTCTCCAGGCCGGGTATCAGGCGCAGCACGCGGGCCTGGGCCGAGAATTTCAAATGGTTCTGGAAGCCGACCAGGTTGTAGCTGTCGGCGCGCAGGTTCTCCTGGCGAAGCTGAACGACGGCGTAGGGCAAGCGGCCGGTCCTGGGGTCGGTCAGGCCGACGGGCTTCATGGGGCCGAAGCGAAGCGTGCCGCGGCCGCGGCGCGCGGTCTCTTCGATGGGGAGACAACCCTCGAAGTAGTGGATCGGTTGGGGAGCTAGCGGCGATTCGGGAGCGATTTGGCCGTTTGGAGGGAAGGCGTTTTCGGACAGCTTTGAGCTATCGGCTATCAGTTGTGAGCTTGTTTCTGTGGAGGGCTTGGAGCCGGCGGCTTCCACGGGGATCTGCTCCCAGGGCTTGGCGGGGACCGCTTCGGCGGTGGTGAGGGCGTCGAGGAAGCGGTCGTACTCCTCTTTGGTGAAGGGGCAGTTGATGTAGTCGGCGGTGCCCTTGTCGTAGCGGGCGGCGAAGTAGACGCGGGACATGTCGATGGTGGAGGCGTCGACGATGGGCGAGATGGAGTCGTAGAAGGCAAGCTGACCGGAGCCGGTAAGCCGCGTGAGTTCGGCGGTGAGAGCAGGCGAGGTGAGCGGCCCGGTGGCAAGGATGGTGAGCGTGTCGGGCTCGTCGGGATCGAGCGCGAGGACCTCTTCGCGGTGGACGGCGATGCGCGGCTCGGCTTCGATGCGGGCGGCTACTCGCTTGGAAAATTCCACTCGATCCACGGCGAGGGCGTGTCCGGCGGGCACAGCGGAGGCGTCGGCTTCGGCGAGCAGGAAGCTGCCGGCGCGACGCATCTCCTGCTTCAGCAGCCAGGGAGCGGTGTTTTCCGACTCGGACTTGAGCGAGTTGGAGCAGACCAACTCGGCGAAGTCCGCGGTCTGGTGGGCCTCGGTGGAGCGCGTGGGGCGCATCTCGTAGAGCGAGACTTCGCAGCCGAGGGCCGCGGCCTGGAGAGCAGCTTCCGGGCCGGCGAGTCCGCCGCCGATAATCTTTATTCTCTTCGGTTTTGTCATGGTGTTCCGGCTTCGTTCGGCGACCCCCTCCCCCCCATCAAAACTCTATGATCTAGAAAATACAGCACTTACTACTCAAGATCATGATTCTAAAGGGGTACGTCGCAAACCATGACGCACCAACAAGTTAGAGGCGACTTCAAATGGGAAGGACGCCTGAGCCTGCGGCTGGATTGTGGACTGCCCCCTGTAACTATTGTACGCAGCGTGTCAAGGAAACCGAAGGGCGGAGGGCTCCACGGGGCGCATATCATGGGGTAAAGCCCATGATTCTTCGTCCTGCTACTCCCAGCGACATTCCCGAGATCCTCGCCTTCATTCGCGAATTGGCCGAATACGAGCGCGCGCCCGNNGGAGCGAGCCCGCTCGGACGAACAATGAGCAACGAGCGACGAACAACGAGCAACGAGCGACGAACAACGAGCCACGGGCGACGAACAACGAGCCACGGGCGATGAGCAACGGTGCGGCCGGGTTCGTCCTTTATTTCTATAACTACTCCACGTGGCGCGGGCGTGCGGGGATTTACATTGAGGACCTGTTCGTTCGGCCTGCGTTTCGCCGCCGGGGCATTGGCAAGGCGCTGTTCGCCCGGGTGGCCGCGATTGCGGTTGCGGAAGGCTGTCCGCGCCTGGAGTGGGCGGTGCTGAACTGGAATACTCCGGCCATCGATTTCTACCGCTCGCTGGGCGCCGAGCCGCTGTCGGAGTGGACCACCATGCGCCTGGCGGGGGAAGCGCTGGCCGGCCTGGGCAGCGAGCGAGCGCGCGGCTGAGGCTGCCGGGCTGCAGAGGGTGCGTCTCCTCCAAGGACGGAAAGACTTGTGGCAGTCAGAGTCTTAGCGTGGGCCTTCAGCCCGCGGCCCCATCAGCCGGGTTAAGCGGGGGGCGAGGGAATCAGCCGGGTTAAGCGGGGGCGAGGGAATCGGCTGGATTAGGCGGGGGCCAGGGGAATCCTCGAGAGCCTCCTCCATGAAGTAGCACCGCATGGCCTGGCTGAGCTGGGAATCGACCTCGTCGGCGATGGTCATGACGCCGAGGAGGACAGTGCTGAAGTCGAGGCAGTTGAGGTTGTTTTGCAGGGTCTGGAAGATGCTGACCTGCAGTTCACGCGATTCCTCCACGATCATGGCGGCGGTGTAGCCCTGGCGGCGGCGCAGGGTCCCGTGCTGCACGGCGCCCGGGGAGCGCAGCTCCCTGGTGCCAAGCTCTTTTCTTGCGCCGAGGCGATGGACGAGATCGCGAAACACCTGCGGCAGATGGGCGCAGCGCTGCTCCCGGCTTAGGGGGACGAACGTGATGTGGGGGTCCACCTGGATGCGGCTGTACCAGTCATCGATGGTGGCCTGGGACGAGCGCTCGAGGATTGCGGCGACGCTTTCGATGGGCCGGGTGCCGATGGGACCAACGGCCAGCCTTTGCTTGATGGTTCCCACCAGGGCGGTAACGTCGGCCGGTTTGACCAGAATCTCATCGGTCTGGAGCACGATCGCACTGGCGGCTGCGCCCATGGCGGGATACGAGCTGAGCAGCATGGTGATGGCTTCAGGGTTGGCATGGCGCATGGCGCTGACCACGGTGAGGCCGTCGCCGGCGCCGGGCATGTGCAGGTCGCTGAG
>PLUT01000285.1 GCA_003162875.1 Granulicella sp.
CTAGTTGTCAGTTGTTAGTTGAGGGTTTTTTCACCACACCCCGCCCAACTCACAACTCACAACTGCCTTTAGAAGGTTGTTCCCACAGTCAGGCGGAAGGTCTTGCGCGGCTCGCGCAGTTGGTACGACGGCCCGTACACCGCCAGCGCTTCCTGGTAGCTGAAGCGGCCCGCGTCCGAGTTGGGGAAGAGATTCTGGAAGCAGACGGTTTGCCCCGCGGCGCAGGTATTGGGCAGCGCCAGTTGCTGGGGCACGTCGCGAAAGAGTCGCAGCGGGTTATAGGCGTAGAAAATCCGCATCGGCGCATTGATGATGGGCAGGATCGCCTGGATCTCCCCGCCCACGGACATGCGCGGGACAAAGTTGGTGTGCGGCATGGTGTTGAGCTGTAGCGGCGAGAACCCCGCTACCTGCTGGCCGCCATAGCACGCGCCGTTGATGAACTGGGGGCAGCCGTAGAGCGGGCTGGAGAGCACCGACGCTCCCGAGACGCTCTGCAGCAACTGGCCCTTCTGCAGATCGCCGTCCAAGCCGAAGTCGGCAAAGAAGTCGAAGGACACGGTGCTGACGATGGGAATCTGGTACTGCATGTTGAAGGTCAGCTGGCTGTCGCCTCCGACCGCGACCGGGCGGTAGATGGGCAGCGGAATTACGATGTTCCCCAGGCTGGGGTTGGTGGGATCGCGCGGCACCAGGGTCCCGTCCGGATTGGTCAGGTTGAAATCCACCTTGACCGGCACGAAGGTGTAGGGCGTCGCGGCGCGAATGTCGAAGCCGCGCAGGTCGGTCTCGCCGCCGCCGTACATGCGGTTGGTGGGCGGCGCCACTTCGCCGCCGAATCCCGATACGTGCGCCAGTTGCAGCCGGAACTGCAAGTCGTTGCGGCCTTCGGGGTTCAGCTTCAGGCCCTTGACCCGGTAGTACTGCCGGATGGCCAGCGTCGGCGAGATGTACTTGACATTGCCGCCCGCGCCGGCCACCTGGACGGAGAGGTTGAAGTCGCGGCCGGTCATCGCTCCAACCGGCCGGTCCAGCGAGGAGTAGCTGAAGCTGGGCTGAATGGTCGAGGTAAGAATGCCGCTCAACTGGTTGGGCCCTTCCACGCCCGAACGGAAGGCCAGCGACTGGAAGATGTTGCGCGTATTGTCGTTGAACGTGGTGACCGACGAGCGCGACAGCCCGTAGTTGATGCCGAGGCGGCTGACCCCGCGCCCGGCAAACAGATGCTTCAGCGGCTCGCTGGCATACACGGTGAAGCCGGTGGTGGCGGAGTTGTAATTGGTCAGCAGCGACTGCTGCGCGTTGGAGATGTTGGCGGAGGTGCCGTTGGAGATGGAATACGACTTGGCCGGGTTGTAATCCGTCTTCCGCGTGAACACCTGGATGCCTACCGAAATCGGCTTGTTGCGCAGATAAGGCTCGTTGAATCCAAAGCTCAGATTGCGCTGCAGGTCGCCGATGTTGGCGTTGGCCGACAGCGTCTCGCCCAGCCCGAGGAAGTTGTTGGTGGAGTATTCCAGCCCGACGAAGGTGCCCGACAGGCCGCTGATGCCGCCGTTGACGCCGATGGAGTTCTGCCCCTTCTCCTTGATCTTGAGCAGCAGCTCGACGGTGCCGTTGTCCGCGTCCTGGTGGATCTCGGTGTCGTCGTCCACCTTCAGCGTGTCGAAGTAGCCCAGCTGGTTCAGCCGCAGCACGGAGAGGTCCCACAACTGCTTGCTGTAGACCTGGCCCTCTTCCAGGACAATTTCGCGGCGGATTACCTTGTCCCGGGTGCGGGTATTGCCGGAGAACTCGATGCGCGAGACCAGGAACTGCTTGTCCTCATTCACGTCGACGTTCCAGTAGACCAGCTTCTTGGCGTCGTCGCGCTTGGGCTGCGGATCGGCCACCATGTTGATGTAGCCCCGGCTGCCAAACGCGTCGCGCAGCGCCTTCAGGCCCTTCTGCATCAGGGAGGCGTCGAACCACTCGCCGTCCTTCTGGGGAAACTGGGCGCGCAGCGCCTTCAGGTTCCACGACGCATCCACCCCGGTGAAGGTGATGCCGCCCAGCCGGTAGCGCTCGCCCTCTTCCACCGGGATCATGATGTCGATGCGCTTGCCGTTGGACGGCTGCAGCGTGAACCAGTTCAGCCCGCCGGAGTCGCGCACGTGGGTCTGCGCATCGCCGGTCTGAGCCAAATAGTAGCCGCGGTCGCGATACGCCATCGCCACCCGCTCCGTATCCTCGTCCAGCTTGCTGGCATCGAAGGTCTTGGCCAGCAGGTCTTCCAGGATGATGGAGTGCGGGATGCCGATGGGCCGCGAGTTCACCATGGCCTCGCGCAGTATCCGGTTGTTCAGATTGTAGTTGCCGTCGAAGGTGATCTTGCCCACCTTCACCGTCGGCCCTTCCTTGATCTTGAAAGTCAGCCCCACCGATTGCGGAGGAATGGTCTTGATCACCGGAGTGATGGTGGAGAACTGGTGTCCGTGCTCGGAGAGCAGGTCCTTCAGCACGCTCACCGCGCGCATCACGCGGGTGTAGTCGAACTGGCTCTCCGGCACCAGGCCCACCTTGGCCTTCTTGAAGCGCTCGTCCACGTCCGAGACGGTGACCGCGTTCAGCCCCTGGTAATCGATGGTGCGGATGGTGGGCTTCTCGACCACATGGACCACCAGTTGCACGCAGGCGGGAGAGTCGGCCGTGGCCGGCTCATCGACCCGTTCAATCCACACCCGCTCGAAGTAGCCGGTGTTCCAGATGGAGTTGAAGTCGCGCTCGACCGTGTCCGGATCGTAGGGATCGCCCTGGTGGCTGGCCATGCGGGCGAGGATCGAGTCCTTGGGGATGTGACGCTGCCCAATCACCTGCGGTCCGCACAGCACCTGCGCCCCGGCGGGGACCGCCTCAGCGGCGGCGGGCGTCTCCTGCAGGACGGCCTGCGCCCACCCAGCCGGTACCGCCAATAACGCGGCGAGAAGCCCCGCCACAACAACAGCAGGAGCAATGCGGGGGCTGCGGGAGCGCGTGCGCACAAATTTGAGTTGGCTGCTGCCCGGGAATCTTCCGCTTACTCGCTCTACGGTAAAAATACGCACACCCTCATTGCATTGCAGTCAAAAAACAGCTATTAGAATCGTGCCCCGGCTTGTCTCCTGGGGAAAGTTCGATTATATGGGAGCAAAGCCGCTCAGCGCGAGTCTCGACGGGGAGAAAACCGAGGCGTCAGAGACCCATGCGAGACAGAAAGCCGCTGGCGTTCAGGATCTCGATCCCGCGGTAGGCCTTCATTCGTCGCAGATGCTTGTCTCCACTGACGATGCATTCCGCCGTCCCGGCAACCGCCGCCTCCAGTATCCGGTTGTCGTCCGGATCGGAGCAGTCGGTCACAACAATCGCCGGGTTCACTACGTCGCTAAACTGCCGAATCCTTTCCACGGCGTCGCGTATCTCGCGCTGCTGCCATCCGAATTTGCCGGAGAGAATCCCCGCCAGCTCACCGAGGATCGGCTCACTCGCGATCAGTTCGCAGCCCCCACTCAAGCAAAACTCAACTGCCTCCAGCGGCCTGCCGCCGTGTACCAGAGCAGAGACAAAGACATTCGTGTCGAGCACCACCCGCATCAGGACGCTTTGCGCTCGATCGGGCCGCCCTCCTCACGCCTTGAACGTCGTTCAGCGCGGTACTCGTGAATGAGGCGATCGATGTCCTCTTCTTGGATCCCCATCTCGTCCGCGCGCTTCTTGCCGTAGGCCTGGAGTTCCCTCAAGCGCTGCATTGCCTCATACCGCCGCAGCGCCTCGCGCACTAGCTCGCTCATCGTGCGATTCTCTTTATTCGCCCGCTTCTTTGCTTCCTTCAGCATTGCTTCCGGCAATGTGATCGAAAGAACCCTGCTCGTCCTCATCCCGGCCTCCTGGCGCCCCAATGCAGGAATCATACCAAGTAATACTTAGCAGGATCAAGCCGGCGTCAGCCGGGTCGCCCGTACCTCGACCAGCACCGAGTAGAACGTCGCCCCACCGCCAATATCGGTCAGCGTCTCGCTGGTCAGCACGTTCACGTTCCCACCGCCTGGGTGCGGGTGCCCCACATCTCGGGGTCCCCGGCGAGCTTGCTCGCTGGGGTGAGCATCTCGCTTTTGAGATGTGGGAATATCGCCGCCATCATTTCCGCTCGCCAGCTTGTTCCAGTCCAGCCGCGCCGAGACCACGCCCTGCGGCACCGCGTCGCCGATCCGCGCGCGCAGGCGCAGGCTGCCCCGCGCGTTGAAGACCTCCACCGCGTCGCCGTCGGCAATCGCGCGCGCCCGGGCGTCCGCCGGATGCATCTCCAGCAGGCCCGCGTGCCCTTGCTCCATCCGCCGGTGGCGCGGAATGTTGGCAAACGTGGAGTTCATGTAGTTGTCCGACTTGCGCGCCAGCATCTCCAGCGGATACTGGCCGGTGCTGGCCGCGGTCCCGCCGCGCGACTCAGCCGGCGCGGTGAACACCGGGACCGGCGTCAGCTCGCCGCGGCCGCTTGCGGTGCGGAACCACGACGCGTCGGAGAAGGGCAGCACCTCGCCCGCCGCATTGGCCGGCAGTTCGAGCGCCACCTGGCCCTCGCGCTCCAGCCGTTCCCGCGTGATGCCGGCAAACCATGCGCTCCTTGGATCGGCCGGGTCCACCGCCAGCGCCTGCTCGATCAGCTCGTCCTCGGTATCGCCGAAGCAGCTCTCCGTGAATCCCATGTGCTCGGCCAGCGCGCCGAACAGCCGCACGTTGCTGCGCGCCTCGCCCAGCGGCGCAATCGCCGGTTGCGAGACCTGCGCGAACAGGTGTCCGTACGCGCCCTGCACATCCTTCACCTCCAGAAAGGTCGGCGCCGGCAGCACCACGTCGGCGTAATCCGTCGTGTCGGTAAAGAACTGCTCGTGCACCACCGTGAACAGGTCGTCGCGCATCATCCCGCGCAGGACTGAATTTTGATTCGGCGCAACCGCCGCGGGGTTGGAGTTGTAAACAAACAGCGCCTTCACCGGCGGCCCTTCTCCTGCTTTGTCATTCCGCAGCGCTCCTGTTCCCTGTCCCAACTCCGTCAGCGCATGGCCCAACCGGCTCATATTAACCGTCCGCGCTGCGCGCCCCAGCGAACTCGCCCGCATCAACTCCGGCATCTGCAGCGCGTTCTCGTTGAAGGGAAACGCGCCGCTGGTGGAGAGTTGCAACCCGCCGCCGCGCCGCCGCCATGCGCCGGTGATCAGCGGCAGCATGGCCACCGCGCGCACCGCCGTGCCGCCATACTCGCTGCGCTGGATGCCGTAGTTCAGGCGAATCACCGCCGGCCCTCGAACTGCTTCACCCGCCTGGTCGCGTCCTGCGCGGCCATACTCCCGCGCCAGCCGCCGAATCGTCTCCGCCGCAATCCCGGTCACCNNGCGTCTTCCAGGCCCTCCGCGAACAGCACATGCATCATCGCCAGCGCCAGCAGGATGTCGGTGCCCGGCCGGATTGCCAGATGCTCGTCCGCCACCGCCGCCGTCCGCGTCCGGTACGGGTCGATCGCCACCAGCCGCGCGCCGTTGCGCCGCGCCTGCTCAATAAACGGCCACAGATGAATATTGTTGCCGTGAATATTCGCGCCCCACGCAATCACCAGCCCCGCGCGCGCAAAATCTTCCGGCGGCGTGCCCAGCTTCACCCCATAGACCTGTTTGAACGCGACCCCGCCCGCCTCCGAGCAAATCGTCCGCGCCAGTTGCGACGCACCCATCCGGTGAAAAAATCTCCGGTCCATCGACCCGTAGCCAAGCTGCCCGATCGTTCCCGCGTAGCTGTACGGCAGCACGCTCTCCGGGCCAAACTCGGCTGCAATCGCCGTCAACCGCTCCGCGATCAGCCCCAGCGCCTCGTCCCACGTGATGCGCTCGAACGCATCCGCCTCGCGGCCTTTCACTCCGCCGTAGCCCGCCGGCCCTTTCGCCGCGCCCGCCCGGCGCTTCATCGGATACAGCAGCCGCTCCGGCGAGTAGATGCGTTCCAGGTACTGCGCCACCTTGCCGCACAAAAAGCCCTGCGTCACCGGATGCGCTGGATCGCCCTCGATCTTCACCGCGCGCTCGCGCACCACGCCATCAATCGGGGTCCCCGGCAAT
>PLUT01000296.1:0-2968 GCA_003162875.1 Granulicella sp.
CCACGCCTACGTCGGCCTGGGCCAGAGCTGGCGCGTCGTTGGTACCGTCGCCCGTCATCGCCACCAGCTTGCCCTGCGCCTGTTCGCGCTTGATCAGGTCCATCTTGTCCTTGGGCTTGGCCTCGGCGAGGAAGTCGTCCACGCCCGCCTCGCGCGCAATCGCCGCAGCGGTCAGCGGGTTGTCGCCCGTGATCATGATGGTCTTGATGCCCATCGCGCGCAACTGCTCGAAGCGCTCCTTCATGCCGCCCTTCACGATGTCCTTCAGGTGGATCACGCCCAGCGCGCGGCCATTCTCCGCAACCACCAGCGGAGTGCCACCGCTGCGCGCGACCTGATCCACAGTGGTCCTTACCTCGTCTGGCAATATCGACCCATTCTCTTTCAGATAGCCTGCGATCGCGTCCGCCGCGCCCTTGCGAATGCTGCGCCCGTCCATGTCGATGCCGCTCATGCGCGTCAGCGCGCTGAACGGGATGTACTCCACGTTCAGGTGCGCCAGCTCGCGCCCCCGCAGCCCATACTGCTCCTTCGCGAGCACCACAATCGACCGCCCCTCCGGCGTCTCGTCCGGCAGGCTCGACAACTGCGCTGCATCCGCCAGATCTTCGCTGCTCACGCCCGCCGCGGTGAGAAACTCCGACGCATGCCGATTGCCCAGCGTGATGGTCCCGGTCTTGTCCAGCAGCAGCGTATTCACGTCGCCCGCAGCCTCCACCGCGCGCCCGGAGACGGCCAGCACATTGTGCTGCACCAGACGGTCCATGCCGGCGATGCCGATCGCCGAGAGCAGACCGCCGATGGTGGTTGGGATCAGGCACACAAGCAGCGAGATCAGCACGAACGCCGTCTGCGGCGCACCGGAGTACACCGCGAAAGGCTCCAGCGTGACCACGGCCAGCAGAAAGATGATGGTCAGTCCGGCCAGCAGAATATTCAGGGCAATCTCGTTGGGCGTCTTCTGCCGTTCGGCACCTTCGACGAGCGCGATCATGCGGTCCAGAAACGTCTCGCCAGGGTTCGCCGTGATCCGCACTACGATCACATCGCTGAGCACGCGCGTGCCGCCGGTCACCGCCGACCGGTCGCCGCCAGCCTCGCGGATGACGGGTGCCGACTCACCGGTGATGGCCGACTCGTCCACCGACGCGACGCCCTCGATCACCTCGCCATCACCAGGAATCATCTGCCCGGCGACCACGCGGACTCTGTCGTCCACGCGTAGATGCGAGCTTGCAACCTCTTCCCCCTCGCCATTCGGCTTCAGCTTGTACGCCGTTGTCTCCGACTTCGCCTTGCGCAGCGCATCCGCCTGGGCCTTGCCACGACCCTCCGCCATCGCCTCAGCGAAGTTCGCAAACAGCACCGTGAACCACAGCCACAGCGTGATCTGCAGGTTGAACGCAAAATGGGTAGAACCGTGCGGCAGTATCAGCAACAGTGTGGTGACGACACTGCCCACCTCCACAACAAACATCACTGGGTTCTTCGCCTGCACTCTGGGATCCAGCTTCTTCAGTGCATCCACCGCCGCGCGGCGAACGATCGCCCCATCGAACAAGTTCCTCTTTTTCTCCGTCCCTGTAGTTGCCGCACTCATAAAATCTCCTGTCTCTCGCTAACTCGCTGACTTGCTAACTCGCTGACTAACTAAAGCTGGTTCCCGCACGCAGCAGCAGGTGTTCGAGAATAGGTCCGAGACTGAGCGCAGGGAAGAACGTCAACGCGCCGACGATCAGAATCACGCCTACCAGTAGCACCGTAAACAGCGTTGAATTCACTGGAAACGTGCCCAGCGACGGCGGCGCGATCTTCTTGGTCGCAAGACTTCCCGCCACGGCCAGCATCGGCACTATCATCAGGAAGCGGCCGGTCAGCATTGTGATCCCCAGCGTCGCGTTGTACCAGTGAGTGTTCGCATTCAGCCCGGCAAACGCCGATCCATTGTTCGCCGCTGCCGAGGTGTATGCATACAGAATTTCCGACAATCCATGGGGCCCGTGGTTCGCCAGGCTCGACGTCCCAAAGCTCGGCGCCAACACCGACACCGCAGCAAACCCCAGGATAATCAACGGAAAGATCAGCACGTAGAGCATGGACAGCTGCACTTCATACGCCTGTACCTTCTTGCCCAGGTACTCCGGCGTTCGCCCAACCATCAACCCCGCGATGAACACCGTCACGATGACTAAGATCAACATCCCGTACATGCCTGAGCCGACTCCGCCGAAGATGACCTCGCCCATCATCATGTTCACCAGCGGCACCATCCCGCCCAGTGGCATGTAGGAGTCTTCCATCGAGTTCACCGCGCCCGTGCTGGTATCCGTCGCCACCGTGGCAAACAACGTGGAGTTGGTAATCCCGAGGCGCACCTCCTTGCCCTCCATATTGCCGCCCGGCGACTGCGCCGCTCCCATCTGCGCCACGCGCTGATCCACGCCATGCAGCAGCGGATTCGGCTGCGCCTCTGCCCAGTAACAGGTTGCCACGCCCGCGAACCATAGCACCGACATCGCAGCAAAGACAGCCCATCCGTGGCCCCGCGAACCCACCATCTTACCCAGCGTCACCGTCAGGCCGGCCGGGATTAGAAACATCGAAAGCATCTCGATCAGGTTGGTCAGCGGGGTCGGATTCTCAAACGGATGAGAGCTATTCGCGTTGAAGAAACCGCCGCCGTTGGTCCCCAACATCTTGATGGCTTCCTGCGACGCCAGCGGCCCCTGCGCGATCGTCTGCGTTGTCACCTTCGTCGTCACCGGCTTCCCATCCGCACCGGGCGCGGTTACCGTCTGCGGCTCGACCAGCGTCACCGTGTCATACGGTTTCAAATTCTGAATCGCGCCCTGCGACACCAGCGCCAGCGCAGACACAATGCAGATCGGCAACAGCACCCATAGCGTCCCGCGCGTCAGGTCCACCCAGAAGTTTCCCAGCGTCTTTGATTCGCGCCGCGAAATCCCGC